>CAZNSM010000017.1:0-49137 GCA_964575615.1 uncultured Pirellulales bacterium | reverse complement strand
CTCGACACGCAGGAGGTCGTTGGTTCAAGTCCAATACCGCCCAATTCCCTTACTCCTTGTGCGCAAAGCACTTATATTCCATAGCCCCCACGATTCAGCCGCCGGTTCTGCGCCCGAAGCATGCCGGCGCGTCAATTCGCGGCTCGTGGTGGAATGCGGGCGCCAGCCACGTGCACGAGGCGATTCCGGCCGCCTGGTTGCGTCAACACGGTCTCACAGGGGCCGGGGCATGGTCATGGTCCGGCGCCTTGATCCGGGGTAACGTGGTCTTCCCTGTGGCTGCCGGTGGCGCGTTTCGCTCGGATTGCCTCCAGCAGTTCCAGTAGAGGCGCGGGCTTCAGAGCTGTCTTGTAGACCAGTACGTTCTCCAAGACGCGTGCCCCTTCCCGGACGGACGCTTCCGGGACGGCGATCAGGATGTTGTGATGCCGAAACTGCCGGAGGGTTTCGCGTTTGTGGGCCAGATATTCCGGCGTCCAGAAGCCGACGATCTCCAGAAACACCTCCGTTCCATCTTCATGCCGAAACGTGAAATCTGGAAGGAAAGTCTTCTGGCGATCGTGGAGGATTTCGCCTTCCCGAATCAACTCCCACCCATCCCGCTTCGGCCCGAACTTCTCGGCGAAGGACTCTTCCAGGGCCGAGTCGAATTCCTGCGGCGCAGGCAAATGGCTGGTGAAACGGTCCCGATCGGAGATCGCGAGTGTGGCACGGGTGTTCCAGGGTGTTCGCACGATGGCTGTCATGCTCCAGCCTTCACAGGCGAGCAAGGCCGGCAGGAATCTGGCGAAGTTCACACCGTAGCGGCGTGTCTGGCGCAGCACCGAGGCCGGCCCCGCAAAGCTCAGACGAAACTGTGAAGGACCCAGCCTTGTGATTTCGTGCAGCAGCCGTGCCAGCTTGGCGTATCGGACGATGGTCTTCAGATCGCTGGTGGCCACGACGGTCATGCTCTCGGCCCGGTAGAGACACGCCTGGAGCTGGGCCACGTTGTAGCGAGACAGGAGGGCGGCCGGATCGGGATAGCCGGCAAACTCCTCCAGCGGCTGGTACGCCATGACGTCGGCATACAGCGCACGGTCTATCTCGTCCCACGGGGTGCCCAGTTTGTTGGCAAGGGCGGTCTTTGCTTTGCCTTCCTCATGCTCGAAGAGCTGGTCCGACTGCTGAACCAGCGGATGGAAACACGCGACCTGTGAGAACACCTCCAGCCGTAGCTTGGCCGCCTTGCCGGCCGGGTCGGTCTGGAAAGTGGACTTGTCATCGAGCAGCTTGCAGAACGCCTGGATTCGCCGAACGGGGCAGTCAGGTTCGTCGGCGAAGATCGCCTCGATCTGCTGGTGCAGCCAGCGTCGCTGGCGGCCGACGCCGGTGCGATAGACCGTCAACATCCGCTCGGCGTAGTCTACGTAATGCCGATGCCGGATCTGCGTCAGGCGGTCGGGAACGGCCCGGCCCGCCTCATACTCGACGATGGACAGTTCGCTCGTAAGCATCGCTTCTGCGTCTCTTTCGGGAACGCTCGACCTCCTTGGTGTCCTCGCAGACCACCTCGTACAGCGTGGCCCTGGAATTGCCGGACCTTCGCAGGACGCGGCCCAGTCTCTGGGCAGCTTGGCGCGTGGAACCCTGGCCGCCGATCACCACCGCCACCTTCGCCTCCGGCACATCCACCCCTTCGTCGAGGACTCGGTTGGCAACGAGGACACTGAAGAGTCCCTTGGCGAACCCTTCCAGCACGGCCAGCCGCTCGCGCTTTCGCGTGTGGGACAGGATCGTCGGCAGCAGGAAACGCTTCGATACCTCGATTGCCATGGCGTTGGAGCCGGCGAACACCAGGATCTGCTGGCCGTTGTGCAGGCGGAAGATGTCCTCGAGCACGCGGAGTTTCTCCGCGGCCCGGTCCTCAATCGACTGTTTGAGATAGTAGCTCTTCTGTGCGTGACGGGCCTCGGGGTCCTTGCCCGACTCTTTGCAGAGGTCCTGCCACGTGTAGCTCGGGAGGTCTTTGCGGCGCGATGCGATGAACTGGCGGACCGTTCGGCTGCAATGGTCGTAGATTGCCTGTTCGTTGTCGTTCAGCGCGACCGGGATACGCACGACGTCAAAATCGGCAAGAGCCGAACCCTTTGCCTTGTGGAAGGGCATGCGGTACGCAACGGGGCCGATGAGCCAGTCCAGGTCGGCGTGCAGGCCGTCGGAGCGTTCGGGCGTCGCCGTCAGTCCCAGCCGCAGGGGGGCAGTGCTGAGGATTGCCGCCTCACGACGGCACTTGCCCGGCAGGTGATGCTCCTCGTCGAAGATCAGCAGGCCAAATCCGGCTCCCATCTTGTCCATGTGAATGTAGGCGCTGTCGTACGTCGTTATGGTCACGGGCCGGATGTCAAAGAGATTGTCACCGACGATGCCTGCGTCGTAGCCGAAGGTCTTCAGAATCCGCCTGTGCCACTGATACATCAAATCGCGCACCGGCGCCACAACCAGCGTCGCCACGCGGACCTCGGCCATAGCGGCAAAGGCCACTTCCGTCTTGCCAGTCCCGGTGGGCATGATGATCTGACCTCGCCGGCCCGCCTGGATCCAGGCGTCAAGAGCCTCCGCCTGCTCCGGCCTCAGTTCGGGCAGATCCGTCTTCGGCCAGGAGACGCAGACGGGTTGCGGCACATTGTCTTGACAAACTCCTGCGGCCCGGATGGAGGAATAATGAATCGCTTCGCAGCGCCAGGCCCCGACGCGTGGGTCCCACATCCAGATGGAAGGATCGGCAACGGTGGGCGACTCCGTACGTTCCAGGCCCGTCAGCAGGAGTGTGCCCCGGTCGAACGATAACGATACTTGCCTCGGTCTGTCCATGCCGGCCATGCGATCCATTGTCACGTCAGTCCTCTGCCTCGGTTGCCACAGTCTCGCCGCAATGGGCGAAGTGGAGGCAATTTGCCTTCCTCTGGCGCGGATTCTGCTGGGACCGGGTCATCGTTACGATGCCCCTTCCGGGTCGGAGAAGACGAACTCGCCGTTTTCGGTCGACCAGTCCGGTCCGAAGTAGCCGGCGGCGACAGGACGCGAATCTCGGGCGCCATCCCGGTCGATGCGTCTGATCACACAGTCCGGATAGCGAACGAACGGCGTGAAGAGCGACAGCGAGTACGTGGACCGCGTGCCAGCCGGCCCGGTGCCGCCGATGACCACGACCGATGCGACGTCGCTGTCCGGTCGAGGTCGGACGAAGACCGTGCTGAGGTTGTCCCCTTCGAAGGTGCGGTCTCCGAGCTGAATTCGATCTCGATGGACCTGCAGCGGGCTGTCGCCCAGGAGGGCGGACCAGGCCGAGTTCGTCTCGGCGTTGCCGTAGAGGACCACCGTGCGCTCGCGATAGCGGGACGGCTCGAACGCTGCGTCCGGCACCATCTCTGGCGAGGCATTGCCGCGATACAGGAACGTTTCGGCGTCGTAGCGTGCCTTGGCGAAGGACCATATGTTCTCCTCCGCTGTTCCGCAGGTCCCGTACACGAGCAGGAACCGATGGCGCAGCTCATCTTTGACGCTGCCGTAGCGGTGGGGACCTTTGTTTCGCAGCGGGGGTTTCTCCACGCTCTGCCAGCGGCCGTCCTTCCGTTCGAGCCAGATAGAGTCGATCCGGTCGGGATAAGCTATCCCGTCAATCGCCTGGCCGTCGAGCTCCACGGTGATGGGCTCGCGGGCGGGCAGATGGCCTACGTCCAGCCTCAGGACGGCGACGTTGTCTGTGACGCCCTTGAACAGGCGCCTGTGGGGCCAGTTTTCCACGTGGGCCTTGCTCAGGTCCATGTGTCGGATTTGCCCTTCGATGGCCAGCCAGTGACAGCGGCTCGACACGCCGGGATTGGCCGTGGTGAAATCGACCTTGCGGATCGCTGACGAGGGCGCCAGAGCGTGGCGCGCGAACCGATCGAACATGAACGGCCAGTCCACGCAGGCCGACCCGCCATCGTTGTATTCATTGCCCCACCAGTGTCCCTGGTTGGGTTCCTCATGGTAGATCCAGTCGTGGTGGAGCCCTTCGAGCACTTCG
This sequence comes from uncultured Pirellulales bacterium, assembly GCA_964575615.1. Taxonomy (GTDB): domain Bacteria; phylum Planctomycetota; class Phycisphaerae; order Sedimentisphaerales; family Anaerobacaceae; genus Anaerobaca. Next base: position 45,086 of record CAZNSM010000017.1, on the reverse strand, counting down.
GCCATCGTTCTGGCCTGGGCGGGGGGCACGTTGTCGTCGTTTCCGCCGTGCAGGATGTACACTGCTTGCTGCTTCAAGTTGGCGGCCAGAGCGAGGGTGTCGCCGGACTTCTGGCCCCGGTTCAGCAGGACCTCCATCGGAGATTCGTCCGTGCTTTGACTGCGACGCCCGCCATAGGAGGAGCGTGAAAGCCAGCCGGCACTGGGGCCGACTGCGGCGAAACGGTCGGGGTAGGTGACGCCCAGATGCCAGGCCCCGTGGCCGCCCATCGAATGGCCGGTCAGATAGATGCGAGATGGATCGTGCGCCAGCGTCTTCTGTGCGATATCGAGCACTTCCATGGCGTCCATCCGTCCGAAGTCCTCCCAGTCGAATCCGTACGGCCGGCGGTTCGTCGGGGCGACGATGTGGAACCACCGCTTGGGCGAGTACGCTCCGGCTTGGCCGTGGGCCTCCACGCCGGCGCCGTGGCATGACAAGACGATAGCGGGCAGCGGATCGTTCGGCGGGCCGGCTGTGGCGGGCAGCAGGCTGAAATACTGCACGGTGCCGTCGATGCCGCTGACAAACGTGATCCGGCGACGCTGGTCGGCAGAGATAACCTCCAGACTCAAAGGCATCGCGTGAGAAAGGCTGGCGTCCGGCTTCAGCAACTGGGGTCTGCCCTCGATCTTCTGACCGTCCACAACTGCGTTGGTGCGAATCCGGAATCCGACCTTCCGCACGGTCAGAGGAGGGATCGTCGGAACAACAGTCCGTTCACTACTGAGCCCCGGCGCGTCCAGCGAGAGGGTGAACCCCTCTGCGGTTCTCGATGTCGCATTGACAACCACGACGGCACCCCCGGTGTACGCCGGCTGTCCGGCAACCATGTCAGGCATCGTCGTGTCCTGCTCCTGGAGAAAGACCGCTGCTGGAGGCTCATAGAGGCGGACCTTGAAGGAACCGCGTCCAGCCCGAAACAGCAGGTGATTTGTACCCTCGTGCAGAAGAACCGGCAGATGCACGTAGCCGTTATTATAGATGTCCCCGCCGCGAGGCACACCGTTCACATACGTTTCGCTCTGCCCGGAGGCGTTGAGGATCAGCACTTTGGATACATCCGACGCAACGGGCGCGTAGAGATACGTCCCGCGATCCTGGACCGTACCGTTGTCGTCGAACGGGACGCGCTTCCACTGCCATCCTTCCATGCCTTGCGGTGAAGAGCCTTCCTCGGGCGCAAATTCCGAGAGTGTTCCTTGGACCAGCCGCTCACGAACGGGATCACCGGCTTCCAAGCCAAGTCCGCGTCGCCCGCGACCGGCCGAAGTCTCGCTCCGGCTCAGCAGTAGCCCGAAGGGCGGCGAGAACGTCTCCGGCTCATCGGCCGCATATGTCGGCACGTCAATGAGGATGCCCAGTAGCAGGTTCACGGAACAGAGCCAGATGACGAGGGAACTGCGCATATCGTTTTCTCCTTGAATCGCTGCTATGGTGCGTCAGAATCGAAGTGCAGGTCGTCCGTGTGTTCGCCGACCTGGACCCGTTCGGATGCGCGGGTCAGCTTCTGCCCGTTGATCGAGACGTTTTCGAACGTTACGTCGCGAACGTCGTGCTCGGGGTCCGCTCCCATGACCTGCACGAGATACTCGCCGCTTTGGCCCTCGATCGTGACATTTTTGAAGCGGATGTTGCGGATGAATCCGGGGACCTTCTTTCGCATGTACTGGTTCACCACCGGGCGCAGACGGATGAACTCACGCTGGCCCTCGCCGTGCATCCGGACGTCTTTGACAGTGACATTTTCCAGCCGCATGTCCTCGCCCGGCTCGAACAGAAACGGCGCCATGGTGAAGTGGATGATGTCGAGATTCCGCAGCGTGATGTCGCGCATGAACGCGGCCCGGCTCTCGTGCCCGAGCAGGAAGATGCGGGCGCGGTCGCACCAGAGGATCGAATTCTCCACGGTGATCCGCTCCACGTTGCTGTTGGTTCCCTCGAAATCGAGACCCTTCAGCGCGACACAGTCGTCGTCGCTCCGGATGAAGCAGTCGGTAATCAAAACGTCCTGCGAGTTGCACGGGTTGATGCCGTCGTCGTTCTGGACGCGGGAATTGCAGAGCTTGACGTTCCGAATCGTCACGTGCCGGCTGCTCTTGGGGACGATGGTCCAGTGCGAGGAGCCGCGCAGCGTGATGTCGCGAATCTCGACGTCGCTGCTGTTGCGAATCGCGACCAGATTGCCCACCGGGCCTTTGCGCCACTCCCAGTCGGAGCCGTCGAGGATGCCGCGACCGCGAATCCGGACGTTCGAGCCTTGAACCAGCACCTCCGCCTTGACGACCGCTCCACCGGCCAGATAGAGGGTCTGGTCGCTGCCAAGGACGATTCTCTCGGGCTTGTGCATGCCCGGCCCGAAGTACACTACGCCTTCGTCGCCGGCCTCGGGGGCATCGGTTTCCGGCGGGTTGGCGAACAGCAGCAGGGGGCCTCGCCGGCCGTCCGGCTCGATGCTGAGCTTGCACGGTCGTTCGAGCGTCAGGGTGATCGTGTGATCGTCTACGATGGTAGGTTGCACGCCGGATGACTGCGGCCGGACCACCACGTTCCGAAGCGAACGCGGGGATGTGATGCGAACCGTAACGGGGCCCGACATGTCGAAATTCGCGAAGGAGTACGGCCCGCCATAGTCCCACTCCTTGCCCGCGAAAGGAGGATCGAGCACGCGGGAGCCGTGCAAGTCGACCTTCAAGCCTTCCACCTGCACTGCGTAATCGGTGGACAACGTCTCGCCCGCCGGAGCGGGATATACAACGACATTCGGCGCCGCGGCCCGAGCCGGGGCCGGCGCCTCGCTGCCGGCGTTTGCGCCTGGTGCGGGAATCGAGTCAAACCGCAGCAGGACGAGCAGGAACGCGATAATCATGGTCTTCTGCATCAGAGACTCCTTGTGTCAAGAGAAGCGGGTCTTCTTAATTCGCCCGTCAGTCGCATTGTGGGTCCGAGCCCGTGCCATCATAGCATGGATTCTGAGGACCTCAAGTTCCCATAGTCGGCGACGGCTTCTTGTGCATTCCGGGTGCGCGGGTTAACATACAGGCACGATCCTGCGAGGACCGTTTCACGTTCCGTGCTTGGATGATGCGTCAATCCACCCGATCAAGGAGACAGGCAATGGCATCTGACATGAACCGTCGCAAATTCCTGAGATACGCGGCTGCCTCAGCGGGCGCCGTCACCATCGTACCACGTCACGTGCTGGGAGGGGCCGGCTACGTCGCGCCGAGCGAGAAGATCACCCTCGCCAACATCGGCTGCGGCACGCAAGGGCTTACCGAAATGGTGCAACTGCTGGCCATGCCGCAGGTGCAGGTGGTGGCGGTCTGCGACCCGAACAAGGACAGCAGCGACTACGTGGAGTGGGGCAAGGACAGCGTTCGGAGCACCATCGCGTCAGGACTGGGAAGGCCCGACTGGAGGAAGGGCGCCGGCAGAGTCCCCGGCGGCCGCGACGTGGGCAAGGAAGTCGTCGAGCTGTACTACTCGGACAAGACGCCTTCCGGCGGATTCCACGGTTGCGCTTCCTATGCGGACTACCGCGAACTGCTGGAAAAGGAAAAGGACATCGACGCGGTCAAGGTGATGACGCCCGACCACCTTCACGCGATCGTCTCGATTGCGGCCATGAGGAAGGGCAAGCACGTCGTCATGCACAAGCCGCTGGCCAATCGCGTTAGGGAGGCCAGACTGGTCATCGAGACCGCCCGGCAGACGAAGGTCTCCACGCACTTCCTGCCGGCCAGCGAGGGCCAGAACGTTCGCACGGTTGCCGGCTGGATTGCCGACGGCGCCATCGGGACGCTGCGAGAGATTCACAACTGGTCGAACCGGCCGGTGTGGCCGCAGTATGCGACGATCCCGACCGACCGGCCCCCGATCCCGAAGGGTTTCGACTGGGACCTCTGGCTGGGACCGTCGCTGCCCCGTCCATATCATCCGCATTACACGCACGCGGTCTTCCGGGGCTGGTACGAGTTCGGCGGCGGGCCGGTGGCCGACATGGGGCACTACAGTCTCTGGCCGGTCTTCCAGGAGTTCGATCTGGACGCCCCGGTCGCTGTCGAATCGACGCCGAGCCACGTCTGCACGATCGAGGACGGTGTCAGCCGGAAGATTCACAACGACTACGCCTTTCCGTTCGCCTGCACAATCCGATTCAAGTTTGCGGCCAAAGGAGAGCGGCCCGCGCTCGATCTGTTCTGGTACGATGGGGGGATCAAGCCGCCGACGCCCCAAGAGGCCGAAGAGGACAACCGCGAACTGCCCGCCGAGGGCATGATGTTCGTCGGCGACAAAGGCAAGATTCTCGGCGGTTTCCTCTGCGAAGACCCGCAGATCATCCCGCAGCGCAAGGCCCGCGCCTTCCAGGCGTCGCGAAACACCGCGGCATCGGATGCGCGCGGACGCGACCGTCGCAGACGCTCCGCGGCATGGATCGAAGCCTTCCAGACGGGCAAGCCTTCGTACGGCGATTTCCTGCTGGCCGGACCGATCTCCGAGGCCTTCAATCTTGGGGCGGTCTCCCTGAGGCTCGGAGGCAAGCGCCTGGTCTGGGATGCCGCGAACATGAAGGTCACGAACGCGCCGGAGGCGGACAAGTATCTGGATCGTGAATGCCGACCGGGTTGGGAACTGACGTAGATCGACTCGTGCGAACCCGGCTTGTTTGCAGGCTCATCGGATGCTATGGCATGACGATCCGGTCGACAGGCATGCCTCTTCGGTCGATCAGTTCGAGGATTGTGCCTGCGGTCGGGAGATTGCGCGTGCAGTCGCCCACGACGAACAGCGACCGACCCTTGGTAGGCCACTGGCGGCGCATGTCGAAGCCGATTCGGCTGACGGCCACAAAAAGCGCGCCATCGGCCGGGATGACGGTGCCTCCGCGGAACGTAAAGAGGGCAGGCTCCGCGTCAGCGCCGTCGCTCAGCGTCCAGCCCGAGATGTCCACGGCGTAGCGATTCGGGTTGAGCAGTTGAATCCAGCCTTCATCGGGATTCCCGCTGGCGGGCGCGTTGTCGACGACTCCGAATGAGATGAGGGTCTCAGCGGGCTGCGCATCCGGTAGTTCCCGCGCGCCGGATACCAGTCCTTCGTACAACAGACGTCTGCGTTCGGGCAGATAGGAGTCCTTCAGTTCCGCGACGGCTTCCGGCAGGGATTGCGGGCAACACGGCGCGGTCGAACCGTTGCCCCAGGAATCGGAGCCCCACCTGGCGGCATCCAGCGCCGCGTCGGGGGCCAGCAGTGCCGCCAGCTCGTCGATACGCGGCTCGTAGTGCAGCTCCTCGGGCGGCGTGCCCGGCGGTTTGAGCAGGTCGTCCATGAGCGTGCGCACGCGGCGCAGGTACATCTGTCGCGTCTGGGGGATTTCGAAGATCGCCTGAGGCAGGCGGTTGCCGCTTCCGATGAACAGGGGGGTATTGGCGATCAGGTTCTGGTCCCAGTACGTCAGGTGGCTGATCCATCGGCGTCCGAAGCTCAGATCGACGTCCCACGGCCACATCTGCCAGAGATCCGTTCGCCCGGTGTCGCAGTAGAGATAGTAGTTCTTGTGGCAGCAGTCGGTGTCTCCGGTGACGGCGCGGGCCGCCAGAAAGTTGACGACCTGCGCGACGTCCACGTGATCGTACACATACCGCTGGCGCGATTCTCTGGAAGCGCTCAGGCCGTCGTAGAGGGCCCGGAGGTCGTCGTTATTCTCATCCTTGCGGGTCTTCTTTTCGGCGCCGTAGGTGACGTCGCCCGGGGCGCTGAACGAGTTGTACATCTTGTACAGGGCGCCCTGCGCGTTCAGTCCCATGCGAACCAGCCAGTCCTCATCGCCGTTTTCCATCAGATGGGCGGTGCCCCAGAACTGGCCGTTCTGCTGGACCCGCACCGGGAAGACCCAGTGGTAGGCGCAGTCGGCGTCGCGATAGGTCTCGTAGGCCAGGATGTTGCGCATGTGGGCTTTGTCCGGATAGGTCGTCATGAGGTTGATGTCGTCGGCTCGCGGCTGGCCCTCGGCCCATTTGAAGTTGTAGCCCGGATGCAGATCGATGTTGTAGCTCTTCTTGGGAAAGCCTCGGCTGGACTGGCCATGGAGGTAGACCCGGACGTTGTCGTAGAACTGCCCGTCGTAGAAGAGCGCACAGCGCGTGCCGGCGTCCGTGTTGGCGGCCGGCGGGTTCTCGATGAACCAGTGCAGCACCGGCAGGGCGGTCTGGAGGCTGTGGTCGGCGGCCACCGTCCCGCAGTATTGGGGGGAATTCTGCGGGTCGGCAAATCGCGGCCAGCGCGACACGCGTCCGGCGGCGTCGATGGCCGTGATATACCAGCGGATCATCTCTCCCGGGCGGAACGTGCTGGCGGAAATCAACGAGGTGAAGATGCCGTCCCCGGCGGTGACATCGTGACCGGTCCCGTCGTCGACGAGTGGGGTCGAAATCTCCTGGCCGAACATCACACGATAGTGCAGTGTCGTGGAAACGATCGGATCGCGACTCTGGGCGATTCGCGCGCTGATGCGCAGGGGCTGGCGGATCGATGGCGTTGCCGGAAGATGCTCGACGTTGGTGATGACGGGCCCGATCGCCTCGACGCCGGCGTTGTTTGGCATGCCCGGCGTCGGCGTCGGGAAGTAGCGCAGCGGCGGATCGACCTCGACGACCCGGGCCAGCAGCTCCGGCATCACCAGCAGGTCCGGATTGGACAGGCCGTGATTCAGGCCCTGGATCGCCAACAGATTCGTGTCCTCGTGGAGGAACTCGAACTGGGGGATGTCGAAGTCGATTGCGTCGGGTGTGCGGTTCCTCGGCCAGCTATCCGTCGCGCCGGAGTTCCAGGTCTCCGTCCCTGACGCCGGAGCGTTGTACCGGCCTACCTCGTGCCCGTTGATATAGGCGATGATTCCATCGTCGAACCACACGCGCAGGGTCAGGCCTCTGACTTCCCCCAGGTTGTCCACGAGGAAAGGGATACGGACGTACACCGTCTCGTTGACGCCATTCATCGCCGAGACGTCCGTCCCGATCATTGGCCCGTAGCCGTAGCCCACCCCGGTTATGCCGAGCTGCCAGGCGGAATCGTCAAGGTCCTCGAGCGTCCAGAGGCGCCTGCCCCCGAATCGTGGTCCGCCTTCCAGCGAGTCGTCCAGCGGCACCAGGGCGCGGGCGGGCGATTGCTGTGGCAGCAGCGTTCTCTCGGATGTGACGGCGGACAGTCCGTAGGAGATGTCGGGCGCCTGGATGGGGTAGGCGGGGAAGAATTCCGATGTCACAGTGACGCCGTCCGGGCCAACCAGGGCCAGGTACTCCCCATCTCCGCTGAGCCTGAAGTTGGTGTGCAGCTCGCCGGCGGGATCGCGGCGGTCCTTGCTCGATGCGAAGACCACCAGGTACTGGTCGGCGCCCAGCGTCACCGCCGGAAATGCCCACCGGGTCAGATTCGCCGGGTCATCGGTCAGAGACCAGCCTTCAAGGCTCACGTCGCCGGCCTCGGCGTTGTGAATCTCGATCCAGTCTTCCTCGTTGCGGTCCTCATCGTCGAGACCACGGTCGTTGACCGCCATGAACTCGCTGATTCGCACCAGGTCCTGCGCGGGCAGAAACGTGGCCGAACCCAGGGCGAGCAATGCTGCGGTCAGAACCAGCCTGTGCGTCATGCGATGAATCACCCTATGAGAATCCGGATCGGCAGACCCCGTTTGCAGGGGCGAACAATCATTTGCCCCTGCAGATCGACGCCAAAGGGGCGTGTTGACCACCACTCCAGTATAGCAGAAAAGGTCGGATGGATCAATTGCCCGCGCGGCGCTCCGGCGGTATCCTGTCCGTGCATGCTGACCTTGATCAACACGAATCGGATGATGCCCCCGATCGCACCGATCGGCCTGGAATATGTGGCCGAAGCCGGCCAGGACCAGGGACTCGACGTCGACGTGCTGGATCTGTGCCTCTGCGACGATCCTGATGCAGCCCTGGCGGCCCACTTTTCGAGCCATGCTCCCGCTCTTATCGGACTGTCGTTTCGCAACGTGGACGACTGCTTCTGGCCCAGCGCCCAATGGTTTGTCCCAAGCCTCGCTGCTCTCGTGGAACGTCTGCGTTCGCTCAGCGACGCTCCCATCGTCGTCGGGGGCGTGGGTTTCAGCACGTTTGCCCGTCGCGTCGTCGAGGCCACCGCGGCCGATTTTGGCGTCCATGGCGATGGGGAACAGGCGATGGTTGCGCTGTATCGCCAGTTGCAGAACGGCAGGGCGTTCGAAACAATCGATGGGCTGCTGTGGCGACGCGACGGTCAGATCGTATGCAACCGGCCTGCCTGGCCCGTCGATCTGTCCCTGCCGACAAGGCGGCGCGCGGTGGACAACGTCGCATACTTCGCGAGGGGCGGCCAGTGCGGCCTGGAGACCAAGCGGGGCTGCGACCGGCGATGCCTCTACTGCGCCGATCCACTGGCCAAGGGCACGCACAGCCGAACGCGCGCGCCGAGCGAGGTGGCCGACGAGGTTGAGTCTCTGCTGGCCCAGGGGATCGACGTTCTGCACACCTGCGATGCGGAGTTCAATATTCCTCGAAGCCACGCGCTGGCGGTCTGCGAGGAGTTCATCCGTCGCGGTCTGGGCCGGAAGGTGCAATGGTACACCTATCTGGCCGTGACGCCGTTCGACGCGGAACTCGCCGGCGCCATGAAACGGGCGGGCTGCGTCGGGATCAACTTCACGGGCGACTCGGCGAGCGAGGTGATGCTGCGGACGTACCGCCAGCCGCACCGCGCCGCCGACCTGGCCCAGGCGGTGCGACTGTGCCGCGACAACGGGATCAAGGTGATGATCGATCTGCTGCTGGGCGGGCCGGGAGAGACGCCCGAGACGGTTGCCACGACGATCGAGTTCGTCAAGCGGATCGACCCCGACTGTGCGGGGGCGTCCCTGGGGATTCGCCTCTATCCCGGAACCGGCATGATGGAGATGGTCGCAAAGGAAGGGCCCCTCGAGGCCAATCCCGCGATCCGCCGCAAATACGCCGGGCCGTGCGATCCTTTCCAGCCGACGTTCTATATCGCCCCGTCGCTCGGTCCTGAGCCGGCGCGATTGATTAAGGACCTGATTGCAGGGGATGCTCGGTTCTTTGAGCCAACAGAAGAGAATCCCAGTGCAGGCGTGACCGACCACAACTACAACGACAACTCCGAACTGGTCGATGCCATCGCCTGCGGCGCCCACGGCGCCTATTGGGACATCCTCCACCGCCTCCGCTCGGCCTGAGTCCCCTGACGCAAAATGCGTGACCGACGGGGATTGTTCTGGTATGATTCGAGTCCGTCGCCATGATGGCGGCGCATGGATCGAACAGGATTGTTGTCTTAGCGAGGAATCGGAATGAACTGCGCGTTTGCCCTCTGTGTCGTCGCCTGTCTCCATCTTACGTCCGTCACATCCGCCGCCGAAGCGCGCCTGTTGCGATTTCCCGCCATCCACGGAGACCGGATCGTCTTCACGTATGCAGGAGATCTCTACACGGTCGGCGCCGAAGGCGGCACAGCGCGACGGCTCACGAGCCACGAAGGGTTCGAGATGTTCGCCCGGTTCTCGCCGGATGGCCAATCGATCGCCTTCACCGGCCAATACGACGGCAATACGGAAGTCTATCTGATGCCCGCCGAGGGGGGCGTGCCGCAGCGATTGAGCTTCACGGCCACGCTGGGGCGGGACGATGTGTCCGACCGGATGGGGCCGAACAACATCGTGATGGCTTGGACGCCGGATGGGCAGCGGATCGTCTTCCGGTCACGCATGCGGTCGTTCAATGACTTCATCGGACGGTTGTACACGGTCGCGACGACCGCTGGATCGCTTGAAGAGCTGCCTCTGCCCCGAGGCGGGTTTTGCTCGTTTTCGCCCGACGGCAAGAAGCTGGCCTACAACCGTGTCTTTCGCGAGTTTCGCACATGGAAGCGCTATCGCGGCGGAATGGCCGACGACATCTGGATTTACGACTTCCAGACCAAGACCACGGAGAACCTTACGAACAATCCGGCCCAGGACATCTTCCCCATGTGGAAGGACGGTCGGGTGTACTTTCTCTCCGACCGGGACGAGAATCGGCGGATGAACCTCTACGTGTGTGATCTGAGCACGAAGGAAACGAGGAAGCTGACGGACTTCGTCGATTTCGACATCAAGTTTCCTTCGTTGGGCGACCGTGCGATCGTCTTTGAGAACGGCGGGTACATCTATCGCTTCGATCTCGATACGGAAGCATGCCGGAAGGTGGACATCTCGATCCAGGAAGACCTGCCCGGCGGGCGGGGAGGGCTGGTGGAGGTCGCGGGCAATGTCACGAATTATGACGTCGCTCGCGACGGCAAACGGGCTCTCTTCGGCGCGCGAGGCGACGTCTTCACCGTCCCGGCCAAGTACGGCGAGGCTCGCAATCTGACCGCTTCGCCGGGCGTGCACGAGCGTGATTCGGTCTGGTCGCCCGACGGCAAATGGATCGCGTACACCTCCGATGCCACCGGCGAGGATGAAATCTGGGTGATTCCCCAGGACGGCAGCGGTCCGGCCCGGCAGGTCACGAAGAACGCCGACACGTACAAGTATCGCCTGGCCTGGTCGCCCGACAGCAGGAAGATCCTCTGGTCCGATAAACGACTGCGGCTGTGCTACGCGAATGTTCGGAACGGACAGATCACCGAGGTGGACAAGTCCGACACGTGGGAGTTCAGCGACTACGCCTGGTCGCCGGACAGTCGGTGGATCGTCTACGCCAAGGCGGAACCGGAGGCGATGAACAAGATTCGCCTCTACTCGCTGCGGGCGAAGCAGTCGTACGATGTCACCGACGGCTGGTACGATTCGTCCGATCCGATCTTCAGTCCCGACGGCAAGTTCATCTTCTTCGTCTCGGATCGCGATTTTGACCCGATCTACGGACGCACGGAGTGGAACCACATCTACCGGGACATGTCCCGCATCTATCTGGTCACGCTGACGAAGACGACGGAATCGCCTTTCAAGCCGCTCAGCGACGAGGTTCAGATCGAAGAGCCTCAGAAGACCAAGGACAAGAAAGACCAGAAGAAAGGCGAAGAAGCGGCGAAGGATGCGAACGAGCCGGGCGAAAAGACCGAGACGAAACCGCGCCAGGAGCGGAAAATCACCAATGTGGACGTCGAAGGGATCAAAGACCGCATCGCCGTCCTGCCGATAGCCGTGTCGAACTACTACAATCTCCAGGCCGTCGAAGATCAACTCTATTACATCCGGCGGGGCAGCAGCGATCGTGAGACCCAACTGTGCCTGTACGATCTCAAAGAGCGCAAGGAGACGGAGCTCGGCTCCGTCGGCGGATACATGCTGTCGGCCGATGGAAAGAAGATGCTGGTGGAGTCCGGCGGCAAGTACGCGACCCTCGACCGGCCCAAGGGCAGGATCGAGATCAAGGAGACGCTCGACCTGTCGGGAATGGAGACCTTCCTCGACCGCCAGGCCGAATGGAAGCAGATCTTCACCGAGTGCTGGCGGCAGATGCGGGAGTTCTTCTATGTTCCGAACATGCACGGCGTGGACTGGGCGGCCATGCGGGATCGCTATGCGCCGCTGGTGGCCTACGTCAACCACCGGGCGGACCTGACCTATGTCCTGGGCGAGATGATCGGCGAGTTGAACGCCGGGCACACCTACGTCGGTGGGGGTGAGTACCCCAAGCCCAGGAGGATTCCAATGGGCCTGCTCGGCGCCGAGCTGGAGCGCGACGCGGACTCTCGCTACTACCGCATCGCCAGAATCCTCCGCGGACAGAACTGGGACAAGAGCCAGCGGTCCCCTCTGACCGAGATCGGCGTCGACGCTCGGGAAGGCGACTATATTCTCTCGGTGGACGGCGCCTCGACCGCCGATGTCGCCGACATCCAGGAGCTGCTGGTGAACAAGGCGGGCAAGCAAGTGACGCTCGAGCTCAACTCGCAGCCCAAGGCCAAGGGCAGCCGCAAGGTAGTCGTCGTTCCCACGGACAGCGAAGCGGACCTGCGTTACTACGGATGGGTGCAGGGCAACATCGAGAAGGTCGCCGAGGCCACCGATGACAAGGTCGGCTACATCCACGTGCCCGACATGGGCCAGCACGGCCTGAACGAGTTCGTCGAGCACTTTTATCCTCAGATCCGCAAGAAGGCGCTGATCATCGACGTCCGGGGCAACGGCGGCGGCAACGTCTCTCCGATGCTCATTGAGCGGCTTCGTCGCGAGATCGTCATGGTGGAGTTCGCCCGCAATACGGCGCCCGTGCCGGAGCCGGCCGCGATGATCTACGGGCCGATGGTGTGCCTGTGCGACGAATTCTCCGCCTCGGACGGCGATCTGTTCTCGTACCAGTTCAAGAAGTACGCTTTGGGCAAGCTGATCGGCAAACGCACCTGGGGCGGTGTCGTCGGTATTCGCGGCTCACTGCCTCTGCTGGACGGCGGCTATCTCAACAAGCCCGAGTTCTCGCGGTACGATGTGGAAGGGCAGCAGTGGATCATCGAGGGCTACGGCGTCGAGCCGGACATCGTGGTGGACAACGATCCGGCCAGGGAATACGCGGGCATCGACGAGCAGCTCGACAAGGCCATCGAGGTGATTCTTGAAGAGTTGAAGACCCAGGAGAAGGAGATCCCGCCGCTGCCGCAGTATCCGGTTAAATAGGAGCGAGGCACGACTCGCCCTTACCCGGGTCCGGTCGCAACGTTCGTTTTGGCGAACCTGCGGGGACGGCGGTGCGTAGGACAAGGGATCGCGCTGGTCACGGAAGGTCAGGAGTCCCTATGAAGCTATATGTCGCCAAGGAGCCCGGCCGTCAGGAGACGCGGGCGGCTTTGTTGCCGGGTGACGCCGGCAAACTCGTCCAGCTTGGAGCGGAGGTCGAGGTCGCCGCCGGAATCGGTCGAGGCATCAATGTCTCAGACGGGGAGTACGAGAAGGCCGGCGTGCATGTCTCGACGGATCACAAGGCATCGTTGGGCGCCGATATGGTCCTTCGGATGGGCGTGCCTGACCCTGACGAGATTCCGCACTTGGGTGAGGGAGCCATCCACGTCAGCATGCTGGACCCGTTCAACAATGCCGGGGTGGTCCGGGCGATGGCCGCACAGAAGGTCAGTGCGATCAGCCTGGAGATGGTTCCGCGCACGACCATCGCCCAGAAGATGGACGTGCTCAGCTCGCAGGCCAACTTGGCGGGCTACGTGGCGGTGATCCTGGCGGCTTCTCGCCAGAACAAGATTCTGCCCATGATGATGACACCCGCCGGGACGATTGCCCCGGCTCGCGTCTTCGTCATCGGCGCCGGTGTCGCCGGCTTGCAGGCCATCGCCACCGCCAAACGCCTCGGCGCCCGCGTCGATGCCTTCGACGTGCGCCCCGAGGCCCAGGAGCAGATCCTCTCGCTGGGCGCCAAGCCGCTGAAGATCGATCTGGGCCAGACCGGACAGACCAAGGATGGCTATGCCAAGAGGCTCACCGATGAGCAGTTGGCCAAACAACGGGAGGCGATGGCCAGACAATGCGCCCAATCGGACATCGTGATCACTACCGCCAAGGTGTTCGGCAAGAAGGCCCCGGTGATCGTCACCGCTGAGATGATCGAAGCGATGAAGCCCGGCAGCGTGATCGTCGATATGGCGGTCGAGACCGGCGGCAACGTCGAGGGCTCCAAGCCGGATAAGGAAGTGCAGCACCATGGGGTCACGATCATCGGGCGGGTGGAGTTGCCCCGTCGCGTTCCTGTGGCGGCCAGCCAGATGTTCTCCAGCAACCTGTACAACTTCGTGGAGCACTTCTGGCACAAGGACACCAAACGCTTCCTCCTCGATCGCGAGGATGCGATCATTCAGGGATGCCTGATCACGCACGCAGGCGAAATCGTCCATCCGGCCATCCAAGAGGCCATTGCGTAGAAGGAGTCCGCCGTGGAGCTCAATGCGACGACTGTTCCCCTGTTGTTCTTCGTGTTTGTGCTGGCGATGTTCCTGGGCGTCGAGCTGATCAAGAAGGTTCCCTCGCAGTTGCACACGCCGCTGATGTCGGGCTCGAACGCGATTTCGGGAATCACCATTGTCGGAGCGTTGATCGCTTCCGGCCATGAGGGCGGCACGGCGGTCGCGACGCTGCTGGCGATCGTGGCGGTGGTGTTCGCGACGATCAACGTCGTCGGAGGCTACCTCGTGACGGACCGCATGCTGGAGATGTTCAAGAGCAAGGCCAAGGACGGGGGCAAGCGATGAATCCGGAGCTAACCAGGGGCCTGTTGTACATCGTCGCCTCGATCTTCTTCATCTTCGGCCTGAAGATGCTCAGCTCGCAGGCCACCGCGCGACGAGGGAATCTCGTCTCTGCCATCGGCATGCTGATCGCCGTCGTCACGACCGTCACCGCGATGGAGGACATCCGGTGGTTTTGGGTGGTGTTCGGCGTGGCTCTGGGCTGTGTGGTCGGTGCGCTGGCGGCGCGGCTGGTGAAGATGACCGCGATGCCCGAGATGGTCGGGCTGTTCAACGGGTTCGGGGGCCTGGCGAGCCTGCTGGTCGGCTGGTCGGAATATCACGGCAAGTGGGCGGCCTCGGGGCCGCTCAGCCTGTTCACCACGATCGCGATCTTTCTGACAGTCCTGATCGGAGCCGTCACGTTCTCCGGCAGCATGGTGGCCTACGGGAAGCTCTCGACCCTGATTCCAGGCCGGCCTGTACTGTACAAGAGACAGAACCTCGTCAACGCCTTCGTTCTGGGCGCCTTGGCCGGATTGGGCGTCTTGTTCTGCGTCCAGAAGCTCGATCAGCTCAGCAGCGCGGGCCATGCCCTCGTCTACGTCGAGCTGGTTGCGATCATCGCCCTGGCTCTGATTCTGGGCGTGCTCTCGACGATCCCGATCGGCGGCGCGGACATGCCTGTGGTCATCTGCCTTCTGAACAGCTATTCCGGCCTGGCGGCCTGCGCCGCGGGCTTCGTCATCGGCAACAACGTCCTGATCGTTTCAGGCTCGCTGGTCGGCGCCTCCGGCATCATTCTCACGCGAATCATGTGCAAGGCCATGAACCGCTCGCTGGCCAACGTCCTGTTCAGCGGCTTCGGTTCGGCCACGTCGGCCAAGGCGGCCGGCTACCAGGGACAGGCCAATCCCATCGCGGCTTCCGACGCCTATTTCATTCTGGAGGCGGCGCGCAACGTGGTCTTCGTCCCCGGCTACGGCATGGCCGCCGCTCAGGCCCAGCACGTCGTCCGCGAGCTGGGAGAATTGCTGGTCGACAACGGCGCCGAGGTGCGCTATTGCATCCATCCGGTGGCCGGACGGATGCCGGGACATATGAACGTTCTGCTGGCCGAGGCGAACGTCCCGTACGAAATGCTGGTCGAGCCGCAGGACGTCAATCCGACGATGGAGACGGTGGATGTCGCGATCGTCATCGGCGCCAACGACGTGGTCAACCCCGCCGCTAAGGAGGACCAGGCCAGTCCGCTCTGGGGCATGCCGATCATCGAGGTGGATCGTGCCCGAACCTGCATCGTCCTGAAGCGGTCACTGAACCCCGGCTTCGCGGGCGTGGACAACCCCTTGTTCTTCAAGCCGAATACCCGTATGCTGTTCGGCGACGCAAAGGCGTCGGTCGCGACGCTGGTGTCGGAGTTCAAGCAGTAGCCCCATCGGTAAGCTGTGCTTGCCGCTGCCACCCATTGAGGGGGTTCGACATGAAATCGGAAGGCACAGGAGCGTTTCATGTGGTGCCGGCTCTGTTGCTGGCTGCTGTAATTGGTCTGCCATGCCGCTCAGAAGTTCCCTTCGATCATGTCGTGGTTGACGAGCATGGCCCGAAGGACCCCTGGGCCAAAATCCTGGCCGACATCAACGGCAATGGATTTGTGGACATTGTGATTGGTGGGCGTGCCGGCCCGCTGGTGTGGTATGCGTATCCCGACTGGCGCCGAACGGAGATTTGTCGCGGAGGCTACGACACGGTCGATGGTGAAGCAGGGGACATCGACGGCGACGGCGACCTGGATATCGTCATGGGAGGTCTCTTCTGGTACGAGAATCCGCGAATCCCAGCCGGCTCGCCCGGAGCTTGGCGGAGTCACGAAATCGCAAAGCATCCGACCCACGACATCGAGCTGGGTGATCTCGATGGTGACGGCCTTCTGGACGTCGTCACGAGGAACCAGTCCGAATTTGGCGCGAAGGCCGGGAACAAGATCCATCTGTGGTATCAAAGGCCTGGCGCGCCATGGCTCCAGAAGGTGCTCGATTGTCCGCATGGGGAAGGCATCGAAACGTATGATCTCGACCTGGACGGCGACCTTGACATCGTGATCGGCGGAATCTGGTTTGAAAACCGTCGCGAGATGTCCTGGCCTGCTCACCCGTTCGGCCGGTGGCATTCCAATGCGACGGTGCAAGTCGGTGACATCAACAAGGACGGCCGGCCCGACGTGGTTCTGTCTCCTTCGGAATTGAAGGGCAACTTCCATAAGCTGTCGTGGTTTGAGGCGCTGCCAGACCCCGAATCGCCGGACTGGACTGAGCACGTGATTGCCGAGCCGGTCGAGTGTGTGGTTCACGGGCTTGTGACGGCCGACATCGACGGCGACGGCCTGTTGGACGTCGTCTTGTCGGAGATGCACCAGGGCGCCGATCCCGACGAAGTGGTGGTCCACATCAACCGGCGAAACGGCGCCTGCTGGACCCGGCAGGTGATCTCCATCAGGGGTTCGCACTACGTTCAGGTGGCCGATGTCGGCTCCGACGGCGACCTCGACATCATGGGCGCCAACTGGAGCGGCAACTACCAGCCCACCGAACTGTGGCTCAACAGGACAGCAGACGCCAAAGCTGACCGGTCGCGCTGACCACGGTTCGCTTCTTCACGCTGCGGCATGCTCAGAGCCGCCAGGGACCGCGCATGGCGCGGGCCATCATGCGGTCGGCCCCCCGGTCGTTGACGAATCGCTCCGCCTCGACGTCCCAGGTGAGCTTGCGGCCCAATCGCAGGCAGATGTTCGCGATGTGGCAGGTGGTCGTGGACCGGTGAGCCACCTCGGCCGGCGCGATGGTCTTCGCCCGCGTCCTGACGCAGTCGAGGAAGTTGCGGTGGTGGCCCATCATGTACTCGTAGTCTCTCTGGGCGCTGCTGAGCTTCCGCAGGATCTCCTCGCTCGAAGCGGTGACCTTTCCCGTGTCGTCGGTGCTGACCCAGCCCTCGGTTCCGACGAACTTGTTGCCGCGCGGACCGCGGCCGGGCTCGGTCTCGTCGTGGATGATCATCCTGACGCCGTTGGGATAGGTCGCGACGACGCCGAATCGCACCGGGGTGTTGTACAGGCCGTCTTTGGGGAATTCCGCCCAGCCTTCATATTCGGTCGGGCCCGAGTACTGGGTTCCGTTGGCCCACTGGGCCAGGTCGTTGAAGTGTGCGCCGAGGTCGGTGAGCTGTCCGCCGGAGTAGTCGTACAGCCAGCGGAACGTGCTGTGACAGCGCCTCGGGGTGTACGGCTCGTACGGTGCCGGGCCAAGCCATCGATCGTAGTCGAACCCGTCCGGGACAGGCTCGGGCTTCTGAGGCGGACAGGTCGGTCCGTTGTGGTAGTAGCAGTGCAACTCCTGGAGCCGGCCGAGCATGCCGCTCTGGGCGATGTCTACTCCGAAACGGAAACAGGCGTTGCTGCGTCTCTGGGTTCCGCTCTGATAGACGGTTCCGTATCGCTGCATCGTGTCGGCGACCGCCCGGCCCTCGGCGATGGTCAGCGAAATCGGTTTTTCGCAGTAGATGTCCTTGCCGGCCCTGGCGGCTTCGATGGCCAGCAGCGCGTGCCAGTGGTCCGGCGTCGCGATCAGCACGGTGTCGATGTCGTCACGCGCGAGGATCTCGTAGAAGTCGCGGCAGCTGTGGCAGTCCTGGTTGCCGTAGGCAGCGTCGACGGTCTGTTTGGCACGGAGCAGGTGGCCGGCATCCACGTCGCAGACCGCCAGAACCCGCAGGTCTTCGCAGGTCAGGAAGCTCTTGAGGTTGTGCAGACCCTGGTTGCCCAGGCCGATCGCGCCCATGGTGAGCTGCCGGCTGGGGACGCCGCCCGCTCTCGCCGTTCGAAGGCAGGTTGTGGTGCAAGGCAGCCCGATCGTTGCGGCGGCAACCGCGGCACCGCGCTGCAACACGTTGCGTCGTGAGATCTTCTTCATGGTTCGGTTACCTCCGGGTCCATAGTACACACACGGAGGTATCCGGGCCAGGGAATTTGTGGATGCACGTTCCAGCGCGGCCTGTCAAGGCGGGCGGAAAATGGCGCGGCGGCCATGCTTCTGGCATGGCCGCCGCTATCACAAAACCCAGGTCGGGTGTGCTGCGATTGTAGTGTTACTCCGTCGGCCAACCCTCTTCAAACCACCAGATGATGCTGGTTCCACCGGAAGAGCCGCCGGAGGAGCCGCCGCCCGTCGAGCCCCCGGACCCGCCCGAGCCCGAAGATCCGCTGCTGCTGTGGTTGTCGTCGCTCTTGAGCTCGTCGAGCATTTCATCCACGGCCCGGTAGACGATGAAGGTCGAGCCGCCGAATTCGAGGATCGATCCGATGACGCCTTTGTCTGCGAAGGCGGTTTTGTAGTCGTCCATGTTGGAGATGCCCTTCATCTGCACGACATTGCTGGCCATCTCCAGCGGAACGAGCAGAACCCAGTCCAATGCTTTGTCGGCCCCCTCGTTGTTGCCCGTGAGCAGACGCACCGGGATGCGGGCGATGTTCGTCACCGCCTGGCCGGTGTGCTTGAGCGCCTCGATGAGGCTCTCGATGCACATTCCGATCGAGCCGGTCACGTTGTCAAAGTAGCCCCACGTCAGAGCATTGCCGATCTCCTCGGTGGTCTTCCAGGCGCCGCCGATGGTTCGTCCCGTGAAGATCAGAGGTCGGACGATCGGATTGTTGTCCAGGTACACGTCCTTTTGGGCGTCCGGCAGGGCATTGAGCGTGACAAGGTCCGCAATGGAATACAGACCATCGGCGAAGCTGCCGATCGTTGCGCCCGCCTGCTGGGGCACGCGACCCGGATCGTCGAGGAATCCCTGCCCGTCGTTCGATCGGAACGGCTTGGCGCGATCCGAGGCATAGCCCAGCGTGATGATATTGGTGGTGTCCTCGATCGCCAGGCCGATGCCGCCGAGGGCCTTCTTGAGACTCTCGCCGGAATCACGAGAGCCCTCATTGACCGCGTGGGCCCGATACTTGTCCAGATCGGCGCCAAGCGACCAGGCCGGTTCTTTCTCCTCGTAGAAGTGTCTGGCCTGCGAACCGTTCACGACCGTGCGTGCCGCCTGACTGCCCGGAGCAGGTCCCATCGGGGGCGTCGTGGCGGGTGTGGACGGCATGCCCGGCATCGTCGGCGTTGTCTGAGCGCCTTGCGGTGTGCTGACTCCGGCGATCTCGTTCAGTGCAGTCTGCGCCGCCCGGTTTCTGGACGACAGCCAGGTCTGCGTCAGATCACCCTGAGGTTGGGTCGGCACGCTTTGTGCCTGACCGTACAGTGTTGTCGGACGCGGGTCCTGCGCGACGGCCTGTCCGGGCTGACGGCCCCAGGGTGTGCTTGGCGGCGTCGCCGGAGTGGTTTGCGGCGCTGCCGGCCACGGCGACTGCCCGGCAGGATAGACCGTCTCCAATTCGCCCTGGGCCACTTGGTTGTTAGGTAAGGTGGCCGTCGGCGCCGGCCACGGCGGCGCTGCCTGGGCCGCGTATGGATTTTGCGTAGGCATAGCGGTCCCGTTCGGAGCCACCTGCGTCACCTGGCTCTGCTGGGGCTGCCATGGTTGCTCCGTCGACGCCGGCCACGGCGGCGCTGCCTGGACCGCGTATGGATTTTGCGTGGGCATAGTGGTCCCGTTCGGAGCCGTCTGCGTCGTCTGGCTCTGCGGGGCCTGCCACGCCTGATCCGCCGGAGCGGGCCACGGCGGCGCTGTCTGGGCCGCGTATGGATTCTGCGTGGGCACGGCGGTCCCGTTTGGGGCCGACTGCATCATCTGGTTCTGGGGCGTCTGCCATGCTTGATCCGCTGGAGCGGACCACGGCGGTGCCGTCTGCGCCGCATACGGATTCTGCGTGGGCATGGCGGTCCCGTTCGGGGCCGACTGCATCATCTGGCTCTGGGGCGCCTGCCACGGCTGACTCGTCGGCGCAGCGTACTGCTGTGGCGCCGGCGGCGCCGGGTAAGGACCCTGCGCAGGCGCAGGCGTTCCGCCAGGGGAGGCAGGCAGGGCCTGATTCTGTGGCGCTTGCTGTGCCGGTGGTATGGCATACTCCCAGGGCTCTCTTCTCCGCCTGCTCTGCGGACTGGTTCCCAGCAGTCGCGCATTGTCCAGGCTCGACGTGGACGTGCGCGCCTCCGGCGCCATCCAGGTGCGGGTGTCGACCGACGGCTCGGGCTCTTGTCCAAGCATTCTCGCTCCATCGAGAGCCGACGATGTTGTCTGGTCGGCGGCGGGCGCTATCCGATCCTGGGGAGCCGTGGCGGCCTGGGTAGGCGCCGGCTGGGCTGTCTCAAAATCCTGCATCTGCCTGGCGGCGGATAGTGGATCGACCTGCCGGGCGCGGTCGCTCGGACTCATCCACACCGGGCTGGTTGCTCCGGTGCCGTACCCGGCGATCGATCCGGTCGGACCGTTGGTCCCCGGACTCCAGCCAAACCTTGACGGGCCTGACGCCGAATCGTTGTCGCCCGAGGTCCATCCGAATCGCGTCTGCGTTGGCACGGGACTCAATCCTGAGGCGCCGTTGGAGGGTGTCTGGGGCGGAACGTCCGTCACGGGCGCAGGCGCCGCCGCTGAGTCAGTGGCGGTGGTGCGAGGGGTCGAAGGGCGCCATCCCTGAGCCGGCAGCCCTCTCGTCAGCACCTTCTGGCCTCCGGCGGAATTCAGCCGGCCCGAAAGCTCGCGCATGTAGGCTTCCGGATCGTCGATCTTCTGGGAGAGTTTGCGCATCTCCGGATCGGATGTGGTCTTCTTCTTGTCGCTCTCCTTGGCCACACATATGGAGGCTGTGCCGAGCCAGAGAACCAGACAAACCAGTCCGACCGCAATGGACGGGGCCGGAACAGCTCCCCAAGCGATGCCGGAAACTCTGCGAAACACCGCGCCGGGGCCGTTGCCGGAATCGAGCCGGTTGCTCATATCTGTGCTTTCCACTTTCATCACCCCCTGAATTCAGAATCTCGGTGCCCGGCGATTCCCGCCGAGGCTCGAGACACCGTGTACCTCCGAAACCGACGCGGCCGAGAAATCCTCGATACCGGTCGCGAAAAGCGGTTCCATCGACTGCGCCAGGAACCGTTGCACTCCCGTACGCACCCTCTCTCTCCCAGTGCCCCCTTGCGCCGATAGACCTCTGCCGTCGCAAGCCATCCGTGGGAATTCCCGTCTCCGATAGAGAGGTTGTCTTATCGTACCCCCAATTCGATCCGTATTGTACCAAAAGCCGGTTGACGGGTCAAGGATTGTTTTTCTCGGAACGGGGTGGCGGCAGCGAATCTGGTTATACGGACCCTCACGCTGTCCGCAGAGAAGGCAGGGAAACCAGGACCGGCGCCGGTCCAGACGCCGGTCCCGACAGGCGAATCTGGTGCATCCGGACGGCTATTGTCCGGCTTGAATCGGGAAGAGGGTCTTCAACTCCTCAGGCGACGGCTGGCGGCCGTATTCGCACAATTCGAAGGCCTCGGCGCACTTGACGGCGGCCCCTTTTTCCGGACCATAAACCTTGGTGAGCTGGCCCCGGTACTTGTCCGCGACGCGCCGGTCGCGAGCGGCAAAGCGTTCGGCCACCTGCCGGCGTCGCTGCTCGCGTGCGGCCGGATCGGTCGGCACAGGAACCACCTTCTCAAAATCTCCGGTCGCCCACAGAGATTCGATCTGGGATTCCAGCTTCCAGATCGCGTCCATCTTCTTTTCGTAGACAGAATCGATCCCGACGACGATCGCCGGATCGAACGGATTGGGCTTCTGGAAGTTGTCAGACAGATACAGGAACACCGGGTTCTTCGCAAGCTGAGGGACGTCGGGGCAGAAGAAGGCGACCGTAACCATGTAGGCGGCGTCCTGCATCAGGATGCCGGTGTAGCGATGGTCCGGATGGTAGTCGTTCGGCCGGTGTCCCATTACGATGTCGGCCTTCCATTCGCGAATGAGGCGGACGAAGGTCTTGCGGTTTTCCAGGGTGGGCATCAGTTCGCCGTCGTGGATGTCGAGAACTTCGCATTCGATGCCGAGCACTTCGGCCGCTTCGTGGACCTCGGCGGTGCGCCGCTTGGCCAGCGGTCCTCCGGCGATTGCCGCGTGGCCGATGTCTCCGTTGGTGGTGGAGACAAACTTGACGTGGTGGCCCTGCGCCGCCCACAGGGCTGCGGTGCCGCCGGCCTTGATCTCGCAGTCGTCCGGATGAGCCCCGAAGACGATGATCCGCAGCTTGCCGTCGTCGGCGGGGCGACCGGTGCGTTCGGATGCGAGCGAGACCTTCGCGGCCCCCAACAGCGCGATCGTCAAAACGCAGAGCAAACTTGTCATGGCAGTTCTTCTTTTCGTCCGCATGGCGCACCTCCCGAATCTGTGTCTTGGTGGCATTGTTCTGTCAGATGTCTCCGTCAGGCCAGAGTATCCGAGATGGCAGCACAGTTCAATACTCTGCCTTCGTTCGACAAAGCTGTTGTGTCCGGCGGCGGATTCGCTATGCTGCTGGGGTTTCAGCAGACACTCGTGGTGTCCTGATCCTTGGCGGAGTCCGTATGAGCGAAAGCTCTTTGAGAGCAGAGTGGAGTCGGTTGATCGTTCTTTCGGGTGTCCATTTCCTCGTGGACATGTTCGGGAACATGCTGCCGGCGATTCTCCCGGTGGTCCGCGAGGACTTCTCGCTGAGTCTCTCGGTGGCGGCGTTTGTACCCGCCTCGTTGGCGCTGACGGCCAACGGCGTTCAGATGTTGACCGGGCACCTGCGGGCGGACGAGCACAAACCGTTCTTTCTGCACCTGGGGCTTCTTCTGGCCTGTGTCATCTGTGTCATCGCCCTGGCCCCTCGCTCGGGCGCCGGCGTGGCGATGATCGTCGCCCTGGGCATCGTCAGCGGCAGTGGAATCGCGGTGACCCATCCGGAAGGGCTGCGTGCCGTCCACACGTTATCGCAGATTCCGGCCGCGACCAGCACCGCGGTCTTCATGACGTCGGGATTTCTTGGCTTCGCCAGCGGGGGAGTGATCGCCGCCTCTCTGGTTTCGCGGTTCGGATTGGCGGGACTGTATCCGCTGGTCCTTCTGCCGGGGGCTGCAATGGCGGCCGTCGTCCTGTCGCGGGTGACCTTGGCGGTGGAGGGCCAGAGCGATCCCAAGGGCGCGCCAGCGGTGGTGTCGCACCGACTGCCGTTCTGGCTGATCCTGGCGATCGGTGTGCCGGCCGGCGTGTCGACCACAGCCATCCTCCAGTTGATCCCGACCCATCTGGACACCTTGGGATTCGCTCTGACGTTCGGAGGATTTTCCACGGCCATGTTCGGCTGGGGCGGCGCGGTCGGGCCCTTCGCCTGGGCCGCTCTGGCGCTGCGCAGGGGCGACCTGCCGTGCTCGACGCTCGCGTTCCTGCTGGCGGCGCCGTTCACGTTCTTCTACCTGCTGTTCCTCGAGGCTCGGATCGCGGTCGCATTGCTGTTTGGGGCCGGTTTCTTCTCCATGTCCGCCTACATCCTGACGATCACGCTGGCGCGTTACGCGCGAGGTTTGAATCTCGGCCAACGCATGGCGGGCATCGTCGGCGGCACCTGGGGCATCGCTTATGTCGTTTTCATGGGCCTCGGCGTGCTGGCCGACCATATCGGCACCGGGCCAGTCCTGAAATTGACCCCATTCGGGTATGCCCTGTCGGGGCTGATCGGTCTGTGGGCGATGCGGAAGTATCCCGAGATGGGACAGGGCGTTCGTTCGTCGCCAACCGTCGCCGCGGCCCATGAGCATCCGCCGGTATGAGTCCATGGCCGTTGCGGGCGGATCGGCCGGGCAGTAGAATGATCGCGGCGTCTGTATGGATTCCAGAATCAGCCTGTGGGAGGTCGAATCATGGTGGGACGGATTGGTATGCGGTTTCTGACACTCACAGCACTGCTGCTGGGCGTGGTGGCGGCAGCCGGCGGCCAGCCTCAGGAAGATGGATTCGTTCCGCTTTTTCCGGAGGATGGCGCGCCGAAGGGTTGGCTCGTTCGCGCCTGGAACGACGTGAGCAAGCCGGTCGACCCGGAGGTCAAGTGGCTCGTCAAGGACGGGATTCTCCACGGCAGCGAGATGCGGGGGACCTGGCTGGTCAGCGAGCGCCAGTACGGCGATTTCATCCTCAAGTACGAGTTCAAGCTCGGCGAGCTTGGCAACAGCGGCTGCGCCCTGCGGGCCCCGCTGTTTGGCGATCCGGCGTTCGACGGCATGGAACTCCAGATGGCTGACTACCGCTACAACACCAGCGCCAAGGACTCGGAACTGACCGGGGGGATCTACCGGGCGATCGCGCCGCGAAAGCAGGTCTACAAGCCCACGGAATGGAACAGCTACCTGATCGTTCTGGCCGGGTCGCACCTGCATGTGGTGCTCAACGGCGAGCTGATTCACGACCTGGACCTGAACGAGCAGACGCAGGCGGTCAAGCGCCACGACAACTCGTCGGCCCCGCCTGTCCAAGACCGGCCGCGCAAAGGTCACATCGGTTTCCAGGAGCTCAGTCGCGGCGGCAGCCACGTGCAGATTCGCAACGCCCGCATCAAGGTCCTCAACGAGCCCGGCTCGTAGGCCGCATCGGCAATTGCCCGTAGAAAGCCCGAACGAACGCCGGATCATCGCGTAGAACAATAGGTCGTATAGGTCCTGTGTTCTGAGCACGGAAACCGATTCATGAAACAAGAAGGCCGACAACACCAGATACGGCGTCTTCCGGTGCAGGTCCTGATCTGCCTGCTTGCCGCGGCGAATGTCTCGTCGGGGATGGTCTTCTGTGTCGGCGCTGCGGGCCACGTTGCCATCGAGCCCCTTGGCCACCGCCATTGTGATGTCGCGGTACACGATCACGAGCACGACGTCGATGCACGGCTCTCCCACGAGCATGACCACGGCTACGGCGCATCGCAAGACTGCCGTCCGTGCGTGGACATCCCGCTGGCGCTCGGACCGCTCGATGAGAAGACTTTGTCCCGTCCGCCGGACGTCGCCGTGACCCTGGCGATCGCCGATCCGTCAGCATCACTCCGCCATGCTGACGCATCTCCCGATGCATCGGATCGCACCCTTCTTTCCTCCCAGCAAACCGCTCTGCGCAGCGTAGTGCTCCAGGTGTAGTCTCCCCACACGCTTGTGATCGGGCCGGCGCGCATTTCACTGCGCTGAGTAGCGGAGTCTCTGCGCGGAATGCCCCGGAATATCGCACTCTTGTTGATGGGAGCCCATACGCATGTATCGCAGCATCCACACGTTGTCCGTCATGGCCATTCTGCTCGGCATGGCCGGTTGCCGGACAATGCAACATTCGCCTCCGTTTCCGTCACGCGGTGTTCCGGAACCCGCCGGGTCTATCGCGAAGACGCCGACGGTCATGCAGAATGCTGAACCGACAGGTGCTGTCACGCTGCGCGAGGCGGCGGCATTGGCCCTGATGCGCAACCCTCGACTCGCGGTCGTCTCGCTGGAACGCCGTGTGGCCGAGGCCCGAAGGCTCCAGGCGAGTCTGCGACCGAATCCGGAACTCGCCGTGGAGATCGAATCCCTGGCAGGCAGCGGGCAACGCAGTGGCTTCGACGGCGCCGAGACCACTGTCTCGCTGGGCCAGCTCATCGAACGCAGCGGCAAACGCGACAAGCGTCTGCGCGCTGCATCGCTCGGCGTGGAGCTGGCCGACTGGGATCTCGAATCGGAGCGTCTGGACACGCTCCATCAGGTCACGCAAGCCTTCGTCAGGTTGCTGGCGGCGCAGGAGCGTCTGTCGCTGGCCGGGCAACTGCACGATCTGTCGAGCGGGGCTCAGTCGGCTGTGGCCCAGCGTGTCGAAGCGGGCAAGGACTCGGCGGTCGATGCCCTGCGAGCGGGTGTAGCCTTGTCCCACAGCAGGATCGAGCTTCAGAAGGCGACACGCGCCCTGGCTGCCGCCCGGCAGAACCTGGCGGCGACGTGGGGGGCTCGTGCGGCGTCCTTCGAGAGGGCGGCGGGGGACTTCTACGTTGTGCCGGCCCCTCCCGCGACAGCGGATGTGAACGAGATGATCGCGGCCAATCCGGACCTGGCGCGCTGGGCGACCGAGCAGAAGCAGCGCCGGGCCGCGCTCGACCTGGAGAAGGCCCAAGCCAAGTCGGACGTCACAATCGCGGCCGGAGTGCAGCGATTCGAGGAGACTGACGACTCGGCCTTTCTGGTAAGTCTGGCCTTGCCGATTCCGCTGTTCGACCGCAACCAGGGAGGGATCGAAGAGGCCACCGTGAACCTCGCCAGGGCCAGGCAGGAACACCAGGCCGCGGAAATCGAAATCGCGACCTTGCTTGGCCGGGCGCTCAACGAACTGGCGGCGGCGTACGAAGAGGTCCGGATTCTCCAGGCGGATGTGCTGCCCAAGGCGCAGCAGGCGTTCGAGGCGGCGCAGCAAGGGTATCGCGAGGGCAAGTTCGACTACCTCTACGTGCTCGACACGCAACGAACCTTCTTCGAGACCAAGGTTCAGTACATCGGTGCCGTCGAAGCATGCCATCTGTCGCGCGCGGACGTCGAGCGGTTGATGGGACAGGCCCTCGATCCGCATCCCCCGAGCGCCGGCTGAAAGGAACAGAATGATGAAACGCATCCTGTGGCTGTTACTCCCCGCGACTCTGGCCATCGGTCTGGCCGCAGGGGCCGTGGGGCAGTGGAAGTTCGACCTGCTTTCTCATCTTGTACGCCGGGGCGAGACGCCGGATCACGCCGAATCGGAATCTCACGAGCACGAAGATGAGCACGTCGTCGAGTTGAGCGCCGAGCAGATCGCCGAACTCGGCATTGAGCTGGCCCAGGCAAGCGGCGGGCCGTTGCGGCGAACCATGTCTCTGCCGGGCCAGATCGCGGTTAACGCCGACCGGCTCGCCCATATCGTGACACGAGTTGCCGGCGTGGCCACCGAGGTCCGAAAGACGCTCGGCGACAAAGTCGTGCAGGGGGAGATCATGGCGGTCGTGGAGAGCCGGGAGCTGGCCGATGCCAAGGCCGGCTATCTGGCCGCACACCAGAGGCTGGAACTGGCGCGGGCGACGTTCGCCCGCGAGCAGAGCCTCTGGGACAAGCGAATCAGCTCCGAGCAGGAGTTTCTCGACGCCAGGCAGGCCGTTGCCGAGACGCGGATCGAGCTGCACGCGGCCGAGCAGAAGCTCCACGCGCTGGGACTGGACGACGAGTATGTTCGCACCCTGCCCGACCTGCCGGACGTTCTTCTGACGCGCTACGAAATCGTCGCGCCGTTCGATGCAACCGTGATCGCCAGGCACATCACCATCGGCGAGGCCCTGAAGGACGACTCCGAGGTCTTCGTCATCGCCGACCTGTCCACGGTCTGGGTGCAGCTCGACGTGCATCAGCGGGACTTGGCCTATGTCAGGGAGGGCCAGGAGGCGGTGGTTTCCGTCGGTCCCGGCGTGCCGCAGGCCAAGGGCCGCATCAGCTACGTCGGCCCGATCGCCGCCGAAGACACGCGCACGATCGCGGCCCGCGTGGTGCTGCCGAACGTCGAGGGACAGTACCGGCCCGGCCTGTTCGTCACCGCCGAGGTCCTCGCCGAAACCGCGTCCGCTGACGTCCTGGTTCCCGAGCAGGCGGTCCAGTCGCTCGAAGGGCGGCCGTGCGTCTTTGTCCCGTCCGACCATGGCTTCGAGGCCCGGTTCGTGTCGGTCGGGCGGTCGAGCGAGGGGGCGGTGGAGATCACGTCGGGACTGACGGCCGGCGAACCGTTCGTCTGCCGAGGCGCCTTCGAACTGAAAGCCGCGATTGTCACCGCCGGTCTCGGCAGCCACGCCGGCCACGGTCACTGAAAGGAGCCGACGCATGCTCGCGCGAATTGTGGATGTTTCCCTACGCTATCGGTTCTTTGTCCTCATCGCCGTCCTGGGCATCGTCGGTTTCGGCTCGTACGCCTACACGCAGTTGCCGATCGAGGCCTTTCCGGATATCTCGCCGGTGATGGTCCCGGTTTTTGCCGAGGCGCATGGCATGGCCCCGGAAGAGGTCGAACGCCTGATCACGTTCCCCATCGAGTCGGCCATGAACGGCCTGCCGCACGTCACGCAGATCAAGTCCACCTCCGCGTTCGGCATGGCCGTCATCTACGTCTACTTCGAAGATGACGTGGACATCTACTTCGCGCGGACGATCGTCGCCGAGCGTCTCGATCAGGCGCTGGCCGAGCTGCCCGAGATGCACGAGCCGCCCAGGCTGGGGCCGATCTCGACCGGTCTCGGACAGATCTTCATCTACTACCTGACGCTCGACGAAGGGACCGACACCGAGGGCAAGGCCCCGGACATCTACCTGCGCGAGGTCAACGACTGGATCATCAAGCGGCAGCTCCAGACGGTGCCCGGCGTCACGGACATCCTTTCCATCGGCGGCCATGTCCTGCAATACCAGATTCGCGTCGATCCCCACGCGCTGAATCAGTACCGCGTCGCGCTCGACGACGTGGTGCGAGCGGTCCGGTCCAACAACGCCAGCGTGGGCGGCCAGTTCATGGTCCTGGGCCAGGAAGAGCACCTCGTTCGCGGCATCGGGCTGCTGCGCACGCTCGACGACATCGGCGGCATCCCCGTCGCCGTTCGCAACGGCATCCCGGTGCGAGTCTCGGACGTCGCCGAGGTTGGCTATGGCCCGGAGGTCCGTCGGGGTGTCGTCTCACGAAACGGGACCGGAGAGGTGGTCTCGGGGATCGTCCTGCAACTCTACGGCGAGAACACCTCCCAGGTCATCGGGCGACTGTACGAGAAGATTCCCGAGGTGCAGACAT
This sequence comes from uncultured Pirellulales bacterium, assembly GCA_964575615.1. Classification (GTDB taxonomy): domain Bacteria; phylum Planctomycetota; class Phycisphaerae; order Sedimentisphaerales; family Anaerobacaceae; genus Anaerobaca. The sequence continues at coordinate 16,028 of CAZNSM010000017.1, read as the reverse complement.
CCCTGCCCGATGGTGTGCGTATCGTGCCGTATTACGAGCAGGCCGAACTGGTCCGTCAGGCGACCGGGACCGTCAAGACGGCGCTGCTGCTGGGGGCTGCGCTGGTGGTCGCGACGCTCTTCCTCTTTCTGGGCAACGTTCGAAGCGCACTGATTGTGTCGCTGTCGCTTCCGTTGTGCGTCCTGATCAGCGTGATCTGCATGCGTCTGGCCGGCATCTCGGCCAACCTGATGAGCCTCGGCGGGATCGCCATCGGCATCGGCATGCTGGGCGACGGCGCCATCGTCATGGTCGAGAACATCTTTCGACACCTCAACGTCGATGCGAAAGATACTGCTCGGGAGAAGGTGCAGATTGTTCTCGAAGCGGCCCGCGAAGTCAGCCGGCCCATCGTCTTTTCCATTGTGATTATCGTGACGGTCTTCCTGCCGATCTTCGCCTTGCAGGACGTCGAGGGCAAGATGTTCTCGCCTATGGCCGCCACGTTGTGCTTCGCTCTGGCCGGGTCGCTGGTCGTTGCCATCGCCGTTGCGCCGGCGCTCTGCACCTATCTGTTGAAAGGCCACCGGTATCGGGAGTTCAAATTGGTCAGCGGACTCATGCGGATCTATCATCCTCCACTGCGCTGGACGCTGCGTCATCGGCCCCTTGCCGGGGTACTGGCGCTGGCGGCGTTCGTCGTCAGTGTGGCGGCGGTGCCGCACCTTGGGACCGAATTCGTTCCCACACTGGAAGAAGGTTCGATCCAGATCGATGTCACCCTGGCGCCGTCGATCTCCCTGGACGAGGCAGTGGCGACCGTCCAAACCCTCGAACGCAAGGTCGTGGCCTTCGCGGAGGTGGAGGAAGTTGTCTCGCGGATCGGCCGGCCCGAGACCGGAAGCCATCCACACCCGGTCAACTATGCCGAAATGCACGTCTCGTTGAAGCCGAGGAATCAATGGACGCGATTCGCAAACAAGAAGGAACTCGTCACTGCTATGAACGAAGCGTTGTCGGCGTATCCCGGCGCGCAGTTGAACTTCACGCAACCGATCCAAAACCTCTTCGATGAACTGCTCTCCGGCATCAAGGCCCAGGTCGCGATCAAGTTGTTCGGCGAGGACCTCGATGTGCTGCGGGCCAAGGCCGGCGAGATTGCCGAAGCCATCGCGGGTGTGCCGGGCCTGGTCGATATGGCGGCCGAGCAGAGCTTCGGCCAGCCCCAGGTCCAGATTGTCGCCGACCGTGCGGTCTGCTCGCGATACGGCATCGACGTCAGCGACATCCTCGAACTCGTCGAACTGGCCGTCGGAGGTGAAGTCATCGACACGATCTACCTTCCCAGCCGCCGGTTCGGCATCCATCTGCGTTACCAGGAGAAGTACCGGGGCGATCCCGATGCGATGGAGGACCTTCTGGTGCCCGCGCAGAGCGGGATGCTCGTGCCTCTCAAGCAGATCGCGCGGATCGAGCAGGTCACCGGGCCCATCCAGATCAATCGCGAACACAACCAGCGGCGCTGGGTCGTCCAGGGCAACGTGCGAGGCCGTGACCTGGGAGGTGTGATCGCGGACATCAAAGAGGCGATCGCCGCGAAGGTCGCGCTGCCGCCGGGCTACTACATCGAGTACGGCGGGCAATTCGAGAACCAGCAGCGTGCCATGGTGCGCCTTTCGATCATTGTGCCGATCGTCATCGCAGCGGTGCTGCTGATGCTCTTTCTGGCGTTCGGATCGATCCGTCACGCGATGCTCATCGTGCTGGGCATTCCGCTGGCGCTCGTCGGAGGGATTCTGGGGTTGCTGCTGACGGGCGAGTACCTGTCCGTTCCGGCCGCCGTCGGCTTCATCGCCTTGTTCGGTATCGCCGTGCAGAACGGAGTCGTGCTGGTCACGCGGATCGACCAGATGCATGAGGAGGGCATGGCACTGGACGAGGCGATCGTCGGCGGCAGCCTGCAACGCCTGCGTCCGGTCCTGATGACGGCTACCACGACCGTCCTGGGTTTGCTGCCGCTGCTGCTGGCGCACGGCATCGGCTCGGAGGTGCAGCGCCCGCTGGCGACCGTCGTCGTCTTCGGCCTGACCTCCGCCACCTTCCTGACCCTCTTCGTCATCCCGGCTCTCTATCCCTGGTTCACCCGGCCGCGGGTTGGCCGGTCGTAGCATGTCTCAACGCATACCAGGCTCATTCCCTGGGGGTCTTGTCTGTTTGAGCGGTTCGGACGCAACTCCTCAATAATGCTCCCTTGCGAGTCCAGGACGACAGTAATCAGGCAAACCTCATGAGAGCGCAGGTGTGGGCGCGTCGTCGCACGGCACCGTACACAACGACCTCCGTGTCCATCTGCCAGACACAGGCATAGCAGATGTCCACTGCATCGGTGGATTGGGTTTCCACCTTCACCGTTCCGTTGCGGCACAAGAATGTCCGGCTTGCACAGCAGCCACCGACATTGATGAGGGCTGCATGGAGTCCACTCACCGTCAGGATACATGCCATTCCCATATATGTGGAGGGCCACCTGCGATATCGCTTCCCTATGGATCGGCCGAACTTCACTGAATTCACAGCCATCGGCGCACCTTCTCTTTGTAGGCGAGCCAAGCGTCGCCGAATTCCGCAGCCATCATACGTTCCTCCTCCCGTATGAACACCACTTCCACAAGCACAGCGAACGCGGGAACAACAACGAAAGGTGATAGAGAACCCGTCAGGATCGCCATCCCTGACAGGATCAGGACAAATCCCAGGTACATGGGGTGCCGGCAGATGCGATAAGCCCCGTTTGTGACCAGCGCCGAAGACCTCTGGAAGGGCTTGACAGTGGTCTTAGCCTGCTTGAACTGGCGGTCCGCCACCACATTCAGGGCCAGGCCGAGCAGAAGCGGCAAGAGACCCAGCAACCTCCATGGCAGCACCAGAACCTGCGCCACCGGCAGCAAGATATGAAGGGCGGCCATCGTCGCGATGCCCAGCAACAGGTACGTCGGCGGAAGCATTCTCTTTGCCGTCATAGGCGACTCCTGATCGTCACTCGCCTCAGCCGTTGCCCGGACCGCAGGACACACTCACGCGTTCAGCGGGATTTGCACCGGGCGCCAGCATAGATCGCAATCTGACGAACAACGCCACGGCGGTGAGCAGAATTGCCATGCACAAGGTGATCACCGGCCCGATCGAGAAATCGAGATAGTACGCAACGGCCAACCCAACCATTGAGGCAACCGCCGCCACGGCCCACGCGATCAGCAGGCGAAGACCCCATCGGGAGGCGAGCATCGCAGAGATCGTGGCCGGGATGATGAGAAAACCGAACACGACCAGAACCCCAGCGATTCTCACGGTGGTTGTGATCACGATGCCCACCAGGGCATAGAACAGAAAGTCCCATCCTGCCGCCTGCGAGCCGCTCTCGAGACTGCTTCGATGGCTTTCGGATATCCGAAGCAGCGGTTTGTGCAGCAGGCCGAAACAGAGCCCCGTCACGGCCAGAACGCAGCCGGCGAAGACGACGTCCGGCGCCTCGATCCATAACAGAGAACCCGCCAGCATCTCCTCTGCGTGAATCTCTGTGGGCGCCAGACCGATCAGAAAGACGGCGGTCGCTGCCGCAATCGCGTACGAAACCCCGATGACCGCCTCGATGGGGATCCGCACGACGCTCTTGCGCAGCACGGCACAGAAGGCAGCCAACACCAGAACGCAGCCGAGAGAAACGCCATAGGAAAGCAGGGTGTCTTCATGAGCGTCAAAGGCCAGGTGGGCGATGATTGTGCCGACGGCGGCTACTTGGGCCAAGGTGATGTCGATGAAGATGATTTCGCGTTTGAGCACGTGCATGCCACAATAGGCCAAAATGCCGCTCATCATCAGGCAGGCCAGGAACGCCAGCCCCACGATCTCCAGCAACTGTGACATCATTGTTCTCCTTTCCGGCCAAGCCCGACGCGCCAGACGACGGCCCCGACAAAGAAGAGTCCCAGCGACAACACGAGGCTCGGGCCGTAGGGAAAGCTGAACAGGTACGACGCCCCCAAGCCGATGACACAGGCGACGAACCCGATGCTCCAGCCCAGGCACACGCCGCCGGCCCACCTCCGGGTGAACATCGCGGCAATGGCCGCCGGAATCATCATGAAGGCATAGGCCAGCAGGACCCCTGCGACCGGAACGATCAAGACCGTGATGACCCCCTCGGTCAGGAAGAACAGGAAGTCCCAGAGCCTCTCCGCTTGCGGGGCGAGCCGGCCTTCGGCCAGGGCGATGAACTTGTGCCGCATGGCGACGTGAAAGACAAGCAGCACGATGTAAACGAGAATCGTGACGAGCACCAGCGGCCAACTGACCCATTCCATGTAGCCGGAGAGGGTTTTTTGCAGGTGAACGTCGCCGCCCGGGAGCTTGTCCGTCACCATGATGGAAATGACCACCGACACCCCGTACAGGATGCCGATAACGGCTTCTCGCGGGATCTCGCGGTTCCGGGGTTTGATGAGGGTCAGCAGCAAGGAGCCCAGCAGTACACCGCCCAGCGCCAGCGCATAGGACAGAGGCGAGCCATACTGGATTTGCAGAGCGACCCCGACCAGGGCGCCGAGTGCGGCCAACTGATTCTGGACGAGGTCGCAGAAGATCAGTGTGCGCCGGATGATATGAAGGCCGAGGTACGTGTGGAGAACCAGCACCACGGCAATCAAGGAAAGCTGGAGCAGAAACAGGCTGGCTGTCTGCGACATCATTTGGCGACCTCCGCCGCGGCGACCAGGGCATCTGTCCAGCGATCGACCAACTGGAAGTAATTGTCGATGCCCGGCCCGCCGCCCACGAACAACGGCACGATGACGGCCTTGGCGCCCGTCTTGTCGGCGATGGAATTGGTCTTCTGCTCGTCGAAGTAATTGGCGGCCAGGATGATGCGGATATTTCTCTGACGCATCAGATCGATCAGCTCGGTCACGTGTTTGAGCGACGGGGGAATGCCGGGTTTGGGCTCGACATCTCCCGCTTCCTCCATCCCGAACAGCTTGAGCAGGTAGCTCCAGTCCTTGTGGTAGACCACCACGGGCATTCCCCGCAGGGGCATCATCTGCTTCATCCAGCCCCCCAGCTTGTCGATCGCGGGTTTGCCCTGTAGCTGGTTCCCCTCGAGGAACTCGATCAACTGGCCTTTCTGGGCCAGGGCGCACAGTGTATCGCCACCAAGCACCTTGACCAGCTCCGCCCCGAACAGACGTGTCTGGATCTCGTCCTTGAGGCCGTTGAAGTTCTGCTCGTAGTATTCCCGGTTGTCCGGATCGTTCTTGATCAGTCCGATCGAGATGTTCTTGGCGACCTGTATCGCATTGATCGGACTGGTGGTGATGTGCGGATTCCCGAAGACGTGCACGTCGCCTTCCGATTGGGAGATGATCGTGGGCTTCTCGACGAGTTCCATGCCGTCCGCCACAGCCACGAAGCCGATTTCGCCGCTGCGCACCCGCCGGTTGCCCGACTTGTCCACCACCGTCGGCAGCCACATCTCCAGGTCCAGTCCAGTGGCGACGAGCATATCCGCGTGCTTGACCATCGTGATGAAGGAGGGTTTGGGGCGAATGTGATGGGGGTCCTGGACACCGTGCACGATGTGCTCGACCACGACCCTCTCGCCGCCGACGATCTTCGTCAGGGCGGCGTAGTCGGACAGGGTCGTGACGACGCGGATCGGTTTAGCGGCCCGGCCGTCGCGGCCGCCGCGCAAACGCGTTCTCTGTTGTTCGCGGGCCCCTTGTCCGTGGACGGAAGACACAACGGTCAGAAGGATGGCAAGGGCGATAGGCAATCGTCTTACTTGTATGGTCATGACAGGTTCCTCCAGCAGTTCTTAGTAGCGTTCATGTTTGTGCGGGCCGGCGGCGAAGAGGGTCTGGAACCACAGGACATGCTCATCGTCCTCCATCCCGTCGCCCCAGGCGTAGTTGTACTCGGCGCGGAAGAGCACCCATTCGCTCTGCCACCAGGTGACGTACGGCCCGACCTGCCAGCGATGCGGATTGCTCGCCGGATAGGCCAGAGGAACAAGCGAAACATCCGACAGAACCGCGTAGTCCTTGCTGTCCGGCTCGTAGTAATCGCCACGAACGCCAAGGATCAGATTCTGAGCGACCTTGCTCTGAAGGTAACTGTACGCGCCCCAGGCATTGATCGTGTCCCGGCCCGACCCGTCCGGCGCGAGAATGTCCCGATTCAGGGCGTAGATTTCGCTGCGCCATTCGATATTGCGGTACAGCGCCCGATCGGCCGGCTCCCACAGCACGGACAAATCGGCCCCGAACACGCGTGTGCCCAGCGCATCGTGGTCGGTCACGACCGTATCGGGAGCGGTCTGAACGTCCCACTCGTCATTCCAGCCGAACAGTCCGCTGAGGCCGACCTCCAGATACGTGTCGCGCGACAGGTCCCGGTAGTTCTTGTAGTGAAACAGGACAGAGGGTGTGCCGAGCGTTTCCTCCTCGAACAGACGTTCGTTCTCCATGTTGGTCACCTGTAGCGTGAAACCGTGGTGAGCGCCCGCCCATTCCGGCAGCGACCAATCGACGGATACGCCCGTCTGGCTCAGCCCCTCCTCGCCGAAGATCCGTTGCAGGGCCAGCGGATACTGGACCTGATCCAGGGCATCCTCGTGCCATCGATTGACGATACCGAACTGCTGGCGAAACCGGCCGAGGTCGAGGGTCGCCCCTTCGACCAGTGTGAAGTGCGTATAGTAGGCTTCCTCCAGATGGACCTCGCCGTCATCATGGACATGGGTCGTCGCCTTCAGTTTGGAGAAAGGATCGAGATACGACTGAAAATTGAGCTCCAGCCCGCGAAGGAAGGCATCGGTGCGCTGCCTCGTTCCATCCTGGTCCCGGTAGTAGACGATCAGATCGCCGGCGACGCTGATTTCGGGATTTAGCTGTTGCAGGCTCAACCCACGTGATTTGTAGACGACTTCTTCCGGGGGTTTCTCTTCCTTTTTTGGTCCGGCCAGACCTTCCGCCAGCGCTCGCAATCGGGCTACGTCATCGTCGGCTGCAGGTGTTTTCCCTGCGGCCGGCTCGTCGGGCTTCGGCACGCCCGCTTGGCCCTGAAGGACCTCGATCTCGCTTTTCAACCGGGCAATCTGCTCCTGTTGTCCCCGGTGGTCTCTCCGCATCTGCTCGAGCAGACGCCTCATGTCGTCCAACTGGCTCTTGAGCTGCTCAACCTCGCCTGGCCTGCCCGGCGCGGTCGATTCCGTCGCCGTCGGCTCGTTTGCCGCTGTCAAACCAGAGGATGCAAGAACCGCTGGCAAGAGGAAAGCCGCAACCGTGTACAGTGGAATTCGCATGGTTCTCCTTTCGCGATGCCCTGGATTCTCTTGGGATGGATCGCAGACACGGGCAACGACCACGCCACGCCTACGTGGCGAGAATTGCCCGTTGATCCATCAAAAGAAAACGATCAGGAAAGAGACGCGGCGGGAGGACCGCGAAGGATGATGGAACCCTCGCAGGCCGAAGCGATCACAATCGTGGAATGCCAGGGTACGGCGGGCACAATCGCGGATTCCACCAGCGTCGGAGGCAGATCGCAGGGGATCTCTGTCGCATTGGCACCTGCCAGAAAGTTGCAGGCCGGGCAGGTGTTCTCCGTCGAAGAGTGGGTGTTCTTGTTGCCAGGTACCCTCGGACAGTCATCGCTGTGGAGCAAAGGGACGGTGCACGCGATCAGCGCAAAGGCTACAACAGTGCCAAGGGCGATGGCACAGTGCATGCTCTTTCGTTTCCACACACGTCCGTACATGACCGTCGCTCCGCGATCGGGATAGACTCTATTTCACAGCTACGGTGGTTACCTATGGACTCTACAAGGTCGTGGACGCGTGGTCAACCCTAAAGAACGGACGGCGTCTGCAATTCTTGACAAGCAGAATGCAATGGTGTCCTCCGGCAGTGCGGGCTCGTGGTTCATGACGCCAACCACAGTGCTGTCAGCCGTCGCGGTCTTGGGCTTGGCCCCACGCACCTTTCTGGCCCTCTTTGTGATTCCCGCACGTTACCCCCTGGGTCAACCACATCCGACCCGACAAGCGACAGTTGGGCTTGCAGACGGCGCGGTTCCCCGAGAGAATGGGGTCCGCGTGAATGAAGGAAAGGCAGGTTGAATCGAAGGGTCATGCGATGAGGAGCGTCACTGCCTGTGCGCGTGTTGTCTTCGCAATCTTCTGGGTGGGCATGTCCTCCGGCCAGGAGCGCGCCGGCCGTGACGCGACACGAATCTCCCCCATGTTGAAGGTCCATGAACGGGGGCGATACCTTGTGGATGAACATGATCATCCCTTTCTTGTGGTTGGCGACACGGCGTGGTCGCTCCTCGTTCAAGGAAGTCCGGAAGACATCGACTGCTATCTCGACGATCGAAGGAAGAAAGGCTTCAATTCGATCATCGTCAACCTGATCGAACATCGGTTCTGCTCGAGCCCACCGCGGACGCGCGCGGGCCTGGCGCCCTTTACGACGCCCGGCGATCTGTCTACGCCGAATCCCGCCTACTTCGATTTCGCGCACGAGGTCGTCAGGAAGGCCCATGACTGCGGCATCGTCGTCTGGCTCGTGCCCGCGTACCTCGGTTATGGCGGGGGCGACGAGGGCTGGTTCCGTGAGATCAAAGCGAGTGGCCCGGAGAAGCTGCGCGCCTACGGCCGATTCGTCGCAGAGCGATTCGCCGACCTGCCCAACATTGTCTGGGTCATGGGAGGCGACTTCGCCCCAGAGCCGGCCGACCAATGGACGGCCGCGGAACTGGCCGAGGCCATTCGCCGGATCGATTCCGTGCACCTGATGACCGGGCATGGCTCGTCATCGACTTCCGCCGTCAGCGCCTTTGGCGAGCGATCCTGGCTGGCGATCAACGCTGTCTACACCTACGAGCCTACACTCTTCAAACGCATGCTGGCGGAGTGCGGCCGGCATCTGGTTCGCCCCTGCGTCCTGTTCGAATCCCGGTACGAGGACGAGCACGATTCGCGTCCCGAGCAGATTCGTCAACAGGCCTGGTGGGCCATGCTCAGCGGGGCCTGTGGACAGTTCTTCGGCAACAATCCGATCTGGCACCTCGACGGGCCCGGGATTACCGAGCCGAAGATGACCTGGCAGAAGGCACTGGACAGCGTCGGCTCGCAGGACATGGTCCGGCTGCGGAAGCTGTTCGTCGCGCTGCCCTGGCAGCGGCTTGTGCCGGAGCAGGGCCATGCCATCGTCACAGACGGCTACGGCGACGATGTCGCCACCGCCCTGACCGCGCAGACCGACGACCGGAGGCTCTCGGTGACGTACATCCCCTCGACCGGGATGGAGTCCCGGACACTGACGGTTGACTTAACCCAGTTCGCCGGGACGGTGATCGCGCAATGGTACGATCCGACGAACGGGCGCCGCATTGCGATCGGCGACCCGTTGCCGGCGGACCGGCACGCTTGGGTGCTCCGCACGCCGGGCAACAACGGGACCGGCGCCAACGACTGGCTCCTGATCCTGCAAGTCATGTAGGACATCTCGAAACGAACATCGGGACCAGCGCGTCTGACGCGGCGACGCGCCTGTCACGGGGTTTTCACACGCCTGTTCCTCCAAATTCGGGCGAATCAGGTTGACGGCGACGAGACGATACGGTAAGGTAACTACTGAACGACAACGTTGACTGCCGATAGTGGGCCGCGATATGGGTCATCATGAATCCAGCGGAGGATCGGTTATGGGCGGTGGGTTTCGAGGTTCCCGTTCCCAGGTTCGGAGTCGTTCGAGCAGGCCACTATCCTGCCGGCTGGTCGCGGGCGTCGCGGGAGGGAAGAATGCCAAACAAAGCCAATTTCCGCGTTTTTGGGCTGAAAACGCGGGTCGGTCTGAGAATCGCAGGCAATTGGGGGTCCCCTCGCCGTGTGGGACAGGTTCTGGCGGTGACGTGCGGGATGGACAGCTTGCGTGTGCCTCCCGGCCACGGTTTCTCGGGCTAAAGGCGAGGTCCAGGCCTGCCGATACAGACCAGGGGGTACACGGAATTTCGGTTGCCAGCGGAACGTCCGGATGATATATATGAATACATTCGGAGACACGCGTATCTTGGCCCGGCGGCGGCCTGTGATGGACAACTCATACGGGACGCCACGGGGGGCGAGCCAAGCCTGGAATCACACAGCGAATCGGACTTGGAGGCCGCGATGAAAGTGTGGTGCGGGCGTAAGATCGACGACCATCAGGGCGCGAGCGGTCCCGCTTCACCGACAATCTCTCTCGACCTCCTCTCAGCACTTTGGGTTGAAAGGAGGTGAGCCAGCGCAGATTTCACGGTTCGTCCGACGGCAAGGGTGCGTCTCGGTGACCGTGCCGGGGACGGGTCCTGCGGCCTGACGGCTTGGCCTGATTGAACCGCAGAGAGACGGGCTTCGGTGTGTGGCCGGAGTGGGATTTCCTATGGGTTGCCAGGGAGTGTTAGGAGGATCAGAAATGAAGAAGTTGATGTGGGTATGCGCCATGGTATCGGCGTTTGCCGCGACGGCTATGGCTTCGGACATAGCTTTCTACGTCGGAACGCCGAACTTCGACGGCTGGTATACGGCGGCCGAAATGACCGCCAATGTGGAGACGATCATTGCCCAAACCGGGCATCTGTTCAAAGAAGTCCAGAAGTTCGATGACACGCAACTGGCCGAACTCGCCGATTGGGCGGTTGCGAACGCCGAGGATGGTGAGTTTGACATTCTCTGGCTGAACGGATGTGTGCCGAGCAGTCTTTACACCCTCGGCAATACGCAGCCGGAAGGCTCGGCTATCGAGAGTTTCCTCGACGGCGGCAATATGATCATCAACGTCGGCGACTGGTTCGGATACTGCTCCTACGAGGGCGGGTCTCGAAACTCGCCCGAGAACGGCAGCACGGGGGCGGCGAATATCCTCGATCTCGCCGCCGGGATCATCGTATCCGCTGACAATACCACACTGACGGTGACGGCGGCAGGGCACGAGTATCTGCCCAGTCTCGGTGACACGGTCGTAACATATCGGCCGGTTGTTCCCAGCGTGGCGGTCGCGCCGTGGGAAGTGGCGGCGGTTTTCGCGCAGAACGCGGCCGGCAACTACGCGGATCCCATCGTCATTCACAACACCGAAACGGGCGGTTATGTCGCCTTCGTCAACCAGTCTGCCGGCGGCGCCCCTCCCGGATGGCTCGACGACCGAGGGCAGACCTGTGCCGAGCTCATCCTGAATTGGGTCAACAGCGTGATCGGACTGGCCAACCCCTCTCTGGCGGGCGATCCGGTCCCGGAGGATGAGGCGATCGACATCCCGCGCGACATCGTGTTGAGCTGGATGCCCGGCACCTACGCCGTGACACATGATGTCTACTTCGGCGCCTCATTCGACGACGTCAACACCGCCAGCCGGAGCAATCCGCTGGGCGTGCTGCTGAGCCAAGGCCAATCGGGCACGACCTTCGACCCGCCCGGCGTTCTCGACTTTGGGGCGACCTACTATTGGCGCGTCGACGAGGTCAACGGCGCTCCGGACAACACGATCTACAAAGGCGTGGTCTGGAGCTTCACCGCCGAGCCGCTCGCCTATCCGATCACCGGCATCGTCGCCACCAGCACCGGGAGTTCCGAAGCCGGCGCCGGACCGGAGAATACGGTCAATGGGTCCGGGCTCGATGCCGCCGATCGGCACTCGACCGTCAGCAGCGACATGTGGCTGGCCACGCCGGGAGCGGATCCGTTGTGGATACAGTTTGAGTTCGACCGCGTCTACAAGCTGCACGAGATGCTGGTCTGGAACTACAATGTGCAGTTCGAGATCATTCTCGGCTTCGGGCTCAAGGGCGTGACCGTCGAGTACTCCGAGAACGGCGCCGATTGGACCGCGCTGGGCGACTTCGAGCTCGCACAGGGGACGGCCAAGGCTACGTACACGGCCAATACGGCTGTTCCGTTCGACGGGGTGCCGGCCAAGTTCGTCCGGCTGAACGTCAATAGCGGTTACGGGATGATGGGCCAGTTTGGCCTCAGCGAGGTGCGCTTCCTGTTCATCCCGGCGCAGGCCCGCGAGCCGCAGCCGGCCGACCGTGCAACCCGCGTCGATCCGGCGACGGCTTTAAGCTGGCGTGCCGGCCGAGACGCGGCCTCGCACGAGGTGTATCTCGGAACCGATGCCGGCGATCTGGCCCTGGCCGGTACGGTCGATTCGGCGAGCTTCGCACCGGCTCTGGAGTTCGGCAGCACCTACTACTGGCAGATCGTGGAGGTCAACGAGGCCGACGCGGTCCCGGCATGGGCTGGAGACGTCTGGCGTTTCTCGACGCTGGAGTACGCGTCGATCGATGGGTTCGAGACCTACAACGACGATGTCGACGCCGGCACAACCATTTTTGACACCTGGCTGGATGGCTGGGTCAACGAAACCGGCTCCACCGTTGGTTACCTCAATGCACCCTTTGCCGAGAAGACCATCGTCCATAGCGGCAAGCAGTCCATGCCTCTGGCGTACGACAACTCGACGTCGCCGTTCTATTCCGAGGCCTGGCGTGAATTCGAGACCGCACAGAACTGGACCGGCAACGGGGCCGACACCCTCGTGCTCTACGTGCGAGGCCACGCGCCCGATTTCGTCGAGACCGCCGGCGGGCAGATCATCATGAGCGCCGTCGGCACGGACATCTGGAACACGACGGATCAGTTCCGCTACGCGTACAAGAACCTCAGCGGCAACGGCTCGATGACGGTTCGCGTCGACAGCCTGGTTCGCAGCAACGAGTGGGCCAAGGCGGGCGTGATGATCCGCGAAACGCTGGAGCCCGGCTCGAAGCACGCATTCATGTGTGTGACGCCGGACCACGGCACCACGTTCCAGCGTCGGCCGGTGGCCGGACAGGCCAGCGCCAGCACGGACGTGGGCGGTGCGGCCGCACCGCGTTGGGTGAGATTGACCCGCACGGGCAACGTCTTCACGGCCCACGACTCGATGGACGGCGTGACCTGGACGGAGGCGGTGGTGAGCCCGGCGCTGACGATCGAGATGGCCGCCAACGTGTATATTGGCCTGGCGGTGACCAGTCACGACGGCGTGATTGTCACGGCGGCGGAGTTCTCGAATCTGTCGGCGAGCGGCAACGTGACGGGCGCCTGGCAGGTGGCCGAGATCGGCGCCGCCCAGCCGCAGGGCAATTCGGCGGAGTCGATGTATGTGAAGATCGAGGACAGCGCCGGCAAGAGCGCGACGGTCGTGAACGCGGACGCGTCGATCACGCAACGTGCGACGTGGCAGGAATGGGCGATCCCGTACAGCGATCTGTCCGGGGTGAACCTCGGCCGCGTCGAGAAGATGGTGATCGGGGTCGGCAGCGCCACCGCGCCGAAAGCCGGCGGTACAGGCACCGTCTACATCGACGACATCGGCTACGGTCATCCCGCTCCGGAGCCGGCCTATGTGAATCTGCTGGCCAACGGTGGCTTTGAGGATGGCGTCATGGCGCCGTGGAGCACCTATGGCGACGTGACCGCCGAAGTGGTGTCGGAAGGCGCCATAGAAGGCGATTCCTGCCTGCACCTTACGGTGAACTCTGCCGGCGCGAACTTCTGGGACGCCGGCTTGCAGCACACCGGGCATGCGTTCGAGGCGGGCAAGCAGTACACGCTTTCGGCCTTTCTGCGGTGCAGCGCCGGGACGCTGGACATCAACTTCAAGCCGGAGCTGGCGGCGGATCCCTGGACGGGCTATGGCGATCAGATCTTCACCATGACGAACGAATGGACGGAGTTCAGTGTCACGACCCCCGTCCTGGAAACCAACGTCAGTCCGGCGGCCATCACCTTCCACATCGCTTTCGCGGCCGCCGAGTTCTGGATCGACAACGTGAGGTTTTACGAAGGTCCGTACGTCGCGCCGTAGCACGGCGGTTTGACGGCAGATGCCGGCAACCGACGCCGGCTTCGACGGCGGAAGATCTACACCGTCGGAAATGGAGTGTCAATGAAGGGCAGGGCAACCACATGTTGCCCTGCCCTCTTCCTGCCTGTCAGCACGTACCCCAAAAACGGGCCAGAGTCAGCCTTGAGGGGAGTTTCATCTGCCTCTGTTCGCTTCCAACGTTTCTCGTAGCGCAGAAGCTGGGTTTCGCCATGGGGAAGCAACGTGCCGGCGCAGAACCCCCCGGTGCGCGCGGAATTTCAGTTGTGTCCGGAGCGTCCGAATGATATAAATGGGTGCATTCGGAGACATACGTTTCTTGGCTCGGTGCGTGTCACGGCGGACCGCTCACAGTGACGGCGACAGGGGGCGAGCCAAGCCTGAGATCACACAGCGAACGGGGTCTGGAGGTCGCGATGAGAGTGTGGTACGGGTGTATGACGGACAGCAAGCAGGGCGCCGGAGGTGCCGCTCCACACGCAGTTTCCCTCGTGTTTCTCCAGGGATCTGACGACTGAAAGGAGGTGAGCACGCACAGATTCCACGGCCCGTCTGCCGCGCAGAACGCTTCCAGGCAAGTATGGCGGGGACGAGTTCTGCGGTTGGACAGCATGACCTGGCTCGACCGCAGATGGGTGATGCTTCGGCGTGTAGCCGGAGCAGAAGCTCCTGTCAGTTTTCGGGAAGAAGGAGGCAACAAAATGAAGAGATTAGCGTTGGCATGCGTCGTCGCGCTGACATTCAGCTCGGCGGCTACGGCGGTTGAAATAGCGATTTCAACGCAGGGAGGCTGGATGGGGCAAGGTCACGCCGACACCGAAGCGCAGGAAATTGTTGACAACGTAACGGGGGCTCCTATTGAAGTATTCACATCTGCCGACCTCAATGCCCTGGCCGATTGGGTAGAAGACCACACCGGGGATGGTGTACCAGACCTTTTGGTCATGTTCGGGATATTCCCGGCCACGATCTATCCCGCTGGGAATGCACAGCCGGATGGCTCGTTAGCCGAGCTGTTCCTGGATGACGGCAACTGCATCATCAACACCGGCGACTACATCTTCTACGTCGGAAGTGCCGGGAATAATGACGCGGGCGGTCTGGCGAATATGCTGGACGTTCCCGCCGCTGCTATGTGGGGGGATGATTCCTTCGCCACCATGTTTACTCCCACGGCCGATGGCGCGTTGTATACTCCGTCTTTGCCGGAATTGCCGAGTAATCGTCCATGGTTTCCAGCCCAATTCGAGGGTACGGATTGGGAATTCGAGTTGATCCTTGCTCAGACCAGTGATGGCTCACAAGTACATCCTGCGATCCTGAAGAATGCGGTCACGGGCGGTCGCGTGGGTGTTTTCTTCCAGTGCAGCCAAGATACGGATGCCCAACCGCGCGGCGAAGTGATCAGTGAATGGATCAACAACTGGTATCTTCCGAAGGTCGCCGCGGCCAGCACGGCCACCAATCCGGTCCCGGCCAGCGGCGATGTGGATGTTCCGCGCGATGTGGTCCTGGGCTGGAAGGCCGGTCCGGATGCGGTCACGCGCGATGTGTACTTCGGCGCCTCGTTCGACGATGTGAACGCCGCCAGCCGGAGCAATCCGCTGGGCGTGCTCGTCAGCCAGGATCAGAGCGGCACCACGTTCGATCCACCCGGCATCCTCGACTTCGAGACAACCTACTATTGGCGCATCGACGAGGTCAACGGCGCCCCCGACTTCACCATCTTCAAAGGGGACGTCTGGAGCTTCACCACCGAGCCGTTCGCCTATCCCATTGCGAATATCATCGCCACCAGCAATGTCAATTCGGATGCAGGAGCCGGACCGCAAAACACCGTCAACGGCTCCGGCCTCAACGCCAGCGATCAACACTCGGTCGACAGTCCGGACATGTGGCTTGGTCAGCCCGCCGAAGGTGAAACCGTCCAGATTCAGTGGGAGTTCGACGGCCTTTACAAGCTCCACGAAATGCTCGTCTGGAATTACAACGTGCAGTTCGAGCTGATCCTTGGCTTCGGTCTCAAGGACGTCACCGTCGAGTACTCCGCGAACGGGACAGACTGGACCGTGCTGGGCGACGTAACCC
>CAZNSM010000016.1:14551-49654 GCA_964575615.1 uncultured Pirellulales bacterium | reverse complement strand
CATCCCTGGACGGACGTGATCCTGGCGCGGATCAACAACACGGGCCGCGACGCGGCGATGGATGCGTCGGTCGAGGAGGTCGTGCCTGTCCTCAAGCAGGCCAGGGCCAACGGCAAGGTGATCATCGGGATGAAGATCTTCGGAGCCGGCAAACTCACAAGTCCCGAGCAGAAGGACGCCTCGCTCCGCTTCGTCTTCGAGAACGAGCTGGTCGACGCCATTACGGTCGGGATGCTGAGCACCGAGCAGATCGACGACACCATCGCCCGGATGAACAAAGCCCTGAACACCTGATCGCTGAGCATTTCGGGTGGCATACTCAAGCCCGAAGGGCTTGGGGATGGTAAGCCCTGTGGAGCCACCCCCTACTCCTGCGGAGTTGAGGCTGCCACCCCTTCATCCCAATCATCAATAAGCAATCATCAACTATCAATGAAGACGATGTCTTCCGGGATGGCGACGACGTCACGGTGGCCGGGACCGAGCAGGGCCTTGATCTCGGTACTGTGTTTTCCGGCCAGCGTCTTGAGTTGTGCGCTGCCGAGGCTCGTGACCGCCTTGGCGGCGCCGTTGAGCAGAACGACATCGCCGGCCTGAAAGTTGCCCTCGACCGCGACGACCCCGGAGGGCAGCAGGCTCTTGTGGTTCCGCAGCGCCTTCATCGCGCCGTCGTCGATGCGGACCGTTCCGGCCGGACGGCTGTTGATGATCCACCGCGCGCGATTGCTCAGCTTGCGTTTGGGCAGGAAGATCGTGCCGATCTCCTCACCTGCCACGATCCGACCGATGACGTCCCTGGCTCGACCGTTGGCCAGGACCATGCGGCAGCCCGCCTGGGAGGCGATTCGCGCCGCCTCGATCTTGGTCTTCATCCCACCGGTGGCGTGCCGGCTGCCGGAGCCGCCCGCGTTGCGTGCGATCTCCTCGGTGATCTCGAAGACCGCGGAGATCGGCCTGGCGTCGGGGTGATCGTTCGGGTTTTTGTCGTACAGCGCGTCGATGTCGGTCAGCATAATCAGTAGGTCGGCGTCGATCTTGCTGGCAACCAAGGCGCTGAGGCGGTCGTTGTCGCCGAACGCGGTACCGATCTCGGCGGTGCTGATGCTGTCGTTCTCGTTGAGGACCGGGACGATGTTCAGACTCAGCAGCGTCTCAATCGCGTTGCGCAGGTTCAGGTACGTCTTGCGGTTGCTCAGCACCTCGGCCGTCAGCAGAACCTGGCCAACCGTGACACCGTGGCGGAGGAAGGCCTTCCGATACTCCTGCATCAGCAGAGGCTGGCCGATGGCGGCGCAGGCCTGGCGCATCTTCATGTCCTTGGGCCTGGTGGAAAGCGCCAGTTGCCCAGCCCCCATGCCGATGGCGCCGGAGGTGACGATGACCACTTGCCGGCCGGCCTGGAGCAGCGAAGCGACCTGCGAGGCGACCCGCCGGAAGTACGCCGCGTCGATGCCCGTATCCTTGGTCAGCGTGTGCGTGCCGATCTTGATGACAATCCGTCTTGTCTTGCTGAAATCTCTCATACGTTTCCAGTAGGCGTGCCTCGCATGCCATTAAGCCTGAGGATGTCGCCGTTTGTAGTGACGCCGTAAGGCGTTACTCTCAAGCGTATGCCCCTTTGGCTTTGCTCAGAGCCTGCCCTGAACACCGTTGAAGGGGCAAGCTCTCAAGGGCACACGACAAACGGCCGCCAGTATACGCCTGCCTCAAGGCGCCTTCAAGCCGAATCGACCCTGCCGAGTCTGCTGGGTGTGCATCGCACGCCACCAATCTACGGGGCATGGTAGCGATAGTTGAAGCGGCCGCCGGGAGCGACGTCGCCGTAGAGGTAGAAGTCCAGGATATCGCCCGAGGCGGGCACGTTGTCGGTCCACTTGAACTCGAAGTCCAGCGGACGGTTCGCCTCCAGGCCGACGAGCGCTCTTGGTATGCACAGTTCCATCCGGTTGCCCTGGATGCGGAACGCGACTTGGCCGATCTCGGACCAGTTCCATTGGCGCTCGCTTCGCTCCAGGGGCGTCGTGTCTGCGGCGGACGCCGTGCGGTTGACCGCGAAATCGTAACCCTCCCATCCGGAGCTCTTGTCGCGATCGATATCGATCAGCAGCGTCATCCAGCCGTCGCCCGTCGGCTCCGTGATTGGGCTGGTGGTCTCGACGTAGAAATAGAGGTTCGTCGCGTCCCTCGCCACCTTGGCGGCGATGAAGTCGTTGCGGCCCGAGTCGTTCTCATAGAACGTCTTGCCGTAGCCGCGGTGGCGGCGGTGCATCGTGCTGCCTTTGTGATGTCGAAACTCCGGCTGCACCTCGGCCCACGACTCGAAACGCCCGTCGATGTCAATCGCCACCGGCGGCGACGGCGGGGCAGGGGCCTGCACGCCTTTGTACCGCCGGACATTTGCGACGAGCTGATAGTAGTAGTTGTCGGCAAAGCCGCCCTTCATCGGCTCGATGTCACGACTGTATTCGTTGTTGAACTCATCGGGGAAGGCGTTCTCCGTGCCTTGCCACTCCTTGTAGCGGCCCGCGATCCACTCGTTCCAGCCGGTCACGAAGATCAGCTCGGGGTCGAGCTTCAGGGCATAGTCCCACTGTTCCTGGAAGTTCAGGCCGCGACCGACGGCATGCGGGTCCGTACTGAAACCGTGGGCTTTGGTGTAGCTGCGTCCGTACGAGCCTCTCGGGTCGTTCATCGCCGCCGGCGCCAGCACGTCGGTGGCGTTTTGCGCCACGCCCACCGTCACCTGCTCGAACGTCCCCGGCGAGGTCTCGACGTAGCCGTGCTGAGGACAGACCTCCAGCCAGCCCCAATGGTCGGGCCGGGATGGCCCCCTGCGGTAGTCCGGCTGTCCGGGCCGGAAGGTGAAGAACGAGCGGATCGGCTCGGGCAGGTTGTCCGGATAGCCCATCAGCAGGGGCTTGCCCTTCCAGTAGAACCACAGGTCTTTGAAACGTCCCGGCTTGTAGATGTCCTCGTAGATCTTTGTGATATTGACACGGCTGTCGTCGTGCGGCGCGAACGGACACAGGAAAGCGAACTGCGGCGTTCGCACCCCATCCCGCCGGGCCGCGCTCCAGACCTCCCCGAGCACTTCGTAGGCCTCCTTCCACGTGAATGTTCCGTTCGTGCAGTCGAAGACCACGACGTCCACGCCCGCGTCGGCGAGCATCTCGGCGTGCTTACGATACACCCACGGGTCGGTCCCGCGATAGTAGCCCAGCAGAGGTTCGTTCCAGTGGTATCCCACGATGTGGCCGACCTCCTTCCAGACGGGATGGTTGAAGTCGTTGATCGCCTCGGGATAGCGTGTGATGATCTCGTTGACGTTCGCCGGCCCCAGGTCGGTTTTGCCGTCGATGTGCCAGGTCCAGTAGAACATCGCGACGGTCCGGTTTGGCCGCGGATCGCCCACCTCTGCGTGGATTGGTAGCTTGCGACCCAGCGCGTCCGTCCCAACCCATGCGTCGCTGATGCTTTGCGGCGTGCTGCCCGAACAAACGCCGAGGCTCCAGAGCAGCATGCTCCACAGAGAGATCGCGATATGGCCGCCAGAAAACGCGTGTGGGTATCTAAGGGTCATGGGTCTTCCCTATACATGTGAGCCGGAAACGCATCCGGAATCAGATTCCCAAGCCATTGTAGAGGTTCGCCCGGCCAAAGCAATCCTGCCGCCGCTTGTCCGGGACCGGACCGGTATTTCCGTTGCCTCTGATCCGGTTGGACCCTAAGATGGCCCCGTTCGGCGCCCGCTGCGATGCGGGCGTGTCGTGCATGAGGTGGTTTTCGGCCGGCACAAGGCCAACGGCGGATCATCGTGAAGTACAGGCTTGTCATCTTCGATTTTGACGGCACGCTGGCCGACACGTTCGGCTGGTTCGCCCACGCGATCAACAAGATCGCCGACAAGTATCATTTCAAAAAGGTCGAGCCGAGCGAGCACGAGACCATCCGGGGTTTCGACGCCCGCGCTGTGCTGAAATATCTCGGCGTGCCTTTCTGGAAAGCTCCCCTGATTGCCGCCCATATGAGAACACTGATGTCGCACGACATTCAGGGCATCTCCCTGTTCGAGGGGATCGAGAGCCTGCTGCAACGACTGTCCAAGATCGGGGCGACCCTGGCGGTGGTCAGCTCGAACTCCTTCGAGAATATCCGTCATGTTCTCGGGGCGGAGATGACGGCCCTGATCGACTACTACGAATGCGGCGTCTCCGCGTTCGGCAAGGAGGCGAAGCTGCGGAAGGTCCTTCGCCAGAGCGGCATTCCGCGCCGCGAGGCGATCTACATCGGCGACGAGATTCGCGACAGCGAGGCGGCCCGAGAGGTAGGCATCGCCTTCGGCGGCGCCACCTGGGGCTATACGACGCCCGACGCGCTGCGGGCCCATGCCCCGAGCGACGTCTTGGCCCGCGTCGACGACATCCTCGACCGAGTCATCGGCTGATCCATCGGAGCAGGGCGGGCCGGCGGGCTTTCCACAGGGAAAATGTGCGGCCGATCCGGGTCGGATGGTATGATGTCGTCATGCACGACGTCCTGAAGAGCCACATCCTCCAACTCCTGCAAAAGGATGCGACGCCGCGAAATCTCGCCCACCTGGCCGAGGAGCTGGGCGTCGGCGGTTCGCTGCGCAGCGCCTTTCGCGAGGCGATCGAGTCGCTCAGCGCCGAGGGTCGTGTGGTCCTCGGTCCGCGAAACGTGATTGGATTGCCATCGCTGTCCAGCGAGGTCACGGGCATCTTCCGGGCCAACCCGCGCGGGTATGGTTTCGTCAGTCCGCAACAACTGACCGGCGAGGGGGATGTGTTCATTCCTGCCAAGTCGACCGGCAGCGCCATGACGGGCGATCGTGTCGTTGCGCAGGTCACGCGAGGTTCGAAGAAAGACCCCGACCGCCTGACCGGCAAGATTGTGAAGGTGCTCGATCGCGCCCACATGACGGTTGTCGGGACGCTTCGGCAGGAGCAGGACTGTTGGCGGGTCCGGCCGGATGGGGGCGATTTCCTTCGGCCGGTCGAGATCGAGCACGTCGACACCCGGACCGTCCGGCATGGCGACAAGGTCGCCGTGATGATCCGCACATATCCCACGCAGTCGCAGGCAGCCACCGGCACGATTCGGGAAGTCCTCGGTCGCCCCGGCCGATTCGACGCGGAGATTTCCGCGATCATTCGCCGGCACGGCCTGTGCGAGGAGTTCGAGCCCAGCGCCCTGGTCGAGGCCAGCAATGCACGCGAGAACTTCCGTCCGCAGGATACGCACGGACGCAAGGACCTCACGAAGGCTCTTGTCGTCACGATCGATCCGCCCGATGCGAAGGACTTCGACGACGCGATCAGTCTGACGCGCACCGAGCAGGGCGGCTGGCTTCTGGGCGTCCACATCGCCGATGTCAGCCATTTCGTCCCCGCCGGCTCGGCCCTCGATCGCTGTGCGCGACAGCGAGGCAACAGCGTCTATCTTCCCGGCCGGACCCTGCCCATGCTGCCGGAGATGCTCAGCAACGAAATCTGTTCCCTTCAGCCGGGCAAGCGACGCTACACCAAGAGCGTCTTCCTGACCTACGACAAAGATGGGCGGATGCAGTCGGCTCGCTTCGCCAACACGATGATCGAATCCAGGGCTCGCCTGAGCTATCAGCAGACCGATGCGGCGCTCAAAGGCGACACGGGTGGCCTCTCCGATGAGGTGGTGGCCCTGTTGCACGACATGGACGCTCTGGCCCGCGCCATCGAGAAGCGGCGCCGGCGGGCGGGCATGCTGCAACTGAACATGCCCGAGACCGAAGTCGTGACCGACGAATCCGGCCGGGTCGTTGCGGTCTGCCCCGCCGACACAAGCTACCCGCACACGATCATCGAGATGTTCATGGTCGAAGCCAATGTCGCGGTCGCGGCGCTGTTGGACCGTCATTGTGTCCCGTTCATGCGACGCATCCATCCGGAGCCCGACAGCAAGGTCCTTCGCCGGCTCAGCCAGACGCTCCGGCTGCTGGGCGTCACGCTGTCACGCCAGCCCCAGCGCGGCGATTTGCAGGGTTTGCTCGATCAGGTGCGCGGCAGCCGCATGCTGGTGCCCGTGCACCTGCTGGTCCTGCGCAGCCTCGCGAAGGCGACCTACGCGCCGACGAGCGTGGGCCACTATGCTCTGGCCGCGTCGAAGTACTGCCATTTCACCAGCCCTATCCGTCGCTATGCCGACCTGATTGTCCATCGGGCGCTTCAAGCCTACCTGACCGGGCGGCTGGAGCTGGCCCGCCGGCAATACACATTCCCGGAGCTGGCCGCGATCGGCGAGCACATCTCGCAGACCGAGCAGACCGCCGAAGAGGCGGAACAGGAGCTCAAGACGATCCTCATCCTTCACCTGCTGCGAAACAAGGTCGCGAGTGTTCTGGACGGCGTCGTGGTGAGTCTGACCGCGTTTGGGGCTGCCGTATACCTGCCCGAGTACGGTGTGGAGGGTCTGATTCCGCGCGAGGCGCTCGGCCCGGACCGGTGGCAGTACGACGAGCAGAGCCAGTGCCTGGTGGGCCGGCATACCGGGGCGATTCTACGTCTGGCTCAGCCTCTTGGGGTGCGGATCGTCGCTGTTGCCCCGGCCGCCGGCCAGCTCGATCTGGCGCCCGCCGTCGACCTGATTCGCAGCGCTATTCCCTCGCGAGAGCCGCAGCAAAGACCCCGGCGCAAGTCCGGACCCAACCGCCGGCGCAAGAAACGCAAACCACACGCCTGATCGGTTCGCTTGCCAGGGCGACATACCTTTGTCCAGGTTGACATTGAGTAGTTAGAATAAGAATATCTGAATTGCTGCGGCATAGGTTCTTAAGAGCGTGGACGTATAAAAGCTGTTCTTAAAATGGTTTGTATGCATTTCGTTTGGATCGAGGCTACTTTTTGTGGCCCTGATGTCGCGTGGTAGAATTGTTGTGCATGATGATAGTATTAGTTTGCCTTATTGCATATATCTGCGTAACTGGGAAACAGGATGGAGCGAGATCGCATACAATCGTGAGACGTTAAAGCTTTGTCTGTCGCAGGAGCGCCCGGGTGGTGCGATGTCCTGCGTGATCGGTTCGGTTGCCTGGAGAGTTGATGACAGTGAATCCAGAGAGTCAGGGTCTGTATGACCGGCAGTTCGAGCACGATGCCTGCGGGATCGGGGCGGTGGTGGATATCAGCGGCCGGCCGGACCACGCCATTCTCGAGCATGGCCGGGAGGTGCTGAAGAACCTGCGCCATCGTGGCGCTGCCGGCGCCGACAATGTGACCGGCGACGGGGCCGGCATCCTCCTGCAAATCCCTCACGAGCTGCTCGTGACGGAATGCCAGAAGAGCGGCACCGTATTGCCGGGGCCCGGACGCTACGGCGTCGGCATGGTGTTCACCAGCAAGGACGCCGTGGTCAGAGCCAGGTGGGACGGGCTCCTGGCGCAGGCGGTCCACCACTACGGTCTGCAAGTGATCGGTTGGCGCGACGTGCCGACCCGGCCGGATTGTCTCGGTCCGATCGCCCTGGCGGCCGAGCCTGCGATCCGGCAGGTCTTCATCGATGGCAACGGCTTGGCCGACGTCCAGCTCGAACGGCGTCTCTATCTGGCCCGCAAACGCGCCGAACGCCTTGTCCGCGAGGACGCCGGTCCGGAGGCGGAGGATTTCTACGTCGTCAGCATGTCCTGCCGCACCATCTGCTACAAAGGCATGTTCATGGACTGGCAGTTGTTCGCCTACTACCCCGATCTGGAGGACAAGCGGACGACCACGTCGCTGTGCATCATTCACCAGCGGTACAGCACGAACACGTTTCCCAACTGGCGACTGGCCCAGCCGTTCCGTTGCATCGCTCATAACGGCGAAATCAATACGCTCAGCGGCAACCGCAACTCGATGCGGGGCCGCGAGCCCAAGATGGTCAGCAAGACGCTTGGTGAGGATCTGACGGACCTGTTCCCGATCATCGATCCGGCGGGCAGCGACTCGGCGGCGTTCGACAACGCCCTGGAGCTTCTGGTGCAGTCCGGCCGCAGCATGCCGCACGCGCTGATGATGATGATCCCGGAGGCGTTCGGGGCCAAGTATCACATCAGCACCGACAAACGGGCGTTCTACGAGTATCACGCGGCGGTGATGGAGCCCTGGGATGGTCCCGCGGCGATGGTCTTCACCGACGGACGCATCATCGGGGGGACTCTGGACCGCAATGGTCTGCGACCGTGCCGCTACCTGGTCACCAAGGACGGCCTGGCGATCATCAGCAGCGAGGCGGGCGTCGTGGAGTTCTCGCCGGAGAAGGTCAGCGCCAAAGGCCGCCTGCGGCCGGGCCACCTGTTCCTGATCGACACCACGGAAGGACGCATCATTTCGGACAACGAGATCAAGAGCAAGATTGCCCGCCAGAGCCCGTACCGGCGATGGCTGGAAGAGAACCGGATCGAGCTGCGGGGCCTGTTCGATGCGCCGGATCTCGTGGCGACCGATCCGGTCGAGACGATCCGCCGGATGCGGGCCTTCGGCTATACAGGCGAAGAGAAGCGCGTGATCCTTGCTCCGATGGCCATCAACGGGCAGGAGCCGGTCGGCTCGATGGGCAACGACACACCCCTGGCGGTGCTGAGCGACCGCCCGAAGCTGCTGTTCAACTACTTCCGGCAGTTGTTCGCCCAAGTGACCAATCCGCCGATCGACCCGCTCCGCGAGGGGCTGGTCATGAGCCTGATGTTGTTCACCGGCAAGAAGCGCAACGTGCTCGACGAATCGCCGCTGCACTGCCGGCAACTGAAGCTGCCGCACCCGATTCTGACGAGCGCCGATGTGGCCCGGCTTCGTTCGGTCAAGCGGGCCGACTTCAAGGTCGCCACGGTCCCGATGCTTTTCGACGTGAACCGGCGGACGCCGGGGAAGGCGTTGCGCAAAGGCTTGGACGCGCTGGTCAGAGCGGCCCAGACGGCGGTCGCCGACGGCGCATCCCTGGTGATTCTCAGCGACACAGGCGTGTCACAGACGCAGGCGGCGATCCCCTCGCTGCTGGCGGTTTCCGCGGTGCACCATCACCTGCTGCGCGAAGGACTTCGCAACGAATGCGGCCTGATCGTCGAGAGCGCCGAGCCGCGCGAAGTGATGCACTTCTGCCTGCTGGCCGGCTACGGCGCCAACGCCGTCAATCCGTATCTGGCCTTCGACGTGCTCCAGGAGATGAACCAGGGCGGCGACCTCGGCGAGGCGATGGAACCGGTGGCCGTCTCGGACCGTTACATCGCCGCGATCAAGAAGGGCATCCTCAAGACGATGAGCAAGATGGGCATCTCGACCCTGCGCAGTTACATGTACGCGCAGTTGTTCGAGGCCATCGGTCTCAAGAAGGGCTTCGTGGACGAGTACTTTGCGGGTACCGCCTCCCGTATCCAGGGGATCGGGCTCGACGAGATCGCCCGAGAGACGTTGAGCCGTCACTCCTACGCCTACGACAACGACGACTACAGCTACCCGGAAATCGACATGGGCGGCGATTACGCCTACCGTTATCAGGGCGAGCGACACCTGTGGAATCCGACCACAGTCGCGAAACTCCAGGAGGCGGTTCGCAACAACGATGCGCGGGCGTATGCCGCGTTCGCCGAGGCGGTGAACGCCCAATCCGAGCGGCTCTGCACGCTGCGGGGCCTGTTCGAGTTTCAGGCGGGCAAGCCGATCCCGATCGAGAAGGTCGAGCCGGCCGACGAAATCGTCAAGCGATTCTGCACCGGCGCGATGAGCCACGGGTCGATCAGCAAGGAGGCGCACGAGTGCATGGCCGTCGCCATGAATCGCCTCGGGGGCATGAGCAACACGGGCGAGGGAGGCGAAGACCCCGCCCGCTACGTCGCGGAGCCCAGCGGCGACTCGAAGAACAGCGCCATCAAGCAGGTTGCCAGCGCGCGGTTTGGCGTGACGATCAACTACCTTGCGCACGCCAGGGAGCTGCAAATCAAGATCGCCCAGGGCGCCAAGCCGGGCGAGGGCGGCCAGTTGCCCGGACACAAGGTGTCGCAGGAGATCGCGACGCTGCGGTACGCCACGCCCGGTGTGACGCTGATCTCGCCTCCGCCGCACCACGACATCTACTCGATCGAGGACCTGGCCCAGTTGATCTACGATCTCAAGTGCGCCTGTCCCGGCGGCAAGGTGTCGGTCAAGCTGGTCTCGGAGGTCGGCGTCGGGACGATTGCGGCCGGCGTCGTCAAGGGCAACGCCGACGAAGTGCTCATCAGCGGCCACGACGGCGGCACCGGCGCCAGTCCGCTGTCGTCGATCATGCACGCCGGCTGTCCCTGGGAGCTGGGTCTGGCCGAGACGCAGCAGACGCTCGTCCTGAACAACCTGCGCGGCCGCACGCGATTGCAGACCGATGGGCAGATTCGGACCGGTCGTGACGTCGTCGTCGCCGCCATGCTCGGGGCCGAGCAGTTCGGGTTCGGCACCGCTGCCCTGGTGACATTGGGCTGCACCCTGCTGCGCAAGTGTCACGAGGGCGCCTGCATCTATGGAATCGCCACACAGGACCCGGAGCTGCGGAAACGCTTTGCCGGCAAGCCCGAGTACCTGACGCGCTACCTGACCTTCGTGGCCGAAGAGGTCCGCCAGATCATGGCCCAGCTCGGGTTCGAGAGACTCGAGGACCTGGTCGGACGCGTGGACCTGCTCAAAACGACCAAGGCGATTCACCACTGGAAGGGCAAGGGACTTGACCTGTCGGCGATCTTCCACCGGGTGGACACGTCGGACGGCCGGCCCGTGTGGTTCTGCGAGCGCCAACTCGACAAGCAGCAGGATCACATGGACTGGAAGATCATCGAGCTGGCCCGCGACGCCATTGAGGACAAAAAGCCCGTGACGCTGGAGCTGCCGATTCGGAACACCGACCGCACCGTCGGCGCAACCCTGAGCAACCGGATCGTGCTGAAGCACGGTCCCAGCGGTCTGCCCGACGACACGCTGAACGTGGTTCTGCGAGGCTCCGCCGGCCAGAGCTTCGGCGCCTTCCTGATCGGCGGCGTGACGCTGACGCTGATCGGCGAATCGAACGACTATCTGGGCAAGGGCCTGTCCGGCGGGCGCATCGTGGTCAAGACGCCCCCGGAGGCGACGTACCTGCCGCATGAGAACATCATCGTCGGCAACACGTTGCTCTACGGAGCCACCAGCGGCGAGGCGTTCATCAACGGCGTCGCCGGCGAGCGATTCGCGGTGCGCAACAGCGGCGCGGTGGCCGTCGTGGAAGGCGTGGGCGACCATGCCTGCGAATACATGACGGGCGGCTGCATCGTTGTGCTCGGCGGGACCGGCTGCAATTTCGCCGCCGGCATGAGCGGCGGCATCGCCTACGTCCTCGACGAACGCCAGCTCTTCGACACGTTGTGCAACCTCGACATGGTGGACCTCGAGACGGTCTGGCACGACCAGGACAAGCGCGTTCTGAAGAACCTGATCGAGCGTCACCGGACGTTCACCGACAGCGTGCGAGCGAAGTACATCCTCGACAACTGGTCGGGAATGATCGGACGGTTTGTGAAGGTCATGCCCATCGATTATCGCAAGGCTCTGGAACGAATGCAGGCCGAAGAGCGACGCTATACCGAGACCACGCCGGCGACGGAGGAGGTGTTCCATGGGTGATATCCGCAGGGAAGGGGCATCGTGGCGAGAGCGTCTCGCTCTCGTCTGTGTTGTCTCGGAAGAAGCCAGGAGCAGGGGCAAGAGGCCCCCGCGACGCCAGGGCGGGACGCCCTCGCCACGAGGTGTATCATGGGAGAGCTGAGAGGGTTTCTGAAGTACCAGCGTCAGGAAGTGGGCCATCGCGCGGTGGCCGAGCGGGTGCGCGACTTCCACGAGATCGACCTGCCTCTGACGCCGGAGGCGGTCCAACAGCAGGCCGCCCGCTGCATGAACTGCGGGATCCCGTTCTGCCAGGGGGCGGGCTGTCCGGTGGTCAACAGCATCCCGGATTTCAACGACCTGGTCTATCAGGGACGCTGGAAGCAGGCGTGCAGCCTGCTGCACCGCACGAACAGCTTTCCGGAGATCACCGGTCGGGTCTGTCCGGCCCCGTGCGAGAACTCCTGCACGCTGAACGTGAACGACAATCCCGTTCTCATCAAGCACATCGAATACCAGATCGTGGAGAAGGGGTTCCAGGAAGGCTGGATCGTGCCGCAACCGCCCAAGGTCCGAACGGGCAAGCGAGTGGGGGTGATCGGCTCGGGTCCGGCGGGTCTGGCGGCGGCGCAGAAGCTGGCGCGGGCAGGCCACAGCGTCATGGTGATCGAGAAGGACGAGCGTCCGGGTGGGCTGTTGCGCTACGGCATCCCCGACTTCAAGCTGGCCAAGAGCGTTATCGATCGGCGTCTCGAACAGATGCGGGCCGAAGGCGTGGAGTTTCAGTGCGGCGTGACGGCCGGCGAGGACATCTCCATACGGTATCTCCGCAAACGCTTCGATGCCGTCTGTCTGACCATGGGCGCCGGACAGCCCCGGGATCTGGCGGTTCCGGGCCGGGGGTTTGACAACGTCCTCTACGCCATGGAGTACCTCACGACGCAGAACAAGATCTGCAACGGCGAATCGCTGGAGGGCTGCAATCTGGTTTCCGCCAAGGACAAGGTAGTTGTCGTGATCGGCGGGGGCGATACGGGCAGTGACTGTGTGGGCACCGCCCGCCGCCAGGGGGCGAAGAAGATCTACCAGTTGGAAATTCTGCCCAAGCCGCCGGAGCAACGCCCGCCCGACACGCCCTGGCCGACATGGCCCCGGATCATGCGGACGTCGAGTTCGCAGGAAGAGGGTTGCGAGCGACGCTGGTCGGTGATGACTACGAGACTCACCGGCGCCGACGTCCACGTCAGCCATCTGCATGGCTGTGAGGTGGAGTGGGTCAAGGGCCGCCGGGGCTGGGAGACGAAGGAGGTGCCCGATACGGAATTCACCCTCCAGGCGGATCTGGTCCTGCTGGCGATGGGCTTCGTCCACGTCACCCATGCCGGATTGGTGGAGGACCTCGGTTTGCAGCTTGACGAACGGGGCAACGTCGTGGTAAACAATCACCAGACCAGCGAGCCGTGGGTCTTCGCGGCCGGGGATACGGTTCGGGGAGCCTCGCTCGTGGTCCACGCCATCCGCAGTGGGCAAGACGCCGCGGCGGCCATGGATCGGTGGCTGCGACAGGAGCACCGGGGGCAGTAGCCCACTCTCCCCGCTCATGGAGCCGATTACGAGGACAGTGCAGGTCGATGCCAAAGCGCAAGGACATCCATAAGATTCTGATCATCGGTTCGGGACCGATCATCATCGGTCAGGCCTGCGAGTTCGACTATTCCGGCGCGCAAGCCTGCAAGGTTCTTCGGCGAGAAGGATTCCAGGTCGTTCTGGTCAACAGCAACCCTGCCACGATCATGACCGACCCGGAGCTGGCGGACCGCACCTACATCGAGCCGATCACGCCGGAGATCGTCGAGATGGTCATTCGCCGCGAGAAGCCCGACAGCCTGCTGCCGACGCTGGGCGGGCAGACCGGGCTGAACACGGCCGTGGGGCTGGCCGAAAGCGGCGTCCTGAAGAAGCACGGCGTCAAGCTGCTCGGCGCCAATCTCCGCTCGATCAAGAAGGCCGAAGAACGCGACCGGTTCAAGAAGACCATCCAGGACATCGGCCTGGAGGTTCCCCGCAGCGGTTACGTCCACAACTGGGAAGAGGCCAGGCGCGTCGTCGAGGAGATCGGTTATCCCGCCATCATCCGTCCGTCCTATACCCTCGGCGGCACCGGCGGCAACGTCGCCTACAACACCGAGGAGTACGAGAAGTACATCCGATGGGGCCTGGCGCTCAGTCCCAGGGGGCAGGTGCTCGTCGAGGAGTCGGTGGCCGGGTGGAAGGAATACGAACTGGAGGTCATGCGCGACCGCAAGGACAACGTGGTCATCGTCTGCTCCATCGAGAACCTCGATCCCATGGGCATCCACACCGGTGACAGCATCACCGTCGCGCCCGCCCAGACGCTGACCGACAAAGAATACCAGATCATGCGCGAGGCGTCGCTGAAGATCATCCGGGCCATCGGCGTCGAGACGGGCGGCTCCAACATCCAGTTCGCGGTCAACCCTGCCAATGGCAAGCTCTACGTCATCGAGATGAACCCTCGCGTCTCCCGCAGTTCGGCGCTGGCCTCGAAGGCCACGGGCTTTCCCATCGCCAAGATCGCCTCGCTGCTGGCGGTGGGCCACACGCTGGACGAGATCCCCAACGACATCACGAAAAAGACGCCGGCGTGCTTCGAGCCGACGATCGATTACTGCGTGGTCAAATGGCCGCGGTTCACGTTCGAGAAGTTCCCGCAGACCTCGCCGGAACTGACGGTGCAGATGAAATCCGTCGGCGAGGCGATGGCCATCGGCCGCACGTTCAAAGAGGCCTTTCACAAGGCCGTCCGCTCGTTGGAGATCGACCGGCACGCCCTGGCGGCCAGACACATCGACGAGACGATTCCGCTGAACCAGTTGAAGGACAAACTGCGCAGCCACTGCTGGGACAAACTGTGGTACGTGGCCGAGGCGCTGCGGCGGAAGATGCCTGTGGACGATCTGTTCGCACTGACCAAGATCGACCCGTGGTTCCTGAACAACATCAAGGACATCGTGACGCTGGAGGGCAAGCTGCTGGCCGGCAAGGGCACGCTGCCCGATGCCCGTCTGATGACTGAGGCCAAGCAGTACGGCTTCAGCGACCGCTACCTGGCGTCGATCTCGAACGTCAAGGAGCCCGAGTTCCGAAAGCACCGCCAGTCGCTGGGCGTCAACGCCGTCTACAAGCGGGTGGACACCTGCGGCGCCGAGTTCGAAGCGAGCACGCCCTATCTCTATTCGACGTTTGAGACCGAATGCGAAGCGGCCCCGACGGACCGGCGCAAGATCATGATCCTGGGCGGCGGCCCCAACCGGATCGGGCAGGGCATCGAGTTCGACTACTGCTGTTGTCACGCGGCGTTCGCGCTGCGCGAGATCGGCGTCGAGTCGATCATGGTCAACTGCAATCCCGAGACGGTCAGCACCGACTACGACACGTCCGACCGATTGTACTTCGAGCCGCTGACGTTCGAGGACGTGATGAGCATCGTCGAGAAGGAGAAGCCCGACGGCGTCATCGTCCAGTTCGGCGGCCAGACGCCTCTGAAGCTGGCGGTTCCACTGGAGAAGGCCGGCGTCAAAATCATCGGCACCTCGCCCGACAGCATCGACCGCGCCGAGAATCGCGAACGGTTCAACCGCCTGGTCGAAAACCTCGGCTTGCGCCAGCCCGAGAGCGGCACCGCCACCACGTACGACCAGACGCTGGGCATCGCGACGAAGCTGGGCTATCCGCTGCTGATCCGGCCGTCGTTCGTGCTCGGCGGCCGCGCGATGCACATCGTCTACGACGAGGACGGCCTCAAGGCCTGCGTCCACGAGGCCATCGAGGCCTCGGGCGAGCATCCGATCCTGATCGACAAGTTCCTCGACGATGCGACGGAATTGGACGTCGACGCCATCAGCGACGGGCGCCGCGTCGTCATCGGCGGCATCATGGAGCACATCGAAGAGGCCGGCGTGCACTCGGGCGACAGCGCCTGCTCGATTCCATCGGTCAATATCAAGAAGCACGTGCTCGACGAGATCGCGCGACAGACCAAACTGCTGGCCCTGGAGCTGCACGTCAAGGGTCTGATCAACATCCAGTTCGCGATCAAGAACGATGAGGTCTACATCCTCGAAGTGAACCCGCGGGCTTCGCGGACGATCCCGTTTGTCAGCAAGGCGATCGGCGTGCCGCTGGCCAAGCTGGCGGCCAAGATCATGGCCGGGATGTCCCTCGATGACCTCGGATTCACCGAGGAAATCCATCCGAAGCACTACGCGGTCAAGGAGGCGGTCTTCCCGTTCCTGAAGTTCCCCGGCACCGATGCGCTGCTCGGGCCCGAGATGCTTTCGACGGGCGAGGTGATGGGCCTGTCCGACGATTTCGGCACGGCCTACGCCAAGAGCCAGATCGCCGCCGGCAACAGCCTGCCGGTGACGGGCAGCGTGCTGTTCAGCATCCGCGACGCCGACAAGGCGCGGTCCGTGCCCGTGGCGCGCCGGCTCCACGAGATGGGCTTCAAAATCGTCGCGACCAAAGGCACCTGCATCGAGTTCATCAAGAACAACATCCCTTCGGAATTCGCGCTGAAGATGACCGAGGGCCGGCCGAACATCGTCGACGCGATCATCAACGGCCAGATCGACCTGATCGTCAACACGACGGTGGGCAAGCAGTCCATCACAGATTCCTTTGCCATCCGCCGCAACGCCGTCGATCGGCAGATTCCCTACGTGACCACGATCCGCGGCGCCGAGGCGGTCGTCAAAGCGATCGAGTCGCTCAAGGCCAGGCAGATCCACGTCAAACCGATTCAGCTCTACAACCGACAGCGAGGACGGACTTCGTGAAAGCGGTTTTGCTATTGGAAGACGGCACCGTGTTCGAGGGCCGTGCGTTCGGCGCCCGGGGCGCCAAGTGCGGCGAGGTCGTGTTCAACACGTCCATGACGGGCTACCAGGAGATTCTCACCGATCCCTCGTACCACGAGCAGATCATCACCATGACCTATCCGCTCATCGGCAACTACGGGACCAACGCCGACGATTGGGAGTCGCGCAAGGTTTTCGCCAGCGGGTTCGTCGTCAAGGAGAACTGCGACTATCCGAGCAACTGGCGCAGCAGTGACACGCTTGACGCGTACCTGAAGGCCAATGACGTCGTGGGCATCGAGGGGATCGACACGCGCAAGCTCGTGCGGCACATCCGCACCGAAGGCGCTATGCGCGGGATCATCTCATCGAGCGAGGTCGGCATCAAGAAGCTGACGGCGATGTTGCAGGACTACCCCGGCCTGGTCGGCCGCGACATCGTCAAGAACGTCACGGTGGGCAAACCGTACGAGTGGAAGGAAGGTGTTCTCGATGTCCTGACCAACACCCAGGACGTGCCGGCGCCCAAGTACAGGGTCGTGGCGATCGACTACGGCATGAAACGCAACATCCTCCGCCTGCTGGTCTCGCATGGCTGCGAGGTTCTCGCGGTGCCCGCCAAGACTTCGGCCGAAGAAATCCTGGCGCACAAGCCCGACGGCGTTTTCCTCAGCAACGGTCCGGGCGATCCGGCCGCGGTCACGTACGCCGTCGAGACGGTCAAGGGCCTGCTGGGCAAGGTCCCGATCTTTGGCATCTGCCTGGGCCATCAGATCCTCGGCCTGGCGCTCGGCGGGACCACGTACAAGCTCAAGTTCGGCCATCGCGGCGCCAACCATCCCGTCAAGAACCTGCGCACCGGCAAGATCGAGATCACCAGCCAGAACCACGGATTCTGCGTGGACCTCGATTCGTTCAAAGGCAGGGACGTCGAACTGACGCACCTGAACCTCAACGACCACACCTGCGAAGGCATCCGCAGCGAAAAATTCCGCGCCTTCGCGGTCCAGTACCACCCCGAAGCCTCCCCCGGCCCCCACGACGCCCGCTACCTCTTCACCGACTTCATCGACCTGATGGCGGCCAAGTAGAGGACTGTTCGTAGTGTGCCCGTAAGGGCATCCATCCTACGCGCTGGTGCAGCCTCCGGCATGGCGTACGGTCTGCGCCAACCTTTTCTCATTTTCCTCTTATACCGACCCCTGATCTCGCCGATGAACTGACCGAAGGGAAGTATTGCCGAGGGAAACTACACCGTACTGAATTCCCAAGAAGATACAGAGCACGGCTTGATTGTCGCGAATGCGCGAATGTGAGCGGACGGCATCCGCAACTCGAACGCGAGGTGAGCAAAACGTTCATGGAATTCTGCGTCCCAAAGAACGGAGGATAATCAATGCCTCGTTACTGGGTGATCGCTCCCGTCGAATGCAAGCCGCCCGAACTATTCGATAGGGTGTGGCAATTCGATCGTGCGAACGATCTCGTCTCAATCGGATGGCACGAACTCGGTGATATCTCACAAATGAGTCGGGACGAATTGGACGGAGCTGTTGCGACAGCCTATCCGGACAAGCCCCGGCAAACAAAGGCCCTCTATGGCAATATCCTGTGGACCTTCTACCATGAGATCAAGCCGGGCGATTACGTGGTTGCTCGAAGGGGTAGGAAGATTCTCGCGGCGGTGGGCAGGGTGAGTGAGTCGGCCATCTACAAGCCAGGAGGAAATCCAGCCGTTGAGCACGCGGGCTTCCTGAGCGTGGCGTGGCAGGATGAACCGTGCGACAAAGCGTTCAGCAGCATTGTCTTCCCCATGCATACGTTATCCGAGCTTTCGGAATCACAATTCCGCAATCTCGTTGAAGTCTCCGAACCGAACTCCGAATCGTCAGCGGATGGTGCATTGCTTGAAGACCCAAGCGCATTCGTTCTGGAGAAGTACCTTGAGGACTTCATCGTGAGCAACTTCGACACGATCTTCAAGCAGCAGCTTAGGATATACGAGGATGCGGAGGGAAACGACGGCCAGCAGTATAGCACCGATATCGGCTCCATCGATATCCTGTCAGTCGAGCCGAAGTCAAATTCCTTCGTTGTCATCGAGCTCAAGAAAGGACGCCCTTCAGATCAAGTTGTTGGGCAGGTTCTGCGCTACATGGGATGGGTCAAGAGGAATCTCTGCACAGAAGGCCAATCTGTAAAGGGGCTTGTGATATGCCGCGACCCGGATCCCAAGCTGGCTTACGCGCTGGAAATGACAAGCAACATCCGCGTTCGGTACTACAGCGTTTCTTTCAAGCTCACAGAGGTTCCCCAACACGCAGACAGGACGCAATGAGGGGCACTCCCACCGGCCATTCGCAGCGACAAGCTCCGGGCCTTCGCGGTCCAGTACCACCTCGAAGCGTCCCCCGGCCCCCACGACGCCCGCTACCTCTTCGATGATTTCGTTCGGCTGATGGAAACAAAGTGACGCGCGGGCCGCGCGGACGGCGTGCGGGTCCTCGCAGA
Organism: uncultured Pirellulales bacterium; assembly: GCA_964575615.1. Taxonomy (GTDB): domain Bacteria; phylum Planctomycetota; class Phycisphaerae; order Sedimentisphaerales; family Anaerobacaceae; genus Anaerobaca. Next base: position 30,633 of record CAZNSM010000016.1, on the reverse strand, counting down.
GTGACGGCCGGGCAGAGGCGATAAGGATGGGCGAGGTCCGATAGGAACAGACGCTCAGTTCTGCTTCGAGTATCTCAGGTAGAGATACAACAAAGACAGGAGCGTGACCACGACGATGAGCTCGAGAGGTCCCATACGATAAAGTATGGCATACGGCGCGTCAGAAGCAAGTGCTTGGCGCGTCATCGTTTGTAGTGACGCCGTGAGGCGTTTCTAATACGTCCTATCGGTCCTATTGGACCTATAGGACCGATACGACCAATAGAACATATGCCCTTACGGGCACACTACGAGCGCCGCCATCACTCGGTTGGGATGTTGAGTTCGTCGAGCGTGCGGCGCACCCACGCCAGTGACTTCTCGATCATGGGGCCGCCCTGTCCCTCGCACTCCATGCTCAGGACGCCTTTGTAGCCGTGATCGCGCAGCAGCTTCAGGCACGCGCGGATGTTGTCGGCGTTGACGCCGTCGCCGATGGCGCACTGGCTGACGGCGATGCCCGTCTGGTTGCCGCGCACGGCGGCGGCCAGCGATTCGGAGACGTCCTTGATGTGGACGTGCCGGACCCGGCCGAGGAATCGCTCCAGGAAGGCGACCGGGTCCTGGCCGGCGATGAACGTATTGCCCGTGTCCATGTTCATGCCCAGATAGGGGCTGTCGCAGAACGCCAGCATCCGCGCCATCATGTCAGGTTTGGTGGTGAAGTAGCCGTGCGGTTCAATGTTGACCGTGATCCGATGCGCCTCGGCCACCTCGATGATCTGCTCGTAGCTGCGCTTCATCAGGTCCATCGCCTCGGCATCGCTGAGTCCCTCCGGCGGCGCCATCCCATCGGTGGTGTCCACGCAGGGACAGCCGATCAGGTGGGCCCACTGGATGGACTTCATGATGTAGGGGACGCCGCGCAGGGGACCGTCCTTGCCCGACAGAGGATAGGCGGCGTCGATCTGCGTGAATTGCACGCCGTATGAATCCATCTTCTTCTTGAGCAACAGGGGATCTTCGTACAGCGCCACGTGCGGCTGATAGCCCAGACCGTGAATCCAACTGACCCCGTCGATCACGCCGCACTCGATATAGTGAACGCCGTTGGCCTGCGCCCAGCCCAGGCACTTCGCGAAGCTCCAGTAGGCCGTATTGAACGCGTCCGTGTGAAATCCGATCTTCATCGCCGTTCGTCCCTTCGTTTTCCCCCACGTTGCCAAAACCGCCTGGCCGTATTCCAGTGTCTTCGACACCATCAACCTACCACAGACTCCTACCCATCGCAATGTCCCCGTGGAACAGGCGGGTGTCGGTCTCCCTCTTCCGCGCGCCTGCCGGCGCCGGTTTGCCTGGTACCGCGGGCAGGAAATCTGCTTTTCCCGCTCAACCGGGCTGGTCTTTCCGCCGATAACGTGCCAGAGACCATTGGTGGATGGGTCCATAGCGAGAGCTGTCTCCCGTAGCGACAGGGCTGTCCAGGTGGAGGAGGCTGCCTCGAACAGGAAGGCCGGTTCCCGGCGGCGGAGTCGCTGCGGATACCTCTCTGATGAAAGGGGTTATTCTCGGGCGGAACGAAAGACGCGTGGAAGCGGCGCCTGGCCGCGCTCGCCGCAGGCGATGGGTGGACAGGGCGGAACGTCCGAGGATGTGTGATGAACAGACCATTGATCAGCACGTGTATTGTAACGCAGAACAATGCGGCGTATCTGGGCCGCGCGATCGCCAGCGTGGAGCGTTTTGCCGATGAGATCGTCGTCGTGGACGGCGGCAGCGCCGACGGCACCGAGGCGCTCGTGCGTTCCGTTCCCAAGTGCGTCTATCTGCACCGTCCGTTCGACGGCAATTTCGCCGCCCAGAAGAACTTCGCCTTCGACCACGCCTGCGGCGCGTGGATTCTCGAATTGGACCAGGACGAGGTGGTCTGCGACGAGCTTGGCCGGGCCATTCGCCCTTTGCTGGCGCGGACCGGCGAGATCGGCTTCGCGTTGCGGCGGTGGTGGATCTGTGCGATCGATCCGCTGCGCTACGTCAGCACGCCTCTGTTCGAGACGACGTGGATTCCGCGTCTGTTTCGCAACGATCCCCGGCTGCGATATGTCTTTCCTCTGTCCGGCGCCAACAGCGGTCTGATCCATCATGAATTCAGTCCCGCTCTCCAGTCCCGGTTTGTCCGGCTGGACGCCTGGCGCCTGCTGCACTTCCATTATCTGATCCATGACCGGGCACGCCGCGAGGCGCGTTTTGCCTGGTTCAGCCGCATCGATCCTTACTGTATCGAGATGAACGCTCGCTGCTATCTATATGAGGACTTCTCGCACCGCGTTCTGCCGTGTCCAGCCCGGTGGCGCGATGCTGCGCTGGTGGGGGAGCTTGGCCCCACTCGCATGGAAGACGACATGGATGCGGACACGTCGTTATATGAGACACGCGCATTTGCCGAAGGAGTGCCCCGATGCAAATGCCGTCCGTGAGTCGCTGCTGTAGATCGGCCAAAGACAGGTTCAGGACAACCGTATATCTGCCGGTCAGACGTCGCGCGGGTCTGGAGGTGGCTCGCTGCTATCGAACGGTGCTGCGCTATACTTCCAACATTTGCTTTGTCGCGGTTACGGGAAGCTGTGGCAAGACCACCACGGCCGGCTTGACCACCGCGATCCTGGCCCGCGAGGGGCGCGCCCGAATGGGGATTCATGACAACACGATCTGGGATATCGGCAAGACGATTCGATCGCTGTCGCCGCGGGACCGCTTCTGTGTCGTTGAGGTGAGCGGACACATGAAGGGGGCCATGGAACGGTCGGCCCGGCTGTTGCGACCCCACATTGGCGCGGTCACCAACGTCGGGCAGGATCACTACGTCAGTTTTCGCAGTCTGGAGGCCACGGCGGCGGAGAAAGGAAAGCTCGTCGAGATTCTGCCGCCCGACGGGGCGGCCGTGCTCAATGCGGATGATCCCAACGTTTATGCGATGCGCACCCGCACGCGAGCCCGTGTGTTCACCTACGGGCAGTCGGCCGAGGCGACGGTCCGAGCCGAGAATATCCGGTGCGCCTGGCCCGAGCGGCTGTCGTTCGATGTCTGTTACGAGGGGACGCGATGTCACGTGCAGACGCAACTGCTGGGTGTGCACTGGGTCTACACAGTGCTGGCGGCCCTGTCGGCGGCCCTGGCGGCGGGCGTTTCCCTGCCGCGGGCGGCCGAGGCAGTGGAGACCCTCGAGCCGATTCTCGACCGCATGAGCCCGCACGAAGCCCCAGGCGGTGTGACCTTCGTCAGTGATGCGTGGAAAGCGCCGTTCTGGACCATCCCGGCCTCGCTGGAGTTCCTGCGGACGGCGCGGGCCGGGCGCAAGATCGTGGTGATCGGAACCGTCTCGGATACGCCCAGGGAATTCTCGCGACGGTACAAAGCGATTGCGAAACAGGCGCTCGACGTGGCGGACAAGGTCCTGTTCGTAGGCGATCATGCCCATTACGCCTTGAAGGCCAGGACGCATCCGGACGATGACCGCGTCATGGCTTTTGGGATGCTGTACCAGCTCGAGTGTTATCTGCGCAGCTACCTCCGGAGCGGCGATCTGGTCCTGCTCAAAGGCACGACGAGGATGGATCACCTGCAGCGAATCGTCATGGTACGGACCGACGACAAGATGGCCTGCTGGCGCGAGAAATGCCGCCGGCCGTGTTTCTGTTCAGCGTGCGAGCTGCGACAGAGTCACTTCGTTCCCACCGAGGAGGAGCCGAGCCCATATTAGATGAGCCTGCCGGAGCATGTTCCCCCGGCAGGCCCTACAGGCAGGTATTTCTACTGCGTGCGTCTGCGGAGGGTGCGGACCACCTTGGTTCCCGTGATCTTCTGGCTGCCCATGCCGGTGGTCATCTCACCGCTGAGCTTGCCGTCCTGGATCTTGCCCGCAAAGTCCATCTCGAAATCCCGGTCGCCGAACGTCATCGTGATCTTGAAGCTGACCTTGTCGCCGTCCAGCGTGACCTTCTTGACCGGCATCGTGCCGTACAGCGCGCTCAGGTCGGGATGGACCACAAGCCGCTGCTTGCGCGTGCCGCGCTCGGATGTCGCTTCGAGGTTCCAGGTTCCGATCAGGGCGTTGCCCAGCCGTTTGCCCTCAACCGGGATCTCCCCTCGCTCGCTCTTGAGAGCGCCCGAGAGTCCATCCTGCTGAAGCTGGCCTTCGAAGGTCGCCTCCCAGGGCCGGTCGGGGTTGTCGCTCTTGAGCGCCATCGTCAGGGTGTTTCGTTCGAGTTGGACGCCGCTGACCTTCATCTCGCCTCGCTGGCTCTTCCACTGTGCGGCCAGTTGGCCTTCCTTGTCGGCCGTGATGGTCAGCGTGACCGGAATCTCGCGTTCCTGCATCTTCAGGGTCATCTCCCAGGTCCCGACAGCTCTGGGTGTGCGCGGGATCCGCTGCCCTTCGAGAGCGTAGTCGCCTCGGCCGCCGGAGACCGTTCCGGTGAGCTTGCCGTCTGTAATTCTGCCTTTGAAGGTCGAGGTCATGGTCTCGCCGTCGCGGCCCTGCATCTCGCGCGTGAAGCTGATCTGGCCGTCCTCGAACTTAAGGTCCTTCAGGTCGCTGACGCCCATGAAGCCGATCCACTGGCCGGTCTGATTGCCGTCCTGGTCGCGCGAGAACGACAGGATGGTTTCCATCGTTCGCCCGTTGAACTCGCTCTTGACGAGCCAGTCGCCGTAGAGGCCGCCTCGGCCCCCGCCGGCCGGCTGGGCCCAGACCTGGGGCGACAGGACGAGAACCGCGCCGAGCGCGACGACCTTGAGAAGTCTCTGATCTTTCATGCGATAAGCCTCCAAAAGAAAGGTTGTTGGGATCGCTGCAGCGACCTTGGCGCCGGCACGCACCCTGCCGTTGCCTGCTGCGGAACGGACATCTGCGCCGCCGGCGCGGAAGAGCCTGTCCGGTTGCCGCACTGCGGGTAAGACGCCGTTGGAATCGGAACGATTTCAACAATCTGCCGAATTTCCCGTCGGGGAAGGGGCCCGTTCAGGCGTTCGCCGGGCCGTTCCATGGCATGGCTCGCTCTGCCCCGTCGCCCAGGGCTGCACGGAAACGGCCGCGCTATGTCGACGGCGGGGGGGCATCGAAGAACTTCTGGACGCGGCCCAGGAAGCTCAGCGCATAGTTGACGGCAATCGAGTAGGTGACGGCCCAGTGCAGTCGGAAGAAATACCGGCACACGGCGGTGAGGACCGCTATCGTTACGATGGCCACGAGGATCTGCCGAACCGTCGCGCGCCGGTCCGTGATGCAGTCCGTATCGAGGATGCCCGTCGAGGCCAGCAACAGCAGGAGCACGGCATTGAACTGGTTCCAGATGGGAAAGACGGCCAGCCAGCCGAGGGCCCCGGCGCCCGGCGTCTGCCACGTGGACACTCCGGCGCCGATCGTGATGAGGATCGCGAAGAAAAGCATCATCACCTTCTCGAACTCGGATTTGTCTCGCGGCCAGACGACACCAATCAGCGACAGGGTCAGGCCGAGCCCGGCGAATCCCAGCAGGAGGGTCTCCGTCTCGGTGTGCGGGTCTGTGCCGATGGCGGCCAGCGCACCGCGCAGGCCCGGATCGAGAAGGGCCAGCAGCACAAAGGCGATCCCGAAGGCAAACAGCGTCAGGTCGTCGTATCGCGGCAGGACGAAAGCAAATGCGCGTTTGAGATTGACCCGGAGCTTCTCCGCTCTGGGCAAGGCCTCGTACAGGACCGTGTCTCGAATCTCCTGGTTGCTGACGTGCTCCCATGCGGCGGCGTCCTTTCTCACCGCCGAGCTGCGCCCGTCGGCTTGCGGGGGCGAGGCCTCCGAATGTACGGGGCGAGGCACTCGGACTCGATGGCCGCATCCGGGGCACACGAGGAGCGTGCCGATTTGTCCGGCATCGGTTGAGATTTCCGCGCCGCAGTAATAGCACGTCAGCCGCATCGCAAGTCGCCCGCACAAAGTCATCCCCCGAATCTCATCATCCGCCATCAGAATACCAGGCTGCTCCGCTGTTGCCAAGGCCCGACGATATCTGCGATCGCTGATTGAAACTGGCGGCACGCGTCCATAGAATGTCACCGGTCAGAGTGGACGGCTTGAGATGCCGCAGGCCGGCCCCATCGTTCGGAGTGTCCTGATGAAACGACTGTCGCCCGAAGAGCGAAGACACATTCTGTACCAGACTCTGGTCCGTCTCCAGAAGGACTGGGTTTGCCGGTACGGGCAATGGAACACCGCCAAGATGCTGCGCGAGATGCGCCGGCTGCTGCGCACCGCGAGTGAGCCGGGCGGCCTCGAAGCGCTGGGCGTGGCCGAGCCGGCGGCGGCTGCTGCCGCCGACGAGGATCTGCCCCTCTTCGATGGCCTGTAGACGCCCGCTTCGCGACAGCGTTCATAGCCTGCACGATCTCACTTGGTTTGGCGGACAGGAGCCAGGCCGGCGGTCCAGGCGCAGCCTCGTCGGAACAGCTCGGCGGCAGGAGGGTTCTCGATCGCGACGACGTCGTGGCCCAAGGCGCAGTGGAAGACCTTGCCTTTGCCATATTCGAGCACAAAGGCCATCGGGTAGTCCAGGTTGTCCACCTTGGAGCGGGCCTTCGCCAGCATGTGAACCGGCGTTTCGCCCGCCAGGCAGGTGTACAGCTCGTCGGTCGTTTCAAACGACGCCAAGCCCTTCGTGATGGGGTGCTCGCCGTCGGTGATGGTCACAGTGAAGGCGCCGTGCGGGTCGTGGGCACGCATGTTCGGATCCCAGACGCGGCCGGCCATGTGCACGAAATCGTCCCACTCCTCGAACGCGCCGCAGCCGAAATGGACGATCATCAGGCCATTGCCCGCCCGGACGAACCGCTGCAGGGCCAGTCTGGCTTGGGGTCCGGGGTCGGGAATCTGCCAGTCCATGAAGTGAATGACCACGGCGTCGTACTGCCGTAACTGCGGCGAGGCCAGGAAGTTAGGGTCCTCTGTGACCGTCACGTCCAGCCGCCCGTCCGCCCTCAGGACCCTGGCCAGCGCTGGCGCGGTCTGTCGCCAGTTGTGGGCGGGGTGGTCGACGCCGGTGACGAGAAGGATGCGCTTGACGCCGGCCTTTCGCGCCTCGCCGGCCGCCTGGGAGCCGTCCTGGTTGGTTTTGCAGCCTGCGATGAGGATGCACGCAGCCATCAGCGTGATGAGGGTCTTCATGGTCTGTCTCCATTCGTCCGTGAATGCCCGCTGCGAGACCGTGCGCCGCGGCGGCCGGTCAAGGGCGGGCCTCGATACGCCGATAGCCTATCACAGGGCCTCTCGTTCGGCAACCGGCAGGCCGGGCCGGGAGCAATGTTTCCGGACCATCGGGCTTGACCGGGCCGGGGCAAATAAGTTAAGATGGACGGTGCGGATATGGATGCGGGTGCCGTTGTCGGGCTGCCATGCGGTCTGGAACTGCATCAGGCCATCCCTCGTAGAACGATACTGAGCATGGAAGAGGACAAGCGTGACCGTATCACAGCGATTCCCGATTCTGGCGGCTGTGTTCTGGTCGCTCTGTGTCCATATGCCCTGCGGCCGGGCGACGGCGGCGGTGGTCATCAACGAGCTGCACACAGACCCCGACGTGAAGACGGAACTGCTGGAGTTCGTCGAACTCCACAACGCCGGCTCTGAGCCGGTGAACCTGTCCGGATGGTCGCTGACGAGCGGGATCTCGTACACGTTTGCGGCCGGGACCGTGCTGCCGGCCGGCGGCTACGTCATCGTGGCGCAGAGTCCCGCCGCCATTCTTGGCGGCAGGGGCGCAGCGCGTTTTCCCATTGCCTCGGCCCTGGTCTTCGGGCCCTACGTCGGCAAGCTCGGCAACGATGGCGACCGAGTGGTCCTGCGCGATGCCGATGGAACGGCCGTGGACGAGGTGGACTACCAGCTCGGCTTTCCCTGGCCGACGGTGGGCGATCCGGTCGCGACCGATCGGCTCAATGCCGGCGCCTCGATGCAGTTGATCGATCCGGCGCTCGACAACGACCTGGGCGGCAGTTGGCGCTCGGCGTCGCCGACGCCGGCGGCCGCCAATCAGGCTGTGCTGACCGACCATGCGCCGCCGCAGGTCCGCCAGGTCCGGCACGCGCCGAAGCAGCCGGGCTCCGGCCAGGCCGTGACGATCTCCGCCAAGATCACGGACCCCGACGGTGTCGCGGCGGTGGTCCTGCAATATCAGCTCGTCGATCCGGGCCGCTACATCCGCTATCAGTACTCCGACGGCAACAATCAGCGTTTCCTGGACCCCGAATACAGCAGGGGCTGGGTCGATGTCCCGATGGTGGACGATGGGAGCGACGGCGACGAGCAGGCCGCCGACGATGTGTACACCGTCCGGATGCCGGGCGACGTGCAGACGCACCGCCGTCTGGTGCGCTATCGCATCACCGCCTGGGACCGGAATGGGGCTTCTGTCAAGGCGCCTTACGACGACGATCCACAGCCCAACTTCGCCTACTTCTGCTACGATGAGGTGCCCGCCTGGAGCGGCGCGATCCGGCCCGGCAGCGCGAATGCCGCCCAGGCCAAGGTGGTGACGTATCCGGCGGAGGTGATGCAGTCGCTGCCGGTCTATCACCTCATCGCCAAACACGAGGACATCGAGGACTGCCAGTTCAATGCCATCCCGGACGCGCGCTGCAATGAGGAGGCCGGCTGGTATCAGTGGACCGGCGCCCTCGTCTACGACGGCGTTGTCTACGACCACATCTGGTACCGCCCACGCGGCGGCTGGGCCACCTACGCCTTCGGGAAGAACCGCTGGAAATTCGACTTCAATCGCGGACACTATTTCCAGGGTCGTGACGACGAGGGCCGGCCCTACAAGACCCAATGGGACAAGCTGAACTTCTCGGCGTGCTTCCAGTTCGACAACACCCACAACCGGGGCGAACACGGGATGTACGAAGCGGTGACCACCCGGCTGATGCAACTGGCGGGCGTGCCCTCGTGCCACATGAACTGGCTGCACTTTCGAGTCATCGACGACGAGGCCCAGGCCGGTCCGAGCCAGTACGACGGCGATTTCTGGGGATTGTACCTGGCGATCGAGCAGCCCGACGGCCGCTTCCTCGACGCCCGCGACCTGCCCGACGGCAACCTCTACAAAATGTACTTCGCCTGTACCGGCAGCATGGGCAACAAGAACAACCAGGGCCCGACCCAGGTCACCGACCACAGCGATGTCGTCGGCTTCTGCAACGCCTACCAGCGTCATCCCTCCGACCGCCAATGGTGGCAGGAGAACACGAATCTCGACGTTTACTACAGCTACCGCATCATCTGCGACGCCGTGCACCATTACGACCTGACGGATCGCTGGAACTGCCTGTACTATGCCCATCCTGAAACCGGCCAGTGGTGGATGATCCCCTGGGATTTCGACCACTCCTGGGACACCGACATCTACACGGACGACGACGAGTACTGGAAACAGGTGCTCGCCCGGCGGTTCTTCCAGGGCCACAGCGTCGGGACCCCGAACACCTACCACGAGTTTCCCGACTGCATCATCGCCTTTCAGAATCGCGTGCGCGAGCTGACGGACCTGCTGCTCAACGCCGACCAGTGCGGCCAGATCATCGACGAATGTGCGGCGGTGATCTCCGACCCGGCGGGGGGGCCGTCCTTCGTACAGGCCGACCGGGCCATGTGGGACTATCATCCGCGCACCGCCAGCAAGGGCACATTCTATGAAAGCTCGCCCACCGGGGATTTCGCCGGCATGGTTGGGCGGATGAAGGAATTCATCAGTCCGGGCGGCTGGGGCGCCCAGAACCTCGCGCGGATCGACGACGATACGGACATTCCCGAGACGCCCGTGGTGACCTCAATCGGCCCGACCGGTTTCCCCGCCGATGCTCTGGCGTTCCGCGTGTCGCATTTCGACGATCCGCAGGGCCGCGGCACGTTCGGCGCCATGAAGTGGCGCCTGGCGGAGGTCTCGCCCGAGGCGCGGGTGGTCCATACGGACTCGCGCGTGGTGCTGATCCCCGAGGAGGCCCCATGGAGGTACTACAAAGGCCGGCAGGAGCCCTCGTCGCCGCGCAGTCTGTGGCGCCAGCTCGCGTTCGATGACTCCGCCTGGTCGGTGGGCCGCACGCCGCTGGGCTACGGCGAGACCTTCATCGCCACCGAACTGAGCGACATGCGCGGCGGCTATACGACGGTCTATCTGCGCAAGACCTTCGACGCGACCGACTTGGCCGCTCTCGATCGCCTGACTCTCGACGTCAAGTACGATGACGGCCTCATTGTCTGGATCAACGGGCAGTTGGCGTACCGGGACAACGTCTCGTCGGCCGAACTGCCGTACAACGGCACCGCCGACAGCGCGATCGAGAACGCCAGTTTCGTCAGTTCCGATCTGGGCGATCCCGGCGCGTGGCTGGTCGAGGGGACTAACGTCATCGCCGTGCAGTTGCTGAATTCGTCCGTCAGCGGCAGTACCGATTGTTTCATCGACGTCCGGCTGGCGGCGTGGCAACGGCAGGAGACCTCGGACGAGACGCCGGCCACCGGCAGCGGTGGGCGGGGCAAGTATGAGATCAACGCGATCTGGGAAAGCGACGAGCTGACCGGGTTCAGCGACAGCATGGGCGTTCCCCCTTCGGTTGTCACGCCGGGGCGGACCTACCGCGTGCGCTGCCGCATGAAAGACATCACGGGACGTTGGAGTCACTGGTCGGCGCCGGTCCAGTTCCTCGCCGGCGAACGGATCGCGCCGAGCATCGCGGCGGACCTGCGGGTCACGGAACTGATGTACAATCCCCCGCAACTGGCGGGCGATGCGTTCGCCGACAACGACGAGTACGAGTTCATCGAGCTCAAGAACGTCGGTGGCCACGCGCTCGATTTGAGCGGCGTGTCGCTGACCGGAGGGGTGACGTTCGACTTCGCAAGCGGCCGCGTCACGACCCTCGACCCCGGTCAGTTCGTTCTGGTGGTCCGGAACCAGGCCGCGTTCCTCGCCCGCTACGGGGCGGACCTGGCGGCGCTGATCGCGGGCGAATACGCCGGCAAGCTGGCCAACGAGGGCGAGACTGTCACGCTGGTGGATGATTCGGCCGGGACCGTGGTGGAATTTCGGTATAATGACAGGGCCGGCTGGCCGATAGAAGCCGATGGTGCGGGCCATTCGCTGGTGGCCGTTGCCGAGGCGGGTTCGCCGAACGACAAGGACTACTGGCGGGCCAGCGCGTACGTCGGCGGTTCCCCCGGGGCCGATGACCCCGACGTCGAGGCGGCCCTGGTCTTCTGAGCAGGCCGGTCCCCGAACGCGCGGCCGCCGACATGGGCAAACACATGATTCGAGAACGGATGAGGATATGATGGGCAACTGGATATCGAGATTGGGCACGACGGTTTTGATCCTGACGCTGCTGGCTTCGGCCCGCGTCAACGGCGCGATTGTCATCAACGAGTTGCACACGAATCCTGACGTGAAGACCGAACTGCTCGAGTTCGTCGAGCTGCACAACGCCGGCCCCGAGCCGGTGAGCCTGTCCGGGTGGTCTCTGGCGGGCGGGATCTCGTACACGTTTCCCGCGGGTACGGTCCTGCCGGCCGGCGGCTACCTCGTCGTCGGACAAAGCCCCACCGACATTCTCGGCGGCAGGGGCGTGTCGCGCTTTCACGTCGCGCCGTCCCTGGTCTTTGGACCTTACGTCGGCAAACTCGCCAACGAAGGGGATCGGCTCGTCCTGCGCGATGCTGCCGGGACCACTGTCGACGAGGTGAACTACCGGCTTGGCTTCCCCTGGCCGACGGTGGGCGATCCGATCTCGGACAACCAGCCGGGAACGGGACGGTCGATGCAACTGATCCACCCATCGCTCGACAACGACCTGGGCGGCAGTTGGCGGTCGGCGGCGCCCACGCCGGCCGAGCAGAACGGCACGGTGTCTTTGCAGAATCTTCCGCCCCACGTCCGCCAGGTCGCACACACGCCCAAGCAGCCCAGATCCGGGCAGGTCGTGACGATCACCGCCAAGGTCACGGACTCCGACGGGCTGGCGTTCGTCTCGCTGATGTATCAGATCGTCGATCCGGGCAACTACATCGCGATCAATAACCCCGCCTATGCAAACGGTTGGCAGACGATCGACATGCACGACGACGGCCTCGATGGTGACCTGATCGCGCATGACGACATCTATACCGTACAGATTCCCGCGTTGCGGCAGAAGCACCGGCGTCTGATTCGCTATCGCCTGTTTGTAGTGGACGGTCTGGGAAACAACCTGACGGTGCCGTACAGCGACGATCCGCAGCCCAACTTCGCCTATTTCGTCTATGACGGCGTCCCGGCCTGGCGCGGGGCCATCCGGCCCGGAAGCGGCGGCGCGACGGGCGAGGTCGTCGAATACAGCCCCGAGGCGCTCACCAGCCTGCCCGTGTACCATCTGATCGCCGATCACCAGGATGTGGTCGACGCGCTGTACATGCCCGGCGCAAAGAAGGGCCAGTACGGCGGCAGCGACTACCCTTGGCGAGGCACGATCGTCTACGACGGCGTCGTTTACGACCACATCCGTTTCCGCGCCCGTGGCGGCGTCTGGCGATATGCCATGGGCAAGAACATGTTCAAGGCCGATTTCCTCCGAGGCCATTATTTCCAGGCCCGCGACGACTACGGGCGGCCCTACGACACGCAGTGGGACAAGCTGAATTTCTCCGCCTGCATCCAGCAGGGTGATTACCAGCATCGCGGCGAGCAGGGCATGTTCGAGGCCGCCGGCTTCAAGCTGTTCAACCTGATGGGCTGTCCGGCGTCGAAGACGAACTGGGTGCACTTCCGCGTGATCGACGACGCCGATGAATTCGGCGCCACGCAATACGACGGTGACTTCTGGGGCCTGTACATGACCATTGAGCAGATGGACGGCCGCTTCCTCGATGAGCACGGCCTGCCCAACGGCAACCTCTACAAGATGGATCGCGGCTCCGGCGACGCCGGCCCCGGCGGCGGCGCCCTCAACAACCAGGGACCGACCCAGCCGGCCAACAACTCCGACCTGGTGGCGTTCGTCAACGGCTACCGCAGTCGCCCTCAGGAACCCTGGTGGCGACAGAACGTCGACCTGACCTCCTACTATGGCTTCCGCTGCACGGTCGAGGCCATCCACCACGGCGACATGGAAAGTGGCAAGAACTGGTTCTTCTTTCACGATCCGACGACCGAGAAATGGACCCTTTTGCCGTGGGACCTGGACCTGACCTGGGCCAACAACATGTATGGCAGCGGCGCCGACGAATTCACGAGAAATGGCATCTTCTCCAACGCCAACCTCAGCATCGAGTTCCAGAATCGCCTGCGGGAGTTCTTCGACCTGTTGTACAACGCCGACCAGGCCTGGCAGATGCTCGATGAGCTGGCCAACGTCATCGACCCGCCCACCGGCGGCCCGACCTTCGTCGACGCCGACCGGGCCATGTGGGACTACAACCCGATCATGACCAGCAGTTACGTCAATTCGAGCAAGTCGGGCCAGGGCCGCTTCTACCAGCGGGCGTCCACCAAGGACTTCCGGGGCATGGTCCAGATCATGAAGGATTACGTCGTCGCGAACAACCGCGCGTTCAACACGTACGTCGAAGACAACGCGATTCCGCAGACCCCCCTCATCACAGCCACCGGTGGGGCCGATTTCCCCGCCAACGCCCTGACATTCCGCACCAGCGCGTTCGCCGATCCCCAGGGGGCCGGCACGTTCGCCGCGATGAAATGGCGTATCGGCGAGGTCGCCCTGGGCTCGCAGGCGGTCCGGCCGGACGAGTCGTCCGGGTTCCTTTTCGTGCCCGACGGGTCGCAGTGGAAGTACTTCAAAGGAACGGCCGAGCCGTCGGCGATCCCCGGTGCGTGGCGCAACCTCCAGTTCAATGACGCCGCCTGGCTCGTCGGCCGTACGCCGATCGGATTCGGAGAGGCCTTCCTCCAGACCAGCCTGCCCGACATGCGGGGCAACTACTCTACGATCTATCTGCGCAAGACCTTCGACGCGACCAACGTCGCCGCTTTCGACACGCTCGTGCTCGAGGTGATGTACGACGACGGGATCAACGTCTGGATCAACGACCATCTCGTCTTCCAGGACAACGTCGATTCCGACGAGATGGCGCACGATGCCACCGCCATCTCGGCGATCGAAGTACAGGACTTCGTTCGGTACGACGTCGGTGTGCCGAGCGATTTTCTCGTCGAGGGGACCAACGTCATTGCCGTCCAAGTGCTCAACTCCGACATCAGCAGCAGCTCGGACTGTTTCATTGATGTGAGGCTCAGTGCCGAGACGACGGAGGGACCCGACGACGAGACACAGGCGCCGGTCCAGGTCTATCGAGGCGAGCCGGGCCGCTACGAGATCGAGGCGCTCTGGGAATCGGCGGAGTTGACCCAGTTCAACCCGGACGTTCGCATCCCGGCCTCGGTGGTCAAGCCGGGGCGGACTTATCGCGTCCGCTGCCGGATGAAGGACAACACCGGTCGCTGGAGTCACTGGTCCAGCCCGGTCCAGTTCACCGCCGGCGACCCGGTGGCCGCCGGCATCCTGGCGGACCTGCGCATCACCGAGTTGATGTACCATCCTGCCGCCGCAGCCGATGGGACGACGGATGCCGACGAGTTCGAGTTCATCGAGCTCAAGAACATCGGCGATGAGACGCTGGACCTGTCGAGCGTCTCGCTGACCAAGGGGGTGACGTTCGATTTTGTCGCCAGCGGTGTCACGACGCTGGGCCCGGGGCGGTTCGTGCTGGTGGTCAAGAACAGGCAGGCGTTCCTGTCTCGTTACGGCGCGGCCCTGTCGAGCCTCATCGCGGGCCAGTACCAGGGCAAGCTGGCCAACGGCGGCGAGACCGTCGCTCTGGAGGATTTCTGGAACGGGACGATTGCCGAGTTCACCTATGGCGACAGCGCAAGCTGGCCGGTCGCGGCCGACGGCGCGGGCCACTCGATGGTCCCGCTGGCCTCGGCGATTCTCGATGAACCTGCCGGCTCGCTGGACTACGCGGGCAACTGGCGGGCCAGCGCTTACATCGGCGGCTCGCCCGGCGCCGACGATCCCGATCTTGGAGCGACCGTCGTAATCAATGAGTTTCTCGCCGCCGGTGGTGACGACTGGATCGAACTGCACAACCCGACGAATGCGAGCGTGGCTCTGGCCGATTTCTACCTCAGCGACGACGCCGGTAATCTGAAGAAGTGGCCTGTCGCGGCGCCCGCCATCGGGTCCGGCGACTTCCTTACGTTCGAGGAATCGGGCGACGATTTCGGTTTTGGCCTGAGCCGCTCGGGCGAAGACCTGTTCCTGTCCTGTGTTCCCGGCACGGCGCAGGACCGCGTGGTCGACAGCGTGCGCTTCAAGGCGCAGGAAGACGGGATTTCGCGGGGCCGCTATCCCGATGGCGCCGCCCACTGGTTCCGGCTTCAGCCCACTCGCGATGTCGCCAACGCCGGGGCGGTCCTTGACGTGATGGTCAGCGAGATCATGTATCATCCGGTCGACGTCAACGACGAGTTCATCGAGTTGTTCAATCCGACGGAGATGGCAGTTGCTCTGGAGAGCGAAGCCGGACCGTGGCGGCTCGACGGCGGCGTGCACTACACCTTCGCGGCGGGTCTGTCGATCCCGCCGGGCGGTTGCGTAGTCGTCGTCGGGTTCGATCCCTTCGTCGAGACGGCTCGCCTGGCAGCCTTCATCGCGGCTTATGGCGCCGGACCGCTGGCGCCGGGCGCTGACATCGTCGGGCCTTGGGAGGGCGGCCTCAACAACGGCGCCGAGCGCATCGCGCTGGAGAAGCCCCAGGCGACCGGCGATCTCGAAGACCCTATCGCGTCGGTCGTTGTGGACGAAGTCGTCTACTCCGACGCCGCCCCTTGGCCCGCCACCCCCGATGGCCAGGGCGACAGCCTCCAGCGGATTGACCCGGCCCCCGGCGCCTCCGGCAACGACCCCGCCGCCTGGCACGCCGCACTCCCCACCCCCGGCCTGCCATAGATCCACGCGCGCCGGCGATCCGTAGCGGTCGCTGGTTGTCTTCTGACGCGGCGCGAATGCACCGATGCGCCACCTTCATC
>CAZNSM010000016.1:0-14451 GCA_964575615.1 uncultured Pirellulales bacterium | reverse complement strand
CGGTCGCTGGTTGTCTTCTGACGCGGCGCGAATGCACCGATGCGCCACCTTCATCAATGCGTGGCATCCCCATCCCGATGTGCATCGGGATGGGGATGGTTCGAATACGAGCGAGAATGCTCATCGATATGAACACAAGGCCCTCGTTGCGGGATGGTCGCTATCGTTGTGCGGCGGTGACTTTCTTCTCCTTTCGTCGCTTTCTCCAGAAGACCAGGCCGGCCGGGACGATTCCCAACGCGGCGGCGCCGGCCTTGCCCTGTGCCGGAACGAACCGGAGAATGTCGGTGAGCGTCAGTTCCGTGTAGTCTTCGGGGGCCGTGGTGTCGAAGACCGCTTCGTCGAGTTCGATGTTGTAGTCACTGAACGTGTTGACTTCGTGGAGGTTCAGATCGCGGAACATGGTCATGAAGCTCTTGCCGATGGCCAGGTCGCCTTCGACCCGAACCGGGAGTTGCTCATCGATTCCGATCCAGACTTTGCCCTTGATGCTCCGTATGTCGGCAATGACTCTGGGCAAGAGATCTTTGAAGGTGCCGGGGTCGTGGAACTCAAAGACCTCCGTTTCGACCCCCTCGATGGTGTCGCGGCCCACCGTCTTGGAATCGCCTTCCATGAGGAGGTTAATGAGACCCTTGGGTGTTCCGTTCTCCAATAGGCGCATTTGCGCATCGGTAGAGGAGAACCTGCCGTACTTCTTGTAGCGAGGCAGGACAAGCAGGGTCTGTCGCTCGGGCCGATTGAACGTGAAGCGGTAGATGAGCTCGCTGCCAACATACCCTTCCTCAACCAGGCCCTGTTGGGCGGAGAAGTACTTCACCAGGTCGAAATGGCCTTTGATGCCGTCGAATTCGAAGACCTTGCCCTCTTCGCCCGGAAGCGTGAACGTCTTTGTGCCTCGTATGATCAACGTCTCGATACTGTTGACTTTCTGTTGGACATCGGCGAGGACCACGCCGCCGTTTCCCGATCCGCCGAAGGGATTGAGCAGAACCAATGTCATGGCCAGTACGATCACGGCGGCGGCTGAATATCTTGTCACTTTGTTTTCCATGAGAAATCTCCAGATTGTAAGGGTTCTTGTTCTTGTGTTACAGCCTGTGTGTTCATAGCCACGATGCAGCAGGCGGGCTTCGTCCGGGTGGTCCCGTGTCCATGCGGCGAAGTCGAACTCGTCCGGTTCGCGCCGGATGTGTTGCTCCAGCAATGGGTCCAACCAGCGATTGTCGTCGTTCTGCCTCATAGGACAAGTTACCTCCCGAAACCCGCGTTCTTCAGAAGGACGGCCATCTTCTTCTTGGCCCGGCGGATGCGGCCATCGATTACTCGCTCGGTGGCGCCGAGAACCTGGGCCATCTGCCGGTAACTCATTTCGTTGTAGAACCGCAGGAACAGGACCTCTCGAAGCGGTTCCGGCAGGCGCGCCAGCGCTGCGGCCAGGACGACCCTCCGCTCGTCGTCCCGCTCGCCAAGGCAGTGGTCGGCCGGTTCGCCGGGGCCGTCGTCGGCCAGGCTTCGCTCAACGCATCGTCGCTGTCTCTGCAAATCCCGCCGCATGTCCCTGGCGACGTTCCGGCAGATCGAAGCGATCCACGGTCCGAACCGCTCTGGAGCTTTCAACCTGTCGAGTTCTCTGCACGCCACCGCGAAGGCTTCCTGGGCGGCATCCTCCGCCAGATGATGATCCAGCAGGACAGAATCCGCTATGGCGACCAGCGAGTGGTAGTATCGCCGGCATAGCTTGCCGAAGCTCTCCGGCTCCGCCTGCAAGGCGCGCCGCACCAGTGTGCCATCGTCAACGTCTTTCATCCGCCTGATCTTATACTGAACAGAGCCGCTCTGCACTTCTGTAGATAAGTCTCGATTCGACGCCAAAATCGGCGCAGAATCTGCGGAAAATGTACGATGCAGCTTTGCCGCTCGCGTCATAGTGGCCAGCATCGGGGACGAATACGAGGGCCGGATCGTCGCGGGGCTGCCTGCCGACCTCCAAGGAGGCTCGATCCATGGGTTTGAGGGCCTGTGTGACTGTAAACGCCCGCTAACCAAGAGTATACACCAAGCCCACCGCTCTTGGGGATGGTTCAGACAGGAACGAGGGAACCGGCTGCGCAGGTCCGCCCTGCCTCACTTCGAGGGTTGTCACTGGCCAGGGTGTCGGTACAATAGGTGGCAGGGCGGGCGGAGAGCCCGCTGGTTTTCCGGGCACGCGCTGCGGGAGATGCGGCCATGATCACGAAGCTGAGCATCGCGAACTTCAAATCCGTTCGCCAGTTGGATATCGACTGCAGGAAGGTGAACCTCTTCATCGGCGAGCCCAACACCGGCAAGTCCAACATCCTCGAAGCGCTGGCGTTGCTCTCCTGGTGCGGCCAGTACTCACAACCGCTCAGTGACTACGTACGCTTCAAGTTTGTCGAGAACCTGTTTTATGACGAGCTGGTAGATGACGACATCAGAGTGTTGTTTTCCCTATCTTCAAGGCGCGACCCCACGGGACTGATCGTCCACTTCCAGAACGACCGTTTCGAGCTGCTAAGCCCGGCAGGTGACCGATTTGGAGGCCTCAGTCACGCTGGAGAAGGAAACAGTGTCAGCGGGCATTTCCAGACGGGCAACATCAAGTTCTTCCGATTCAAGATACTGGAACATTATGGTGATAGCACCGATTTGGGTAGCCTTAGACCACCCAATGGGGCGAATCTCTTTTCCGTCGTCTACTCGTCGAGGGTCCTTCGGGAGACCATGATGGACTTCTTCCGAAAATATGGCCTGATGCTGGTTCTGAGACCACAGGAAAGGGTGTTCGAACTCCAGAAACAAGTCGAAGGAATAGCAGTCAACTATCCATATACGCTGGCGTCAGACACGCTCCAACGGATTATCTTCTATACGGTGGCGATGGCATCAAACAAGGACTCGGTGCTGGTGTTTGAGGAGCCGGAGTCGAATGCGTTTCCGTACTACACGAAGTACTTAGGCGAGCGGATCGCGCTGGACGAGACCAACCAGTTCTTCATCGCGACGCACAATCCGTACCTGCTCTCAGCGGTGATCGAGAAGGCCCCTCAGGACGCCGTGCAGGTCTTCATCACGTACTTCGAGGACTATCAGACCAAGGTCAAACCGCTGACGGGCGATCAAGTCTGCGAACTGATGGAGGCCGACCCCTTCTTCAATCTGGACCGTTTCCTTGAGGGAGAGAAATGAGGGTCCTGGTCGAGTGCTATCCGGACGCCGCAGTGCTTCGGGCCCTCGGAGTCACAAAGAAGCACTTGCGCCACGAGCGCTGCAAGGGCGAGGTGGTCAAACGCGTGCTCAAGCTCGACTGTGCTGTCGGCGTCATAGAGGAAGACCCGGGCAGCGCGCAACCCCGCGATCTGGCCAGCTACGACGAGATCCAGGCGGCTGGAGGGCTGCGTCTGCTCGTTCGCCACGGTAGCGCCGACCGCAGGCTTATCGTCGTCTGTCCGAGGCTGGAGGACTGGCTGATCGCCCGGGCCGTCTCATCGGGCATCAGGCTCCAGGATTACGGTCTGCCCGGTGATCCCCATCGTTTGCATGGCATTCCCCACTACGAAGACAGGCAGACATTCCAGCAGTTCCTCACCGAGCTGACAGGTCGGGATGCTGAGGGCATGGGCCTGCTCCGCCAATGGGTCCAGCAAGCCAAGTAGCGCAGTTGGGCGCTTGATGGAGAACTCCTGCGCTGCTACACTGTATAGCTTTACGGTGTTTCTCTGCGCGGATATGACCGTCGAATGAAGCTGGTCTTGGACAATCTGACGTATCACGACTGCCCGGTGGAGCTGCGGGAGAAGGTCACTTTCGCGCCCGAGCAGCGGCAGGGAATGCTCAAGGCCCTGCACCACAGCGGCGGCGTCAGCGAGGCGGTGATCCTCCAGACCTGCAACCGGCTCGAATTCTACCTCTACGCGAGGAAGGACTGCGATTGCCGGGCGCTGCTCGGCGAGCTGCTGGCCTCGCACGGCGCCGAGGCGGCCGGCGTATGGGCCGAGCACAGCCGCCAGACGACGGGAATGGACGTCGCCCGGCACCTGTTCGAGGTCGCCGCCGGTCTGGACTCGCAGATGGTCGGCGAGAACCAGATCCTGGCCCAGGTCAAGGCCGCCTACACCGAATCGCTCGAGTCGCACATGAGCAAGCTGATCTTCCACCGGATGTTCCACCACGCCTTCCGCGCGGGCAAGGCGGTCCGGACGCAGACGGACATCAACTGCGGCGCCGTCTCGATCGGACTGGCGGCCGTCGAGCTGGCCCGCGACAAGGTGAACCTGCGGCACGCCCGCGCGCTGGTGATCGGGGCCGGCGAGAACGCCGAGCTAGTGGTCCGCTACCTGACCAAGGCGGGCCTGGCGAACCTGGTGATCGCCAACCGGGACGTGGAGAAGGCGCGGGCGATGGCCCGGCGTTTCGGCACCGCCAAGGGGATCGGTCTGCCCGAGATCGGCGGCCAGCTTCGCGACGTCGATCTGATCGTCGCCTCGACCGCCGCAACCGAGCCGGTCCTGACCTACGACAACGCCGCATGGCATCTGTCCGGCCGGACCAAGCCCTTGCTGATCATCGACATCGCCGTGCCGCGCGACATCGATCCGTCGATGACGCGATTCGACT
Source organism: uncultured Pirellulales bacterium (assembly GCA_964575615.1). Lineage (GTDB taxonomy): Bacteria > Planctomycetota > Phycisphaerae > Sedimentisphaerales > Anaerobacaceae > Anaerobaca. Next base: position 9,813 of record CAZNSM010000016.1, on the reverse strand, counting down.
TCGTGACGCTGTACAACATCGACGACCTCAACGAGCAGATCGGCGCCAACCGCGACCGGCGCAACCGCGAGGTGCCCAAGGCCCGCGCCATCGTCGAGGAGTTCGTCGGCGTGTTCTCGCAATGGTACGATTCGCTCGACCTGGTTCCCGTGATCGCGCGGCTGACGCAGGCCGGACTCGATCTGGCGCGCAGCGAGGCCCGACGCTATGCCGGCGATTTCGGCGACGGCAACGGCGAGAAGCTCCAGGCGTTCGCCGAGTCGCTGATCAAGAAGATGTTGCACGGGCCGATCAGCATCATCAAGGACGGCGCCGGCGAGCCGACCGTCGAGCAGCTTGCGGCAGTCGACCTGATCAACCGGATGTTCCTCTCGCAAGACAAGGGCGGCCAATGAGGCGGGCGCTGACTGTCGCGACGCGCCGGGGCGATCTGGCGCTCGTACAGGCGCAGAGTGTTATCGCCGCGATCCAGCGTCGCTGTCCCGACGTCGAAATTCGCATTCGGGAGGTGACCAGCGAGGGCGACCGCGACCGTCAGACGGTTCTCTGGCAACTGAAGGACACCGGCTTCTTCACCTCGCGTCTGGAGGATGTGCTGCTGGCGGGCGAGGCGGACTTTGCGGTGCACAGCTTCAAGGACCTGCCCACGCGCCCGCGCGAAGGGTTGATCGTGGCGGCGGTCTGCCAGCGTCGCTGGCCCGAGGACTGCGTGCTGGCCCGGAAGAAGATCGGTTCGCTGGACGAGTTGGACGCCGGCGCGCGGGTGGGCACATCGAGCCTGCGGCGGGCGGCCCAGTTGCGGCATCTGCGGCCCGATCTCAAGATGGTCCCCATCCGTGGCAACGTCCCGACCCGCCTCCGCAAGCTGCGTGACGGCGACTTCGACGCGATCGTTCTGGCGCGGGCCGGACTGGAGCGACTCGGATTGACCGAGGCGATTTCGTTTGTGTTCGATCCGCACCAGTTCCTTCCCGCTCCGGCCCAGGGCGCGCTGGCGATTGAGGCCCGCCGCAATGACGCGACGACGAACGAGATTGTCGCGACAATAGACGATGCCGATGCGCGGGCCGCCACCGATGCCGAGCGCGAAGTGCTGACGTCGACGCAGTGCGGCTGCCACGCCCCGGTGGGGGCCTATGCGGAAGTGGCTGGCGACGAAATCGTGCTGGAGGCGTTCGTCGCGGATGCGAGCGGGCGCCGCCTGCTGCGGTCGCGAATGGCCGGACCAAAGGCCCATCCGCATGAACTGGGCCGGAACGCGGCGCAGGACCTGCTCGACGCCGGTGGAAGACAGATTCTCGACGACCTGGAAAAGGACAGGGACCAAGGCGATGTCACAACCTAAGAAAGGCTTCGTGTACCTGGTCGGCGCCGGCCCCGGTCGGGCGGACCTGATCACCCTGCGCGGGGCCGAACTGATCCGAATCGCCGACTGCATTCTCTGCGACAAGCTGGCCAACCCCGCTCTGCTGGAGCGAGCGCGGCCCGACGCCCAGATTGTTCATGTCCCCAAGCGGATCGGCGCCGGCTCGTTCACGCAGGACCAGATCAACCAGCTTCTCGTCAGCAAGGCCCTCGAAGGCAAGGTCGTCGTGCGGCTCAAAGGGGGCGATCCGTGCATCTTCGGACGCGTCACGGAGGAGGTGGTCGCGCTGAACGAGGCGGGTGTGGGCTTCGAGATCGTGCCCGGCGTCACGGCGGCGATTGCGGCGTCGGAGTACACCGGGATCATGCTGACCGACCGGCGGTACAGCTCGCAGGTCGCGTTCATCACCGGCCGCGAGGCCGACGGCAAGGAAGACACCAATATCGACTGGGACGTGCTGGCCCGTTTCCCAGGGACGCTCGTTTTCTACATGGGCATCGGCGCGCTGGGCATGATCGCCGAGCAGTTGGCGGCGCACGGCCGGGCGGCCGACACGCCGGTAGCGCTCATCGCCAACGCAACGCTGCCCAGCCAGCGGGTCGTGCGGGCGCCGCTGAGCGGGATCGTCGAGATGTGCGAGCGAGAGAAGATCGAACCGCCTGCACTGATTATCGTCGGCGCTGCGGCCGGCGGCGACGATGAGCTGAACTGGTTCATGCGGCAACCGTTGTTCGGAAAGACGATTGTCACCACGCGCGATGCGGCGGGCAATGCGGAATTCGCGAAGAAGATCCTCGATCGCGGCGGACGGCCCGTCGAGTTTGCCACCATCGCGATCCAGCCGCTGACGGACAGCAACGAATTCCTCCGCACTCTGACGCACCTGGCCGACTACCACTGGGTGATCTTCACCAGCCCGAACGGCGTGAAGGTCTTCTTCGACGCGATGACGGCCCTGGGCAAGGACGCCCGCGTGTTCGCCGCGAACAAGCTGGCGACGCTCGGCGCCAAGACGGCGGCGGCCCTGGCGCAGTACGGGATCAAGGCGGATTTCGTGCCGACCGTGTTCACCGGACGCGAGTTGGGCTGGCAACTCGTCGCCTTCGCCAACCTGAACGGCAAGAAGGTTCTGTCGCTGCGTTCCGAACTGGCGACGGACGATCTCGTGGACGTCCTGCAGAAAGGCGGCGCGGTCGTGGAGGACGTTCCGCTATACACGGCGGTTCCGAAGACGGGCGATGCCGAGGCCCTGCGCCGGCAGATCGAAGACGGGCAGATCGACTGGCTGACGTTCGCCAGCCCATCGGCGGCGCGCAACTTCTTCGACGCGATCGCGCCGGAAACGGTCAACGCCGGCCGCGCGAAGGTGGCCTCGATCGGCCCGGTGACTTCGGAGCAGTTGAAGAAGCTGGGCGTTCGCGTCGATCTGACCGCGAGCGAGTACACCACCGATGGGCTGCTGGACGCCATCGAAGCGGCCGAGCGGCCCGCCTGACCTCGCGAAGCAGGTGGAAAGGGGGTCATAGCCCGTGATGAAATATGCGATGCTGCTGATTGCGTTGGCGATGGTCCCGTTCGCCCTCGCCGAAGACCTGCGCAACATCCGCACGGGCCGGGAGATTCCCACCGAGAACTACGCCGACCAGCCGTACATCGTCCGGACCGACGACGGCGCATGGCTCTGCATCCTCACCACCGGCTCGGGCCACGAGGGCGCCAGCGGCCAGCACGTGGTGGCGCTGCGCAGCAGTGACCGGGGCCGCACCTGGTCGGCGCCGGTCGACGTCGAACCGGCCGATGGGCCTGAGGCGTCGTACGCGGTGCTGTTGAAGGCGCCGGCCGGACGGGTCTTCGCTTTCTACAACCACAACACCGACAATCTGCGGCGCGTCAAGGCCGACGATCCACCTTACAAGGGCGGCTGGTGCACCCGCGTCGACACGCTGGGCTACTACGTCTTCAAATACAGCGACGACCACGGCCGCACGTGGTCGAAGCAGCGGTTTCCGATCCCCGTGCGCGAGTTCGAGATCGACCGCGAGAATCCCTACGCCGGCGCGGTCCGGTTCTTCTGGAACGTCGGCAGGCCCTTCCTCCACGACGGCGCCGCCTATGTCCCCCTGCACAAGGTCGGCCGTTTCGGGCAAGGCTTTCTCGCCCGCACCGAGGGCGTGCTGCTGCGCAGCGAGAACCTTCTGACGGAGGCCGATCCGCAGCGCGTGACCTGGCAGACGCTCCCCGATGGCGACATCGGCCTGCGCGCTGCGGCCGGCGGCGGGCCTGTGGCTGAAGAGCAGAGCTTCTGCGTTCTGAGCGACGGTTCGTTCTTCTGCGTCTATCGGACGACCGACGGCCGTCCGGCCTGCGCGTACAGCCGCGACGGCGGACGCACCTGGAGCCGGCCGCAGTACATGCGATATGCCGACGGTCGGCCCATCAAGCACCCGCGCGCCGCCAACTTCGCCTGGAAGTGCTCGAATGGCAGGTATCTCTATTGGTTCCACAACCACGGCGGCCGATCGTACGAAGGCCGCAATCCTGCCTGGCTCTGCGGAGGCGTGGAGGCCGATTCACCTGAGGGCAACGTCATCCGCTGGTCGCAGCCGGAGATCGTTCTCTACGACGACGATCCGCGCGTCCGCATGAGCTATCCCGATTTGATCGAAGACGGTGGACAGTTCTATCTCACCGAGACGCAAAAGACCATCGCCCGCGTCCACCCGGTAGATCGTACGCTGCTCGAAGGGTTATGGAGTCAGTTCGAAAACAGAACGGTCGCGGCCGATGAGCCAATCGCCGGCCTTGCAGGGTTTGCCATCGATCTATGGATCGAGTTCCAGACGCTCGCGCCCGGCCAGACGATCCTGGACGGCCGCAGCGAGCAGGGGCAGGGGATCTGCGTGCAGACGGTCTCGGGCGGCGCCGTCGAGGTCGTTCTGAACGATGGGGATGTCGAGAGTCTCTGGAGTTGCGACAGCGGACTTCTCAAAGCGGGCCAACTGCACCACATCGTCGCCAACATCGACGCCGGAGCGAGGATCATCACATTCGTCGTCGACGGCAGGCTCTGCGATGGCGGTCCGGCTCGCCAGTTCGGCTGGGGACGCTTCGACGCCGATCTGGAACGGGCCGGCGCCGGCAAGCCGCTCGGCGTCGCTGCGAGTTTCAGCGGACGCATTCATCGCCTGCGTGTCTACCGCCGCCCCTTGCGCACCAGCGAAGCCGTCGGCAACTACCGCGCCGGTCTGAATCGGCGCTGAGTGTTGACCGGGCGATGGCGAACAGGTATATGAGATTCACCGAACGGCAAGGTTACGGCGTTACTACGCGTCCAGAGGAGTCTGTACGATGGGGTTTCCGGAAATCCGAATGCGGCGGCTTCGCACGAGCGCCACGATGCGGCGGATGGTGCGCGAGACGAGGCTTTGCGTTGACGACCTGGTCTATCCGCTCTTCGCTTGTCCCGGCCGCAACGTGAAAGAGCCGATCGCGTCGATGACGGACTGCTTCCATCTCTCCGCCGACCGAATCGCCGACGAGGCGGCGCGGGTGGCGGACCTGGGCATCCCGGCGGTCCTGCTCTTCGGCCTGCCCGAAAAGAAGGACGAGAAGGGGTCCGAGGCTTGGTCGGAAACCGGCGCGGTTCAGCAGGCGATTCGGGCCATCAAAAAGCGCGTTCCCGATCTGCTCGTGATCACCGACGTGTGTCTATGCGCCTACACGACTACGGGCCATTGCGGTGTGATTGAAGGCGGCCGGGTACACAACGACGCGACGTGCGAGCTGCTGGCGAAGATGGCGCTGTCGCACGCGCAGGCGGGCGCCGACATCGTGGCGCCGTCGGACATGATGGACGGCCGCATCGGTGCGATGCGGCAGGTTCTCGAAAAGAACGGGTTCGACCACGTTGCGATCCTCTCGTACGCCGCCAAGTTTGCCTCCGCCTTCTACGGTCCGTTCCGCGACGCCGCCGAGTCGGCACCGTCGGCCCAGATGGCCGCCGCCGGTCTGGGCGACCGCAAGACGTACCAGATGGACCCGGCCAACGCCCGCGAGGCCCTCCGCGAGATCGCCCTGGACATCGAAGAAGGCGCCGACATGGTGATGGTCAAGCCGGCCCTGAGCTTTCTCGACGTCATCTGCCGTGCGCGAGAGCGGTTCGATTGCCCCATCGCCGCCTACAACGTCAGCGGCGAGTACATGATGCTCCAGGCCGCGGCCGAAAGGGGACTGCTCGACCACGACGCCGCGATGATGGAGATCCTCACCTCGATCAAACGCGCCGGCGGCGACATCGTGATCACCTATTCCGCCAAAGCCGCGGCCACGCTGCTCGGCCGCCGGTGAATCCCGTAACCTTCTGCCGGAGGGCGCATTCGCCATGAAGAAGCAGAAGACTCGTGTGAAAGGCGCCGTTCCTTACAAAGGCGGGGTGCGATTTGGTGTGTGGGCTCCACACGCCACCGAAGTGTTTGTGGTCGGCACGTTCAACGACTGGAACAAGACTTCGCACCCCTTGACGCATCAGGCGAATGGATGGTGGTCCGTTGACGTGGCGGGCGCCAAAGCGCCAGATGAGTATCTCTTTCGGATCCTCTCCGGCTCGATCGAGGCGTTCAAGATCGATCCCTACGCGCGTGCCGTGACGCACTCGGCGGGACACGGCATCGTTACGAAGCCCGCTCCCAAGGCCGCGGCGCCGTTCACGCCTGCGACTCTGAATGAGATGGTCATCTACGAACTGCACATCGGCACCTTCGGAAAGCACGGGCAGGACGGCCCCGGCAATCTCGAAGGCGCCATGGAGCGGCTCGACCATCTGGGCGACCTCGGGATCAATGCGATCGAGATCATGCCGTTGAGCGAGTTTCCGGGCGGCTACTCCTGGGGATACAACCCGTCGCACATCTTCGCGGTCGAGAGCGATTACGGCACGCCGGCGTCCTTTCGCGATTTCGTCGCCAGGGCCCACGAGCTGGGCATCGCGGTGATCGCCGATGTGGTCTACAACCACCTGGGACCGGGCGATCTGAGTCTGTGGCGGTTCGACGGCTGGAGCGAAAACGACAAGGGCGGCATCTACTTCTATAACGACGAAAGAGCGGAGACGCCGTGGGGCCATACGCGGCCGGACTACGGCCGGGGCGAGGTGCGCGAGTATATCCGCGACAACGCGCTGCTGTGGATTCGCGATTACGGCCTCGACGGATTACGCTTCGATGCGACTGGTTATATCCGAAACAGGCACGGCCATGCGGGGCCGGAAGGCGACCTTCCGGACGGCTGGTCCCTGATGCAGTGGGTCAATCAGGAGGTGCACAAGGCCCGGCCGACCGCCGTGACGATCGCGGAGGACATGCAGGACGATCCGGCCCTGGTCGCCGATCCGCAGGACGGCGGGGCAGGATTCGATACCCAGTGGGATGCGCGGTTCGTGCGCGAGGTCCGCCAGGCCCTCGTCGCCATCGACGACGCGGCCCGGAATCTCCCGGCTCTGCGCGATGTGCTCGTGCACCGCTTCGGCTCGGATGCATTCGCACGCGTGATCTACACGGAATCGCACGACGAGGTGGCCAACGGGAAGGCACGCGTCCCGGAAGAACTGGCGCCCAACCACGCGGCAGACTGGATCGCCAAGAAGCGATCCACTCTGGGAGCGGCTCTGGTGTTCACGGCGCCGGGTGTCCCGATGATTTTCCAGGGCCAGGAGTTCCTTGAAGACGACTGGTTTCGCGACGACGATCCCCTCGACTGGTCCAAGAAGGACCGTTACGCCGGCATTGTGCGACTGTATAAGGACCTGATCCGTCTGCGTCTGAACCGCGAGGGCAACACGCGAGGGTTGTGCGGCCAGGGAGTGGAGGTTTCTCACGTCAACCAGGAGCAAGGGGTCCTTGCGTATCATCGCTGGGATCAGGCCGGCCCAGGCGACAGCGTTGTGGTGGCGGCGAACTTCTCGGCCGAGCCTCGGCGCGAATACCGAATCGGCCTGCCGGCCGAAGGCGCGTGGACCGTCCGGTTCAATAGCGACAGCAAGGCCTATGATGCCGAATTCGGCGACGTGGGCGGCGCCTCTGTGACGGCCGAATTGCAGGACTACGACGGCCGGCCGGCATCGGGGACCATCGAGCTGGCGCCATACAGCGTGATCCTGCTGTCCCAGTGACATCGCCGGACAGAACCGCTGTTCGTGTGCGGAAGAGACGGAAGAATCTTCCTCCTGCCGGGAGGAATCTTCACCGTCGAAAGCAGCGCAGGTCCTCTCCGTAAGTCATTCTGCTGATTTCCAGGCGTAGAGCCTGCTCTGGCATGGAATGTGCACATCCACGTGGGCAGCCGTCAACGACAGATTGAAAGGACATCGAAGCGATGATCGATACGGTGAATGGCTCGTCGATGTTGAACGAGATTTATTCAACGGCCGCGCGGGTGAGGACTCAGGCGCCGGCCGAGACAATCCGCGAAGCGACGCAGACAGAGGATACGCTCACGCTCTCGGGCGAGGCACAAAAGGCCCTGCAATTGCCCTCGTTGTTCGGCGTCGAGCCGGGCAGGGCCATCACGCCGGCGGACATGCGGGCCTTCGCCGACGAGCAACTGGAGGCGTTCGGCAGAGGATTCCGCGCCCTGATGCGGGGCAACGACATCGACATGTCACAGCCCGTCACGCTGGGCCACGAGTACGGCAGCGGCCGGCTGATCGTCACGAACGACCATCCCGACGCCGACAAGATCGAGAGCCTGCTGGCGAAGAACCCTGAACTGTGCAACCAGTACACCGCCGCGACGAACACGCTGGCTCTGATCAAGCATGGCCAGGAGCACGCAAAGTTCGCCGAAGCCTACGCGAACAACCCCCAGGCGGCGGTCGCGCAATACGCCTATCTGTTCAACACCCGCTGGGACGCTTCGGTGACGTTCACCGGGGACGACACCGAAGTCGCCTACAGCCGCGTGCCGAGGCGGTAGCAGGCCGCTTGGGTCTTGCCCGGCGCGACGAGTTCGGTCACAATATCGTCACCAGATGCGGGATCTGGTCCGTCCGGCGCGTCGCGACATCCAGGCCGCGAAGGGGCCGGGCGGCGGGGAGATGCGGCGGCCGGGAATAGTCGAATGGACGTGCGGTGACGATGTACGATGTGGCGATTGTGGGAGCGGGGCCGGCGGGGGCCACCCTGGCGAGATTGATCGGGCCGCGCTATCGGGTGTTGCTTGTCGAGAAGCGGCGACGGGAGGACGGTTCCGGAATGCTCGCGCCGCCCAAGTGCTGCGGCGGACTGCTGGCGCCCGACGCCCAGCGAATGCTTTCGGTGCTCGGCCTGGGCCTGCCCAGGGACGTGCTGGAAGAGCCGCAACTGTTCGTCGTCAAGGCGGTGGACCTGCGGCAGGGCCTGGAGCGGTGTTATCAGCGCCACTACATCAACATGGACCGGCAGCAATTCGACCACTGGCTGCTGTCGATGGTGCCGCCGACGGTCGACGTCCGGACGGACTGTCGTTTCCTCTCGTTTGCTCGCGATTCCGATGGGTACACGCTGTCGCTTCGTCAGGGCGGCGAGCTGCACATGGAGAGGGCGAAGATCCTGGTGGGCGCCGGCGGAACGAATTGCCGCGTCCGCCGTCTGCTGTCGCCGCAGAGACCCTATCCGGCGCGATACATCGCCATCCAGGAGTGGGTCGAGAAGGACCACAACCTTCCCTACTTCACGTCGCTGTTCGACCGCGAGATCACCGACTACTATGGGTGGACGATCCCGAAGGCCAACCACCTGCTCATCGGTGCGGCGTTGCCTCCCGGCCGGACAGCATCGGCCAGGTTCGAGCTGCTGAAGGAGAAGCTGCGGCGCCTGGGCTTCGAGTTCGGACGGACGCTGCGGCGGGAGGGCGCGTACATCGTCCGGCCGACGAGGCTGGTGGATGTGGTCCCCGGGTCGAGCCGGATCGCCCTGATCGGCGAAGCGGTCGGCGCGATCAGCCCGAGTTCCGCCGAAGGGTTCAGCTACGCCTTTCGCAGCGCGCTGGCGCTCGCTGGCGCGTTGCATGCGACGCCGGACGGCTTTGAGAAGCGATATCGAGACGAGCTTCGATCGCTGCGCGCCAATCTCCTGCGGAAGAGCTGGAAATCCCGCGTGGTGTTCAATCCCACGCTGCGCAAGGCGGTCATGAGGTCCGGCGTACAAAGCGTTCGCATGGTCACTCCCGTTTGTCGTGTGCCCGCAAGGGCATAACGCCTCATCCGCCAAGGCGGATCACTACAAGCAACGCCTCCCTCAGCGCCTGACGGCGGCATGGCCCTGAACCCGCACAAGGACGTCCGGCAAGCGCGGTGAATTTTGTGTTTCCGCGTTCGGTCGTCCTCTGTTAGCATGTCGAGCGGTCATTTTGTATAACGGCGGCGCTCGGCGCGTGCATGCGAATGGCACAGCAGCGACGCCGCGTGGGGTTGT
>CAZNSM010000015.1:22736-49677 GCA_964575615.1 uncultured Pirellulales bacterium | reverse complement strand
CATCGCCCGGCTGATCGAAGCTCCAGACGCTGCTGACGCCGTCCTTTTCCTTCACAACGCAGACCTTTTGAGGGACGAACTTGCTGCCATCCCAGACCCATCGCACGGTAACGTCACCGTACATGACGTCGTTGTAGGACGACTGACGCACGCCCCTGGCGTCGACAGCTCCCACGCGAGGGGCATGCTGCTGGTTCGGGGGGTTCTGGTCTGTGGGGGCCGCGGCGTTGGGATCGCCCGGTTCGACCGCGTCCTGGGGCCGCTTCAGAGGCTCCGGCAGATCGTTCTCGTCGGCCGCAGAAACGGGGCCCTCAGGCGACCAGGACGGACTCTCCGCATCTGCTGGCAGGTAGCCTACCTCCGCGTTGCCGGACTGTGGCGGCTGGCTACAGAACAGCAACACCAGAAGCCCCGCCGTGACGATGACGAATTCAACCCTTGTCGTACGCGCCCACATTTCTTCGCGTCCCCACTGATATTCCGTCATGTCTGATTGGGACCGCCTCATCCCGAGACGGTCGCCGACCATCGAGAAGATGGCCATTTCAGAAATCGGCCGAAACCGCGCCTCACATAAAATATACCGGGATTTTCGCCAAGTCCAAACAGCCGCAACCGCCCCAGAGAGGCGTCGGGAAGCCGAGGGGGGCATTTTCCGGACGTTAAACGGAGGTTTGTTGGCGCTATGGCATGGGGAGAAGCCTCTGCAGAAACCCCCGATAACCCTCAGTCGGGCTTCGGGAGGGAGGGGGCAAAGTAGTACAGTGGGGGATTGGCCTTCTCGCTCAGGGTGAAATACCCCAAGCCTTTGCCGTCAAAGCAGATGCCTTCACCCTGCGGCTCGCCTATGATCGGAATCCCGGTGTGTCTGCCCTCAAAGGCCTTCCAGAGAGGCTGTCCTGCCGCGCGGACCCACAGGGACGCATTGTACGGGCCTCTGACGATAATCCGCCGGCCGTCGGGCGAGACGTCGCCGGCGACGGCAAGACCCCAGGGCAGAATCGCAACCTTCTCTATAACCTTCGCTCTGATGGTGGAGTGGGGGGCGGCCGCACGGTAGACCTTGCAGGCAAGCCAATCTCGTTTGCTGATGATATAGATGTCCTGCGTGAGAGGGTCCACCAGGAGCGTCTCGGCGTCGCGCGGACCATCGGGGTAGGTCAGCTCGATCGACTCCGCCGGGCCGATGGACATCTCGTCGAATGGGCTGGTCGCGTCGACATCGGGCTCCGGGACCCTGTAGACCCGCACAGACGGATACGCCGCAAGGTTGTCGCCGATGTCTCCGATGTACAGATACTGCTGATTCGGGTCCGGCCCCGGGCCGACGGCAATATCCTCCCAGTCTCTCGCGAGGGCTCCGACGACGGTGCAGACTCCCAGAAGCTTGCCCTGCGTGTCGATCGCAAACACGCGGGGCGCGTCCCCCGAGTCGTTGTGCACCCAGAGCACCTCGGCGTTCTTCCGGCTGGCAGCGATGCCGGAAGCCTCGCGGATCAGCGGGCTCTGAATCGTGCCGACCTGGATTCCTGGTTCGAACTCGCTCGACCACGCCAGAGAAACACAGGAAGACCCTCCGAACGCACACAGCAACAGGACAAGATAGAGGACGGTCGATTTTCGCATCGTGGCTCAGCCAAAAAGGTTCTTGCGTCGGCGCAGTTCCGCGAACACCCGCGCGGGGCTCGCCTCGATCATGCCCAAGGCAGCCTTGACCGTTGATTCGCCTGCTCGGAGGAAGATGTTCGTCGCTCTCTCTCGCGCGATGGTCGACGGCACAGTCGGGCGGCCCTGCGCTGCATCCCGGGTTGCTTCGTTCAGCCGCTGACGCACAGTACGATTGTTCGGTTCTATGCTGAGCGCGAACTCGTAGTTCTCCGCTGTGTAGTCGTGCCCGCAGTAGACCATGGTCTCGGGGGGCAGGGCGGCCAGCCGCATCAGCGACTCCCAGAGCACATGGGCGTCGCATTCCATCGGTCTGCCGCAGCCGCCGACAAACAGCGTATCGCCCGTGAAAACGACGCCGGGCTCTCCCTTCGCCAAAGGCGGCAGATAGTAGCAAACGGATGTGGTCGTATGTCCCGGCGTGCCAATGACTTGAATGGTTCGGACGTTCAGCCTCACCACGTCTCCGTCGCGAACGAGCTGGTCGATGCCGGCGATCCTCTGTTCGTCGGAGCCAACAACCCGGCAGGGCGTTTGCGATCTGAGGTCGGCCAGTCCTGCGGTGTGGTCGCCATGATGGTGTGTCAGCAACACGGCTGTCACAGCCAGTTTCTGTTCCGCGACGGTGTGCCAGACCATCGCGGCGTCGGCCGGGTCCACCACGATGGCCCAGCGACCGGCATACGCGTGGACGTAAACGTAGTTGTCTCCACACGTTAATGTGGTTATCGCATCTCCGATCACGCTGGTGGGTCTGAGATCCATCATGCCAGCAGGGTATCGCGTGCATCTCTGCCGGTCAAGGTTTGACGCACGCATCGCTGCGGCGTGTCAAAACGCGAGACATCACCTGACGTCAGATCGGGGATGGAGGAAGAACCCGGCCAAAGAATAAGGGCCGCAAGCCTCCGTGCTCACAGCCCGAACGATAATGAACGCCGAGGTTCGACTATGACAATCTGCGTCTGCAAGGCACGTGAAAAGCCGGTGACCAGAAAGACAAGACACAGCGGCACATACGCGATCCTGCAAACGCCGCTCTACGTGAAAAAGGGAGACATGGGAGCATTGCTCTCTTCATCACCCCGTGCCTCCCTGCTGCCGAGTGCCTTGATTTCAGTCCATTGAAAACTGATCATTAGGGTTCAATTTGCACTTGCAGCGTGACGCATTGTATGTGCCTCGACGTGCTCGCGTCAATTGTGGGAATTACGTATTGTGTGTAATCATTTTCAATGAAGGTGCTCTGTGTGACAGCGCCGGGCAATGAAGACGCCCGACTGAAGGTCGGGCGTCTTACTCGTTGGGACATTCGTGGCGAGTGTCCCAGGCTGCGTGGCTCTTGTAGGTCGGATGCACGAGCCAGGTGGGATTTTGGAGGATCGTGATCAGAAGCCATAAAGGGCTCTGAGTTGCTCGTTGGTCGGCATGGTCGTGTAGTACTCTCCGTTCGGACCCCTGTACCATGCGCCTTCTCTGGTCAACTGAACGGACGTCATCGATCCGTTGGAGTTGGTGATCCAGACGGTGATCGTTACCGGCTGCGGCTCGACAACCACCGGCGGAGGGATCACCACCGGCCCAATGACCGGAGGCGGAACGACCACGACCCTTGGAGAGGGCGCCCAGACACGCGGGTATGGACATCGCCAGGGGCCGGGAACCATCGGACCATGGAAGGGCCGATGATGTCCATGCCTGTCGGCATCGCGACCGATCCAGACGCCGAAGCCGCCATGTGGCGAAATCACCACGCCCGCGCTCGTTCGTGCCTTTGCGGGGGCCGGGGCGATCAGCAGCGCCACCAGCACCGCCGCAACCGTTGCCATCGGGATGAGTCTTTGTCGTGTCATCGTCGTACCCTTTCATTGATTGACGTCCTTGCGTCTACCTGTTTAAGGCCGGCCGCAGGTCCCTGGTAACGGTTGCATTTGGCCCTTGTTCGCCGCCTGCCCATCCTCTATCATCGTCATGTCGCGATATTCCGCCGCACTTGGCGGACTGATTGGAGCGCAACCATGGATTGGAGCTTGTTTTACAGCATCTTGCGTGCCGGCGTGGTCTGCGTTCTGGCCTGCTGCGCCCGGTCGCAAGGACGGGATGGCACGGCTGTCTGGCCGGGTCCGGACTGGGAAACAGCGGCGCCCGCCGAAGCAGGCATGGACGAAATGCTGCTTCGGAAAGCCAGAGACTACGCCCTGACGGGCGAGGGATCGGGCTTGGTCATTCGGCACGGCAACGTCGTAATGCGATGGGGCGATCAGCAGCAGACATACGATCTGAAATCCTCGACCAAGGCCATCGGCGTCACAGCCGTCGGTTTGGCTATGGGCGACGGCAGGATCGCCGGGCTGCACGAACCGGCGGCCAAGTACCATCCCTTCTTCGGCACCCCTCCCTCGGCCAATGCGGACAAGGGTTGGTTGGAGAAGATCACGTTCTTCCATTTGGCGACACAGACCGCGGGTTTCGACAAGAACGGCGGTTACACCGAGTTGCTCTTCGAGCCGGGCACGAAGTGGTCCTACAGCGATGGCGGGCCGAACTGGCTGGCCGAGTGCATCACGCTGATCTACGAGCGCGACTTGCAGGAGGTCATGTTCGACCGGGTCTTCTCGCCGATAGGCATCGAGCGGGACGATCTTCGGTGGCGAGCCAATGCGTACCGGCCGAAAGAGATCGAGCGCGTGGCGCGACGCGAATTCGGCGCGGGCATCCACGCGAACGTCGATGCCATGGCGCGAATCGGCTATCTCTATCTGCGTCAGGGGCGCTGGCGGAGCCAACAGCTCATCCCATCGTGGTTTGTCGACACCGCACGCATCGTACCGTATGGGATCACGGGCCTGCCCGTCCTCAAGCAGGAAGACTACGGCAATGCGTCGGATCACTACGGCCTGCTCTGGTGGAACAACGCCGATGGAGCGATGAAGAACGTCCCTCGCGACGCCTACTGGTCGTGGGGACTGTACGACAGCCTGATCGTGGTCATCCCGTCGCTGGATGTTGTCGTCGCGCGGGCGGGCAAGTCGTTTCCGGGGGCGCGAAGCCCGCACTACGGGCCGATCGAGCCGTTCCTCGAACCGATCGCTCTGTCGGTCAAGGATCGCGGCAGGTGGCCCGGGGCGCCCTATCCCGCCAGCGACCTCATCCAAGGAATCGAATGGGCGCCAAAAGACACGATCTGCCGCGCCGCCGGGGGCAGCGACAACTGGCCCATCACCTGGGCCGACGACGACAATCTGTACGCTGCCTACGGGGATGGCTGGGGCTTTGAGCCGAAGGTGGACCAGAAGCTAAGTCTGGGTCTGGCCAGGATTGCTGGCGGGCCGGACGATTTCGTCGGGGTCAATGTCCGAAGCGAGACGGGGGAGCGGCGGGGGGACGGGCGTTCCGGCCCGAAGGCCGGTGGAATGCTCTGCGTCGATGGCGTGCTGTACATGCTCGTACGAAACATGGCCAATTCACAGGTCGCCTGGTCCGCCGATCATGGCAGAACGTGGAAGTGGTGCGACTGGAAATTCGAGACCAGTTTCGGCGCTCCGACGTTCCTGAACTTCGGTCGGGACTACGCAGGCGCGCGGGATGAGTATGTCTACGTCTATTCGAGCGACAGCGACAGCGCCTACGAGCCGGCCGACCGCATGGTCATGGCCCGAGTGCCCAAGAACAGCATCCGCCGGCGGCAGGCGTATGAGTTCTTCAGAGGGCTCGATGCCGAGGGCGTGCCGCTCTGGACCGCCGACATCCGCGACAGGGGGGCTGTGTTCGTGAATCCGGGCCGGTGCTATCGAAGCGGCGTCAGCTACAACGCCGGACTGAAGCGATATCTCTGGTGCCAGGTGCTTCCCTTCAGCACCGACGAACGCGGCCCGCGCTTCCAAGGCGGTTTCGGCATCTACGAGGCCCCCGAGCCTTGGGGCCCTTGGCGCACCGCCTTCTACACGGAGGATTGGGACGTCGGCCCCGGCGAAACCGGCACCTTCCCCACCAAATGGATCAGCCCCGACGGCCGAACCTGCCACCTCCTCTTCTCCGGCGACGACGCCTTCTCCGTCAGAGCAGCCCGTATCGTACTCATAACGAATTGACGGTCCGCGAGCATTGTGCTATCCTCTCACGCCAAGACGGCGTGGGCAGAGCTAGTGCACTCATGAGAAACCTCGCTGGGCTCAGAATGTGAGGAGGAGGGCAGTGAATCGCATGTTGGCTTTGGTGATCGGAAGGTGAGGCATCGTGCTGAAAGAACTGCGAGTCAAGAATTTCAAGTCGTGGAAGGACACGGAAGCTCTGCGCCTTGCCCCACTTACGGGCCTGTTCGGGACGAATAGCTCGGGCAAGACCAGTATTCTACAGCTTCTGCTCATGCTGAAGCAGACGGTTGAATCCACGGATCGCAAACGAGTTCTGCACACTGGAGATGATGTCTCCATCGTGGACCTTGGCACCTTTTCTGATTTGATCCATCGACATAACGTCGAAGCGTCACTGGAGGTTGGCCTGGAATGGGATCTGCGTTCGCCTCTCAAGATCAAGGACCCGGAAGAGAGGAGAGACACGAGCCTTTTTGATATTAGCGATCTGTCCTTCCAGATGGAGATCGATGGGGGTGGTACTCCCGACACGCCCCCCTTCGTCCGGAGATTCTCCTATTCCTTCGGACAACAGACCTTTGGCATGACACTCAAAGGGCAGGCAAACAAAGAGTATGAATTGATCTCTAAAGGGTATCAGCCAAAGAGACAGGTCGGAAGACCGTGGCCATTGCCCTCGCCAGTTAAGTTCTACGGTTTTCCGGATGAGGTTAGCGGATACTTTCAAAATGTTGGTTTCCTTTCGGAGATCGTCCTTGAATTGGAGGGGCTGTTTAGGCGAACGGCCTACTTGGGACCACTGCGCGACTATCCGAAACGCATCTATACGTGGGCTGGTGACGAGCCTTCAGACGTCGGCCGAAAGGGAGAGCTTGCGGTGCCTGCAACTCTTGCCGCGCGCGCCAAAGGTGCGTACATCTCTCCGGGGTCCAAGAAACGCAAGCAGACTCTGGAGCAGAGACTTGCCCATTGGCTGAAGGAAATGGGAATCATTGAGTCATTCTCAATTCAACAGATTGGGCAAAACCGGAAGGACTACGAAGTCCTGGTGAGCAAGACGGGCCAATCGCCCGAGGTTCGGATAACTGATGTGGGATTCGGTCTGTCGCAGGTTCTCCCTGTGATTGTCATGTGCTATTATGTCGACGAGGGATCGGTCTTGCTGCTTGAGCAACCGGAACTCCATCTGCATCCTTCGGCCCAGGCGTGGCTTGCGGACATCTTCATCGACGTTGTAAACAATCGTGGTGTGCAGATCATTGTGGAGAGTCACAGTGAGCATTTCCTTCGCCGCCTCCAACGGCGCATTGCCGAGGAAGAAATTGAAAGCGACAAAGCGGCACTGTACTTCTGTAGCATTGAGAATTCCGCGTCCAAGACAGAGAGACTCGATATAGATATGTTTGGGGACATCAAGAACTGGCCGAAAGACTTCTTCGGCGACGAGATGGGGGAACTTACCGCCAAGACAGAAGCGGCAATGCGACGGCAGGGGGCCTTCAACTCGTGAAAGCTGTCGTCGATACGAATGTGCCTGTGGTGGCAAATGGGAAATCGGAACAGGCGTCCTCGCGATGTGTATGGGCCTGTGCCGTCCGCCTTCGCGAGCTGATGGACAGCGGGAAGCTCGTGCTTGACGATAAGTGGCTCATCCTCAAGGAGTATATGGCCAATCTCAGGCCATCTGGACAGCCTGGGAGTGGAGACGCGTTTCTGAAGTGGGTCCTGACGAACCATACGAATCCGGATCGCTGCGAGTTCGTATCGATCACACCAACGGGAGGTGCCTCCGCCGACTTCGAGGAATTCCCGCGGAGGCCGGGTTTGGCCGGATTCCACGGAGATGACCGCAAGTTCGTCGCAGTGGCGATGGCACATCCTGAGCACCCCCCGATTCTGCAGGCGGTGGATGCCGAGTGGTGGAATCTGCGAGACGAGTTCTCTGCTGCAGGCGTGGCGGTGGAATTCCTGTGTCCTCATGACATCAATACGATTTCGACGAGGGAGAGCAGTTCTTAACGTTACTTCTTCTGGTAGATGCGGACGTAGTCGATTTCGAAGCGGGCGGGGAATTCGGTGGGGGAGGGGTCTCCGCCGTTGGCGCCGCCGATGGCGAGGTTCAGCAGGATGTAGTGCGGCTCGTGGAACGGGTTGGCTTTGTCGGGCGTGCGGTTGATCGTCTTGCACAGCTCGATGGTATTCAGCAGTTCGTCGTCGACGTAGAGCCGGATGTTCTCCTTGTCCCAGTCCATTCGCCAGACGTGAAACTTCGACGACCAAGCCACTGGATCGCCAAAGTCGGTGATCGGCTTCTTCAGATCGTCCCAGATGGCAGTCCATCGGCGTTCGCCGGCCCAGCAGGCGTTGGCCAGGAGCATGCCGCGATAGTATTCCATGATGTCGATCTCGCCGCAGGCGGGCCAGGGGCGGGCCGAGCCGAGCGTCCAGAAGGCGGGCCAAAGCCCGGGACGCGTGTCGATGCGCCCGCGCATCTCGAATCGTCCGAAAGTCCAGTTGTGCAGGCCGGAGGTCTTGAGACAGGCGGATGTGTACTCGGCGAACTGCCTGCTGCGACGCCAGTTGTTGCTGTTGGCGTCATAGTTCGGGTTGGGCTTGCGCTCGCGCCGGGCCTCGATGATGAGCAGCCCGTCCTCGCAACGTGCGTTGTCCGGCTGGTACCATTGCAGCTCCTCGTTACGCACGAAGCCCTGCTCGTACATCCAGTTGTTCGGATCGGGCCGGCCGTT
The DNA here is from genome assembly GCA_964575615.1 of uncultured Pirellulales bacterium. Taxonomy (GTDB): domain Bacteria; phylum Planctomycetota; class Phycisphaerae; order Sedimentisphaerales; family Anaerobacaceae; genus Anaerobaca. Next base: position 41,171 of record CAZNSM010000015.1, on the reverse strand, counting down.
TCGGTTGAATTCGTCCGCCCAGACGAGCTGGTACTCGGTGGATTCACCCGCAGAGCATGTCAGCGTCAGAGAGCCGACAGTCATCGTCGCGATCACAAGATATGAGACCTTCATACTTCTCCCTCGCGAACGTCACGCGCCGGACAGATCGACCCAGTCGATTCCGATCTTGCGCGCGGCGTAGCCCAGTTCCTTGAGATGATCGTCGTAGACCATCATCCAGTGTGAGTCGCGGACTTCGCTGCACAGCTTCTTCCAATCGCCCTGAATCTCGACGTCCTGCTGCGACCGGCAGACTTCGTAGAACGGGTTGCCCTTGACCACGCCGGTGAAGCCGAGCCAGCGGCCGGTGCTGTATTCCGGGTCGATGAACGTCACCTGTTGGCCCACGGGAATCTCGACCTTCGGCGCCGCGCCGTACTCCGATTCGTAGTGGGTCATGATCCTGGCGGGCTCGTAGTGCACGCCGTCGAGCCGGCGCGGGGCGCTGCAATGGGCCGCGGTCATAATCCCGTTGTGTGGAAAGGTCGAGTTGTGCATGAAGACGGGCCTGCCCGAGATGTAGTGCAGCAGGATTCCCGCCGGGATGATGACAAAATCCGATTCGCAGAACGCGATCAGCCCTTCGTCGTTGAGCAGCCCCAGCGTCAGGCACGGCGTCGTCTTCGCGATGGGCAGGATCGTGGTCATGCAGCCCCGGATGGTAAAGGCCGGCGCCTCGTGTTCGCGCATCAGGTCCTTGAAAAAGCCGCGGAGCAGAAACGCATTCGTCACGAACTCCTTGTCGGTCATGAGCGTCGTGCCGGGAAGCGACAGGTACCGCTCGGCCATGCGCTGCGCCGCCTGCAACCGGTCCCGGTCCTTTGTCGCGGCCTCGATCCGCGTAGAAACCCGCTCATAGGGAACGTCGATGATATTGAGTCGGTAACGGTTGCGGGCCACCTGCGGCGCATCGGGGGCGTACTTGCCCCAAGGCCCGCCCAGCGCCACGATCCGCGCCCCGACGAAGTTCTTGATTCCGTAGAGCGCGCGCAGCCGCCAGAGCAACTCGGCGCCGTCGTCCACGACAACGTCGTCGACGTGGACCGGACCATGATCGTGACACGAGTTCTGGCGCGACGGTTCATGGCCGGTTGCGAGATATCGTGTGCTCAGCGCCTCATACCAGTAGTACACCGGGCCCGAACGGCGCCGCACGAAGATCAGCGTGTCGCGGTCCTTCTTTGGTGCGAAGCACGCTCTGAGTGTTTCTCCCGAGCCCGTCGCGGGGTAGATAATCACACAATCGTAGTCGCGTTCGTGTATCTTGGCGGCTTCTTCCGGAGACCGGACCTTCACAACGGGGAGCATTTCCAGAGGGAACCCGGCCTGCGCGGCCAGCGTCCGCAGTTCCTCGGCGATCTGTCGGCTCTCCCTCTCGGCCGCTTGGTCGTCCTGCACGCCGCCCCACGACTTCCACGAAGTCGCCTCCTGTCTCTGGGCGACCCGATACATCAGGATCGGCCGGACCATCAGGGGCCTGCCCATGACCATCAGCGGCGCCCCAGGGTCCCACCCGTCGCTGCGAGTGGCGTTCGCACCCGCCGAACGCAGACCCAGAACACCGCCGGCAACGCTGGCCGCCGACAGCCCCACGAACTGGCGACGATTCATCTGATGTGCGACCATGGTCTTCTCCTTCCTCAGAACACTTGAGTCGGCTGTTCTTGCTCGGACCGCCAATGTACAACAGGCCCCGAACACCCTCAAGCATTCTTTCGGGATGGTTTGGACTTGGAAAACACACCCGGAATGGCTATCATCAAAGGGTTGTCCATGGGACACGCAGTGAGCCATCAGATACGGTTGTTTTGTGCGGATCAACGATGAAGAAACTGGTAGCGGAACGGACGGGATGGATTGATTCCAGCGGGATACGGAAGGTCTTTGCCCTGGCGGCCGAACTGAAGGACCCCATCAACTTCTCTATCGGCCAGCCCGATTTCGACGTGCCCGAGCCGCTCAAACGCGAGGCCATCAAGGCCATCGAGGCGGGCATGAACCGCTATTCGCAGACCGCCGGCGACAAGGACCTCCAGGACAAGATCGCCGCCCAGATGACCACCGAGTTCGGGTGGGCCAAGCCGGCGGTGCTCGTCGCCAGCGGCGTCAGCGGGGGGCTGCTGTTGGCCTTCCTGGCCCTGATCGACCCCGGCGATGAGGTGATCGTTCCCGATCCGTACTTCGTGATCTACAAGCACGTGGTGAACCTGCTGGGCGGCAAGTGCGTCTTCGTCGATTCCTATCCCGACTTCGGTCTGCCGGTCGAAGGGATCGCCCGGGCGATCACAGACAAGACCAAGATGATCATCCTGAACTCGCCCTGCAACCCGACGGGCGTGGTCTACAGCGATGAGGAGATCCAGGCCCTGGCGAAGATCGCTGCGGAAAAAGACATCCTGGTCCTGACCGACGAGATCTACGAGCAGTTCTGTTACGACGGCCCCTGCGCGAGCATCGCAAAGTACCACGAGAAGGTGCTCCTGATGCGCGGGTTCAGCAAGGGCTATGCGATGACCGGCTGGCGTCTGGCCTACGTGGCGGCGCCGGCTTCGATGCGGCCGCTTCTCGAAGAGATGACCAAGATTCAGCAGTATACGTTCGTCTGCGCGCCGAGTCCATTCCAGCGGGCGGCGGTGGCGGCCCTGGACTACGACGTCAGCGATCTGGTCGCCCAATACGTCCGGAAGCGCGACCTGCTGTACGAAGGGCTGGCCGGGGCCTTCGAACTGGTGCGGCCGGGCGGCGCGTTCTACGCCTTCGTCAAGGCTCCGAACGGTTCGAGCACGGAATTCGTCAAGAAGGCCATCCAGAACAACGTGCTGGTCATCCCCGGCAACGTCTTCAGCGAGAAGGACACCCACTTCCGGATCAGTTTCGCGACGACCGACGAGAAGATCCGGCAGGGGGTTGAGGTCCTGCGCCGTCTCGCATAGGCGCATCAGCTCCGCCGGACGGCAGGGGAGCGAATTCTCGCCGTCCGTTGCGTCTGGATATTGCCAGTGTCCTTGCGGACCGGTAGAATCGGCGACATGAGACAGAGACATATAGTCGTTGCGGCTTGTATCGCTTGCATGCTGGCGTCGGCGTCCGCGACCGCGGCTGAGCCGAACGAGGCCGTGCGCCCCGCAAAGGCGGCAATCATTCCCTGCAAGGGCTTGATCGATCAGGGCCTGCTCGACTCGATCGAGCGTCGCAGCGAGACGGCGATGAAGGCGGGAGCCGACTATCTGATCTATGAGATCGAGACCTACGGCGGACTTGTCGACGCGGCCGACAGCATCGCCAAATACTTCATTCAGACCATCGCCAGCCGCGCCCGCACGGTCGCCTACGTCCAGACGGAGGCCATTTCCGCCGGGGCGCTTATCAGCGTCTCCTGCAATGACATCATTATGCGCGAGAGCACGACGATCGGCGATTGCGCTCCGATCACGCTGGGCGGCACCCTGGAAGGCGTCGAACGTGAGAAGGCCGAGAGTTTCATTCGAGCGGCGTTTCAACGCGCCGCCGAGGCCAACGGATACCCCGAGCTGCTGCTCAAGGCGATGGTGACCATGCAGACGGAGGTCTGGCGGGTCAGGAACCTCAGCACGGGGCAATGGGAGTTCTTCGAGGGCAAGAACCGGCCCACCGACGCCAACGAATACGACCTCGACGGGGCCGAGGAAGTCGTCGGCAGCGACGAGTTGCTGACGCTCACCGCCTCGCAGGCGTTGGAGTACGGGATCGCCCGCGCGGTGGTGGGGGACCTGGACAAGGCGTTGGCGTTCCTGGAGGAGCGCGACGGCGTTCGGTTCGCCCGCCCGCCGATGAGGCTGGAAACCACCTGGTCCGAGGAGATGGTGCGCTGGCTGAACTCACCCGCCGTGATGGGTGTGTTGATCATGTTGGCGCTGCTGGGCGTCTACATCGAGTTCAGCACGCCGGGCGTGGGCCTGCCGGGTCTGGTGGCGGTGATCTGCTTTGCACTGATCGTCGGCAGCAAGTACCTCACGGGCCTGGCGAACTGGGTGGAAATCATCTTGTTGCTGACGGGGGTGATCCTGCTTCTGGTGGAGTTGCTTGTGCTGCCCGGCTTCGGGATCGCCGGGATTCTGGGGATTGTGTTCATCCTGGGCGGTCTGTTCGGCATGCTCGTCAAGAACGCGCCGGGGCAATTGCCCTGGCCCGAAGGCCCCGAGGATTGGGCCAGCCTGACCAATGGACTGCTCGGGATTGTGTACGGTTCTGTCGGCTTCGCTGTTCTGGCGTTCATCCTCTCGCGTTATCTGCCGAAGCTGCAATTCCTGAGCGGCCTGATCCTGGTGCCGGCGCCCGCCGGGCCCGACAGGACCGGATCGAGGATGAGCATAACAGCACCGCCTCAAAGCGCACAGCGCGCCGTACAGGTCGGCGACGTCGGCGAAGTGACGTCGAAGCTGCGTCCGGCCGGAAAGGCGCGATTCGGAGACGCAGTGGTCGATGTTGTTGCGATGGCCGAGTTCCTCGACAAAGGGACGCAAGTTGAGATCGTCGAGATCCACGGCAATCGGGTGGTTGTGAAAGGCCGCGACAACGCGTAGGATGGCTACGGATGTCCCGCGCCGGTCTGCGGTGACATCGGTCCAGACAGTTCAGGGAGGACCAGACGCATGGGTGGGTGGTTGCTTTTTGCCGTGTTTCTATATGTGGCCTGTGCGGCCCTGATCGTGGCCGAGGTCTTCCTCCCGAGCGGGGGGCTTCTGAGCATTTGCGCGCTGGCCTGTGTCGTGGGCGGCGTCGCGATCTTCTTTCGAATCAGCAGCACCGCCGGATGGCTCGGCATCGTGGTCGCCGTCGTCATGATTCCTCTGCTCCTGGTCGGCGCCTATAGACTGCTGCCGAAGACGCGATTCGGTCGCAATGTCATTCTGTCGGGTCCCGTGCGAGAGCGGGGCGATGCAATCCCGGACACGGCCGAGTTGGTCAAGCTGCTGGGCCAGGTCGGCCGGGTGCTCACGCCGCTGCGTCCCGTGGGCACGTGCGATTTTTCCGGGCGCAGGGTTGAATGTGTCGCCGAAGCCGGGTACGTTCAGAAGGGAGCAACCGTCAAGGTGATTCGGGTCGAAGGAACGCAATTGACCGTTCGGGTGACCGACGAGGCTTAGGGAAAGGATCGATCGATGTCCGAAATCGTACGTGTGCTGATGCAGCAGGATGACGCAAATCCCGTACTGATCGGGATTCTGGTGGTCGTGGCCATTGCGGCGCTGGTCTTCCTGCTGATCCTGCTGAAGTTTGCGCGGCTGTGGCTCCAGGCGTATTTCTCACGTGCCGACATCAAGCTCAGCGAGCTGATCGGGATGTGGCTGCGAAAGGTCGACGCCCGGGTCATCGTGCTCAGCAAAATCACCGCAATCCAGGCGGGCCTGGAACTGACCACGAAGGACCTCGAAAGCCACTATCTGGCAGGAGGGCGCGTTCCCAACGTGGTGCGGGCGCTGATCGCGGCCAACCGTGCCAACATCGACCTGACGTTCAAGACCGCCACCGCGATCGATCTGGCCGGACGCGACATCCTCGACGCCATTCAGACCAGCGTCAATCCGAAGGTCATCGATTGCCCCGACCCCAAGAAAGGCAAGGAGACCATCGACGCCGTCGCTCAGGACGGTATCCAGCTCCGGGCCAAGGCCCGCGTGACGGTTCGCACGAACATCCAGAGACTCGTCGGCGGCGCTACGGAAGAGACGATCATTGCGCGCGTCGGCGAGGGCATCGTGACGACCATCGGCAGCTCGATCACATATAAGAGCGTGCTGGAGAACCCGGATCGGATTTCCAAGGCCGTCCTCGGCAAAGGGCTGGACGCCGGCACGGCGTTCGAGATTCTCTCGATCGACATCGCGGACGTGGACGTAGGCGAGAACGTCGGCGCCCAGCTCCAGGCGGCCCAGGCAGAGGCAGACATGCGCCGAGCCAAGGCGGAAGCCGAGAAGCGGCGCGCCATGGCGGTGGCCCGCGAGCAGGAAATGCGGGCGCTCGTCGTCGAGAACGAGTCGAAAGTCCCGCTGGCGATCGCCGAGGCCTTCCAGAAGGGCAATCTCGGGATCATGGATTACTACCGGCTCAAGAACATCGGCGCCGACACGCAGATGCGCGAGTCGATCGCCAAGCCGAAGAAGAGCGAATAGCATCCGCGTGCCTGCCGGCCGATTTCTCTGTCGGCCGGCGGGGCGGACGGAAGGCATGTCATAATGCTGGACGGAATGATCCAACTGCCGTGGCTGGCCCAGAGCGATTCGGAGGAATGGATGAACATCCTCTTTATCGTGGCAGTCGCCGTCTTCTGGGCTGTCGGCGGACTTCTCAAGGCGGCTTCCGCCCGAAGGACGGCGTCCCAGGGCCGGCGTCCAGGTCGCCAGGAGCAGACCGACGATCGGAAGCGCGAGAGCTGGCAGCAGCGTCTGACTCGCAAGGCCGAAGAGATCCAGCGGGCAGCTCAAGAGCACGTACGCAAGATGGAAGAACAGGCGGGGGGCGCCCGATCGTCCGAGCGGCCTGGCGAGCCTCGTCGGCCGGATCGCGGGCGAGTCACCGTACGAACCCGTCCCGGAGGCGAGCCGGTCCTGGTCTACGAACGCCAGGGGCCGGCAGAGACGCCGCAGCAGAGACAACAGCGTGCCGCTCGACTCTATCAGCAGCGGCAGGAAGAGGCCGCAAGGCTGCGACAACGGCGACTCGAAGCCGCTGCGGAGAGACTCCGGGCCAAGGCGCCACCAACGCAGCCCGAACCGGACTCGGCGACCGCCGTCCCGACCGCGACGACCGAGAGCCCCGAGACAGCACGCGCCGCATCCGCTCTCATAGACTACTCCGATGCAGATGCCTTGAGGCAGGCCATCCTGCACTACGAAATCCTCGGTAAGCCTTTGTCTCTGCGAGACCCCTCGGAGCAGCAAATACCCGGCTTGTGATCCTATGCCGCGCCTTTCGCTACAATCCCGCCGCCCTGCCGACGGGCCTGGCTTATCGGACTATCCACGCGCCCGTTCGGCGTATTCGACAAACACCTCCGCGGGGTGCGGCGACAGAACGAGTTTGCCACCGTCGTGCAGACGGATCAGGACCAGGTCTCTGCGGTCGGTCACGTAGCAGCGAAACCACCCGAGGGGACGGCTGTAGAACCATCCGAAGTGGCCGAAGAAACCGCCGGAGCCGAAGACACGGATGCCAAACCCGATCTGCCGAGGTTCGATCCGTTCAATCGCTGCGATCTCCTCGTAGCGGATATACACGTTAGGCCCCATGCGATTGACAATGATCCCGACCGGATCGACGGTGAAACCCAGAGGAGCAAACAAGACGGCTATCGCCAGCATCGCCACCGGAAGCGAAGCCGCAACGACGAGCCAGCCGGCCGTCGCCGTGTCTTTCACGGTGGGTTGCCCGGCGGCTCGCAAGACAACAGCGACGGCAACGATCACCAGCGCGATCACGACCGGGGTCACCGCCCGCACCAGCATCGACCAGCGGGCACCGAAGCGTTGTGTTCCCTGCGCCATCTCACGTCCACCTGTGGATCCTGCGTCGTTCCATGACTGTGTTCGGACAAACCAGAAGGGCATTATACAAGCCCGCTCACCAGATGGCGACGCGGCAATCCGCCGCAGCGCCGAATCGGACCCCGAAAATCACACCATTCGGAACGTCTCATAACATATGTTATGTTTCATTCGGGTATACGGGCGGGGTCAACGGCAAATGGACTCCGGCCGCCGTTCTTGCGGCCGCCAGGCGGGTTTTCAGGTGGTCGCCGCCGCGGCGTGGGCCGCCGTCTGGCAGAGGTTTTCCCACATCAGGCCCACCGTGTCGGCCAAACCGAGATTCTGAAGGACGATCGAGATGTTCGTGGTCGGATCGAGGTCCGGGGTGACACTGGCCTCGAGGTGGTGCTGGAGGTTGATGATCGACGAGGCGAACTTGATGCGGTTGCAGTACAGCAGGCCCGTCCTGTAATACAGCTCGAGCGTGGCCCGGTCATAGAACGCCGGAGGTGTAATGTGGTCCATCGCTTCGCTGTCGCGTCCAGCCTCCAGGAAGCACAGGGCCAGCTTGGTTCGAGCCCGGGTGAAGGTCGGGTTGATCTGGAGGGCGGTGTCGAAGGACTCGACGGCCTGGGCGGGCCGGCCGGCATTGACCTGGAGCAGGCCGAGGCGGTAGTAGAGATCGGGGTTCTGCGGGAACCTGGCGAGATGCCGGTGATGAGCGTCAAAGATGGCTTGGTCGAGGGTGAATCCGTCCTCGGGCGCCGGAATCAGATTGGCTTCGAGGGCGGCCTTGAGCACGAGTTTGGCCGTTTCCGCATAGAGAAAGGCGCTGTTCGGCTGGATTGCGGCGGCCAGAGTGAGCGTATGACGGGCCTCGGCGTCCTGGCCGGCGAGCTTCTGGGCGGCCGCAAGCCCAACGTAGGCTTCGACGATTTTGTCGTTGATCTCGACCGCCCGGTTGAACTGCTGGGCGGCCAACTGTTCGGCGTGCATCTTGAGATAGTTGGTGCCGAGTTTGATGGTCGCTTCGAGGTAGTCGGGGCAGAGCCGGATCGCATGCTGGTACTGGACAATGGCGTCCGTCGTGGCGCCCATGGCGGCGATGATGTCGGCGCGCATGGCCACCAGATCGGCACGCTCCGGCTGATCGGCCAGGAGAAGATCGACCGCATCGAGGGCCTCTTCGAAGTTCCCCTCCATGACCATGCGATCGATCGCGTCGTCTCGGGCGACGAAGTTGTCGGGATGGATGAGAATGGCGGTGTTGAACGTTTCCACGGCCTTGGCCGCTTGGCCGGTGGCCAGATAGAGATACCCGAGGATAACCAGGGTCGAGATGTCGTCCGGGTAATGGTGCCGCAGAGGCTCATACTCGGCGATCGCGTCGTCCAGGCGGCCTTCTTTGAAGTAGATCGCGCCGAGCCGTTGCGCAGGCAATTGCAGATATCCCTTGAACTTCAGGCAGTCCTGATAGAATTCGATCGCTTCGGCCTGGTGGCCCAGCCGTTCATGGCAGTGTCCCAGGGCGTAGAGCGCCAGCGTGTTGTTGGGCTGACGCACGTAGACGGACTGCAGTTCCCCGATGGCCTCGACAAGGTTGTTGGCCCGCAGCGACAGGCTGGCCGCCGCCATCCGGCCCAGCGTGCAGGCAGGATGCTCGAAAAGATAGAGCCGCAGTTGCTCCTGCGCCCCATCGTACTTGCTGTCGCTCATGAGGTCGATCACGTGACTGAGGTGACGCTCCTGAAGCGAGACCGGTTCGTCGCGATTCTGGCGGCGCTCATCCAGCCAGTGCCAGATCAGGTCGGATGTGTCAACGACTATCGCCCTGCCGAATATCTCAAGCAATCCACTCATCCCTCACTCCCAAAAGCACCAGGGACGTCCATAACGATTCTGCGGAGATATCGTCCAATTTCGCAGGGCGGTTAACCTGCGTGGATGCCGTGTGGGAGGTAGACGCGTTTGCCCGGCGCGTCCGTCAGGGCGGTTGTGCACCCTGTAGCGATTGTTGCGATTCTGAAGGGGCCGTTATCAGACCCTTAACGGGCCGACGAGAGACCGCAGACGGCGCACCCAGAGCGCCGAGGGCCCTGCCGCCGGCCGTCCTATGACCCGGCTGCCGGCAGAAGACCTACGATGTCTGGGCGTGCTTCTCCACCTCGCTGAGATACGCCACTGTGCGTTGGAGCGTATCGCTGAGGTGCTTGAGTCGGAGCATGGTCTTGACTCGCGTCAGCAGCTCGAGGCGGTTGACGGGCTTGCTGACGAAGTCGTCGGTCCCGGAGTCGATGCCGCGTTCGATATCTCCGAATTCGTTCAGTGCCGTGACCATGATCACCGGGATGTCGTTGGTGGCGGGGTCTTTCTTCAGCCGGCGGCAGACCTCGAATCCGCTCATCTTGGGCATCATCACGTCCAGGAGAACCAGATCAGGCTTGTTCTTGGCGACCAGATCCAGGGCCTCGATACCGTCGCGGGCGGCAACGGTCCGGCAGTCGACGTCTTCGAGATACGCCTGGATCAGTTCAAGATTCTGTGTGTTGTCATCTACCACGAGGATGACGGGCAGCCTCTCGGGCGGCGACGGGCGTTTTTGGTGACTCATGAGCCAAGCTCCCGATATCAATGCTGGAGGCGGCCCAAACGCGCGGGCCGGTTCGAGATCAACAATGTCACATCGCTTTCGGCGGATTCACCATGTCAGGTCGGAGCGCTCCTCGATGAACTGACGCACCTCCGGGCGGATATAAATGCTCTCGATATCGAGCACTTTTCTCACCGCGGCGGCACAGAGAGCGGCCGATTCGCCCGATCCGGCCTCGGTGTCCAGGAAGAACACGTTCTGGCCTCGGACGGCACACAAGCCCCCGCCCTTGCCCCCCAGGGGCTCACGGCGGATCGTGACGCCCCCGCCGGCCAGAAGGGCCAGAAGCTCGTCCAGAATCCTTTGCTCGTTCATGGCGGTCGTCCGCAAGACGCCGGCAGCCGGCCGGGCCCTTTGCGAAAAAAACCACAGCCGCGCCGATCCAGATGCTTGTAAGGCAACGACTTCCAATACATAATACAGAGCGTACGGATACGACGGATCGCATTGTACAGAAGGAGTCGGCTGTTGGCAAGCATCATCGACAAACGCCTCGCCCTGCACCAGCGTCTGGCCAAGAAGGAACAGGAATACAACGCGCTGAAATCGCAGAACGTGCAGCTTCAGGCCCTGGCCAATCTCGGTTCGGCGACCAGCATGATCGCGCATGAGATCAACAATCTCCTGACGCCCTTGGCCAACTACGCGGCGCTGGCCGCGAAGAATCCCCACGACGCCGATCTGGTGGCCAAGGTGCTCGACAAGACCGTGCGCAACTGCCAGCGTGCCTCCAGGATCATGATCAGCATGCTGGCGATGGCCAATGGACAGACCCAGGAGAAGCACCGCGTGGCGTTGCGCGCCCTTGTGGACGACGTGTTCACATGCCTGTGTAGGGACTTCAACAAGGACGGCATCACCGTTCAGATGGACGTGCCCGAGACGTTAGAGATCGTGTGCGTGCCCGTGCAGATTCAGCAGGTGTTCATGAACCTGATCCTGAACGCGCGGGATGCCATGCTTCCCGGCGGCGGTCACCTGACGATCTCTGCGGCCGAGAACGGTGTGCAGGTGGACATCGCGGTGACGGACACCGGCCGGGGCATCGCGCCAGAAGACCTCGATAATGTTTTCGAGCCCTTCTATACGACCAAGGCCGGACAGGAGGGCTCTGCCACATATTCGGGCTCCGGGGTGGGTCTGGCGTTCTGCCGGCGAGTCGTGCACGCGCACGGAGGAGAGATTTCCGCGGAATCCTGTCCCGGCCGGGGAACCACGTTCCGCGTCTGCCTGCCCAAATCACCGTCCTGACGACAATGATCGCCACCGTCTACCAGAACGTTGGTCACGTTGTCGCGATGCTGGTTCTGCTGGCCGGATCGGCTTTCTTCTCCGGGTCCGAGACGGCCCTGTTCAATCTCACCCGACGCCAGATCAAGCAGATCACGAATTCCACGCGTCGCGTTCACAGGCTTCTGGCGCGACTGTTGAACCGCCCCGGACAACTGCTCACCTGCCTGCTGCTGGGCAATATCACGATCAACGTCCTGTACTTCGCCGTCTCCAGCGTTCTGATGCTGCGCATCAAGACGCAGTGGAGTCTGACGGCCGCTGCATGTCTGGCTGTCGTGACCTTTCTGACGTTGGTGCTTCTCGGCGAGATCCTTCCGAAATCGCTGGCGTACACCAACTCGTGGAGATTGGCGGGTGTGGTCGCCTTGCCCGTGTTCCTATGTGTCCAGGTGTTGGGGCCTCTGGCGTCTGTGTCGCGCGTTCTGCTGCTGGAGCCCATTCTGCGAATCCTGCTCGGCTATCGGCGTCACAGCAAGGCGATCACCCTGACGGAGTTCCGCTCGCTGATCGATCTGAGCCGGCAACGGGGGCTGATCAGCGAGGACGAGAACCGGCTGCTGACCGAGGTGATCGAACTGGGCTTCCTCAAGGTCCGGCACGTCATGCGGGCGCGTGTGGACATGGTGGCCTGCGACGTCTCCGAGCCGCCTTTGCAGGTGCGACAACGCATGCAAGAGCATCGCCTCACGAAGATCCCTGTTTACGTCAAGGATGTCGACCGGGTGGTCGGCGTGGTCCACCTGCGGCAATTGCTTCTGCGGCCCGACACCTCTGTGGATCGGCTGGTCCAGCCGGTCGCCTTTGTGCCCGAGCAGAAGACGGTTGAATCTCTGTTGGAGCATTTTCGCAAGACACAGACCGACATGGCCGTCGTCGTGGATGAATACGGCGGCATCGCCGGTTCGGTCCGCCTGGAAGACATCGCCGCAGAACTTTTCGGCCGCGCCGACCTCAGTGGCGACGTCGAGCCCATCGAGTTGCTCGGACCGTTTGCGTATCGCCTCTCGGGCAGTCTGCCGATTCATGAATGGGCCGATGACCTCGGGCTCGATCTCGGTGAAACCCGGCTGGCGACCATAGGCGGACTGGTAACCGCCCTTCTGGGCAAGATTCCCAAACCGGGCGATGCGGCCTGCCTGAACAACCTGCGGTTCACCGTCGAGCGCGTCCGAAGGCATCGCATTGAGACGGTGATCCTGTCCCTGGAACCGATTACTGATGACCGGTAGCGTCGCTATCCTTGGCCTGGCCCTGTGCGCCGCGGCACTCTCGGCGGTGTACTCGGGATTGGAGACGGGCATGTACCGCCTCAGCCGGCTGCGCGTCCGTCTGGGGGCCGAAAAAGGCCACTGGCGGCAGAAGATCCTCAGCGAGATCCTGCCCGACGGCGCCGGCCTGTTGCTCTCGCTTCTGGTGGCCAACAACCTGGCCAACTACGTGACAACCAGTTGCGTAACCTACCTGCTGTTGGGGGCTGTAGCATCGGCGCATGCGGCCGAGCTTCTGGCGGCGATGGTGACCGCCCCCCTGCTGTTTGTCTTCGCCGAGTCCACACCGAAGAGTGTCTTTTTGTACCGCGCCGACGTTCTCATGCCGTTCTTTGCCCCGATGCTGCTGGTCACCCATCGCCTTCTGACCTGGTGCGGCGCCGTCCCCCTGCTCAGGGGACTCTCGCACCTGTTCGGCTACACGATTCGATCGTCGGTGCCGTCCAAGACGATGATCGCATCCGCACAGCGTCACCAGGTCAGAGCCATCCTGCGCGATACGCACGAGGAGGGTCTGCTGAGTCCTATCCAGACGGATATCGTCGATCGCATCGTCAACATCCCGAGCCTGCGGTTGAGCGCCGTCATGGTTCCGCTGAACGAGGTGCAGTCGGTAGACGTGCGATCCAGCCGGACGGTCCTTTTGAACAAGCTCCGGCGGTATCCCTGGACACGGCTGATCGTATGGCAGGATGTACCCACGCATATCATTGGTTTCGTCAACGTATATGACGTGCTGAACGAAGAGGAACCCTTTGACGACCTGTCGCAGTTCGTGATGCCGCTGCGGCAAATGGACAGCCGAACGGCGGTGATTGATGCCATCGACGTGATGCGGCGGGACGATCTGGAGATCGTGCTGGTGACGCGAAGTCGACGAGGCAGCCACGAGGTTCCCGTGGGAATCGTGACCATGAAAGACCTCGTGGAAGAACTCCTGGGCGAACTGGCGGAATGGTGAGATGATACCTGCATCAAGACCGAGGCCGTTCGATCTCCACACAGCGAAACGCTTTGCAGCGGCCGGCAGGATGCTGATTCTTCTTGTGCTGCTCGCGGCGATCCTGGCCAACAGCATGACCAAGCAGCCGGTCAGCCGGGATGAGCACATGTACTGCACGGCGGCAGTCCTGCTCGCACGCGGCCAGGCGATCTACCGTGATTTCGCCTATCCGGCGCAACTGCCGTACCATCCGCTGCTGCTCGGCACCCTCTACCGGGCCCTCCACACAGACCACTATCTTCTGGTGGGGCGGCTGCTGTCGGTTCTCTGCGACATGGCGGTGGTCGTGTTGATCCTGGCAATCTACCGGCGCGCGTTCGAAAGCCATCCGCCGGCGGGACGATGGCTCGGCCTGGGCGCAGCGGCCTTGTACGTGTTCAATCCGCTGGTGGACTACGCCGCCGGCTACGCCTGGAACCACGACGTGGTCATTGCCTGCGTGGTCCTGTCTTTCTGGCTGTTTGCGAGAACCGGTTTTCGGCCGGCGCCCCCATTCTGGCGAATCGCTGCGATCGGAGCACTGCTGACGTTCGCCACCTGCATGAGAGTGACCACGGCCCTGGTGGCCGTCGTGTTTCTGGCCGCCGTGCTCGCAGCGGCCGGAGGATCGGTCTACAACCGCATCCGCACCGCCCTACCGTTTGCAGTCGCGAGCCTTCTGGTCCTGTCATGGCCTCTCTGGATCGTCATGCAGGCGCCGAAAGCTGCCTGGCTGAACCTGGTCGAGATTCCCGCTCTTTACGGGCGATGGCTGCATGAGGTCGGCCTGGTGTTCAACAAGGCCGAGTTGACCATTGACTGCCTCAAAACGCCCGGCTATCTGGCTCTGCTGGTTGTGACAATCTACTTGATGGCCGTAGCTGTCAGACGTCGCGCGTCCCTTTGCGACGCCTCGCGGCGGGATCTTCTTCTGGCCGGCGGGGTCGTGGTGTGCTTCTGTCTGATTGCCTTCATTCCTCCGACGATATGGCATCAGTACTGGGCGGTGCCGGTGCCGTTCCTGGTCATCGCCTGCGCCTACCCGATGGCGGCCTTGCGTCAGGCCGCACAGAAGCCCGGCGGCAGACGGTCGTTTCGTATCGCTTGCGCCGTTGCGTTCTCCTGTGCGACCCTGACAATCCTGACCAATCTCACCGTTCTGCGTCGGCTGCCCGCCGTCATCGTGCCGGAATACTGGACCCCTGTGATGCTGCACAGAACCGCTGTGGACATCGCCGGCCGCGTGGGCGATCCGAAGCTCGTCCTGACGCTCGGACCGCTCTACGCGCTCGAGGGCGGAAGCGACATCTATCCCGAGCTGGCCAGCGGCTCGATCGTCTATCGCGCCGCCGACGCGATGTCGGCAGAAGACCGCGCGATCACACATACGGTCGGACCGGCGGGTCTCGAAGACCTTCTCGGCGAGAAGCCTCCCTCGGCGGCAATTCTCGGCGTGGAACCTTCGTATCTGTCGTTTCTTGAAGAGCCCCTGCTCCAGGCGCTCGATCCCACATGGCCTCGCCACAGCCGGGAAGATGGACTCCAGGTGTACGTTCGCCCCTGATCCAATTGCGGCGACGCTGTCCGGCTCACTTCTTGCGACGGTACTCGTCCATAATGGCCTGGGCGATGGCGTTGATCGCATCGCGACTGAGACTCGACCGATTGGAGATGATCGAGAACAGATACGGCCCCTCATCGGTCAGGCAAATGCCGGAGAACGACCGCACGCCGCTGATATAGCCGGTCTTGCCCAGGATATCCGCACGGTACGCCGACTCTTTGAAATACCTGCCGATCGTGCCGTCCTCACCTCCGACGGCCAGAGAGGTCCGGTACAGCTCCCAGTTGCCGCCGGTGTAGGCGTCGCGCAGCACCGCCACGATGGCTCGGGCGCTGAGCAGGTTCTTTCGACTCAGGCCGCTTCCATCGTCGATCTCAAACTCTGCGCGGGGGATTCCCAGGTCGGTCAGGTATTTGCCGATCAACTCGCGTCCCCTCTCCCAACTGCCGTTCTTGCGGTCCGGATTCTCATGGGCTGCAATCGTCTTGAGCAGCGCCTCGGCCGCCAGACCCAGGCTGTCCTTGTTGGCGCGATGCAGGCAGTCGATCAGAGGCGTGGCGTACTCGGCCACAGGAATGAGCCGGCCGTTGGGGTCGAGCGGCTTCTCGACGAGGTGCCCACCGACCGGGATGCCCGCTCGGACCAGATGCTCGGCCAGCAGAAAGCCGAAGAAGGAGCCCGCGTGCTCGATGGCCACGTCGAACGGCCCCTCCCGGTCTTTGCACTTGCCGCGGAGAATAATGCGATTCGGCTGGCGCGTCCGATAGGCGCCGACGCCAGTGGCGCCGCTCGAGACCGCCTGAATCTCGTTGGTGATCTCAACGAAGGATGTGGACGGTTCGACCTGGACGCCGATCCGCCCGCCCTGATTCGTGGTGGTCACCTGGATGCAGTTGCCGCGATAGTTCAGACCGCACACTTCACAGGCATACCACCGATTCAAGTCGCTTTCGAGCCAGTTGGGGTGAACCCGCTGATCGTCGAAAACGGTCGTGTCGATGATGACGTCGGTAATGGACTCGACGCCGAGTTGCTCAAGGCCGCAGACAACCTCGTCGAACACCCAGCCGTTCGGGCGGCCGTATAGCGCGTCCATGGCCGGGTCGCCGAGGAGCGGGTCGCCGCTGCCGACGACCACCAACGCGCCTTCACAAAACCCGATCCGGGTCCGGTACTCGAAGAGCGGTCCGAGATACCGCAGAGCGGCCGCCGTGGTCACGAGCTTCATGTTCGACGCGGGAGTCATAGCGCTGGTCGCGTTGTGGCTGTATATGACCGCGCCGGAGTCCGGCTCGACCACATGGACCGCGTATTCCGCCGGCTTGGCCTTGCCTACGACCCCCGCGATGCGTCCGGCCAACCCCGCGGTCGCCGGCCGGCACAACCAGACGCAGGCCCAGAGAACGAACGACAGCTTCGCGATATGTGACTTTGTGCAGTGCGACATGATCCTCGTGCTCACAACGTTTCTTCGATTGCCCCGTGCCCCGCAGATGTGATCCGCAAGCATGGGGCTCGGATGGTCCGGCCTGCGTTTCTACGGCAGCGCCGAGGTAATCTCGGCAATCGTCGCTCCCAACAGCGCTTTTGCGATGGGGTCCAGCTCCGCCTTGTCCCCTACCAGATGGAACGTGCAATGCGTGTGGACGATGCTCTGTCCGGGCGCAAGGGCCGCCGCAGGAGAGGACGTCTCCAGCTCATAAAACGGTCCCATGGGTTTGGCGCCGGGCGTGGCCGGACCGTCGTTGTAGGAGTTGATCGTATCGCCGCGGAAGGGTTCGTCCTGAAGCTCCCACATGGAGTTGACGTAGTCCAACACGCCCTGCGGCTTGTTGTACTGCACGATGGTCAGGACCTGGTTGGCCGCGTCGTAGCTGCCCAGGACGTTTCTGGCACGTTTCGGCGTCAGGCCGATCTTGCTTCGGTATTGCCCGTCTCCGCTGAAGAACAGGACGCCGTCCTTAACCACGAGCCGGGAAGCAGGCACTTTGCCGAAGTAGGTGTCATTCACGACCGGGCCGAGCCGGGTTTCCGGGCCGACGTTGAACGGCACGACGATCGTCGTCTCGGGCGACGGATTGAACATCCCGAGGATCCAGATCGACAGCAGGCCCGTTTGCCTGGTCCACGGCTCCGTCCCGGCGTTGGTCATCCGGTTGCTCGATTCGAATGCGACCATCTTCACCGAAGGGCCGACCGGCGCGCCGAGCTGCTCCAGGGCCTGATCGCAGTCCAGCACGCTGATCTCCCGGTCCACCTGCACGTCGAACGAGGTGCCGGAATAGTTCACCAGCCTCATCGTCCGTCGGAAACTGGCCGCGTCCGCCGATTTGGAGACCATCTCGAACGGCTCGGTGTCGATCGCAGCGGGAGTCTGCCAGTGGTCGAAGTCGAACGGCACGTCCTTGGCGAAGAAGATGGAGAACTGCCCGCCTTCCGGGCCGATCCAGAAGCGGTCTTCTCCGCCGTAGGGGTTCATGTGCTTCAGCGTCTGGCCCGAGGCGATGAGCTCGCGATTGATCCAGCCGAAGCTCTTGCCGCCGGGGCCCCCTGCCGTACTGGTCATGATGCGTCCCTGCATCGCCGGGACGACGGCGACCTGGCCGCTGCCGGAGCGGTCTTGCAGGACGACCACCTCGGCGTGCTTCTGGAGGAAGGAAACATCGCCTCCAAAGGTCTGGTCTTGCGTGCTCGAGTCGGCTGTCGCACAGCCGGCCAAAGCCATCGCTGCGAGGAACAAACCAATTGCTCGTCCGCCCATTCTGAGTCTCCCTTCGTTTGCCTGATCGTCCATCTATCCACAACAGCCCGCACGCGACCGCTGTCACGCCGGGCGTCTCAACGATAGTCGATCCGCGCCGTCTAATCAAGTCCCCTTCCAGGCGGTCGGACGGGAATCGCGAGGGCGTCGCCGTCTCCGACAGGATCGGGCTTCAGGGCGGCCCTCGACATCCAGGTCGGAACCCCAATTGGAGGCATGTCCGACGGTTTTTGCTTGACCGCCGTAGAGCGATTGGCTATTGATTAACGACTATTTGCAGCCGTTTTTCCGGGCGCGAATCGCCCGGCCCGGCCGGACAATGACAGGGGACTTTGTGGAAGACAAACGCGTACGAGTGGGGCTGGTTGGC
>CAZNSM010000015.1:0-22636 GCA_964575615.1 uncultured Pirellulales bacterium | reverse complement strand
GACAATGACAGGGGACTTTGTGGAAGACAAACGCGTACGAGTGGGGCTGGTTGGCTTTGGGACGGTCGGTACGGGCGTCGCCAAACTGATCTGCGAAGGGGCCGACGCCATCGCCGAGAAGATGGGCGTGCGCCTGGAACTGGGCTGTGTAGTGGACCTGGACACGACGACGCCTCGCCCCGTGCGGCTGCCTGAGGGCGTGTTGACCAATGACATCCAGCGGCTTCTGGCCGATCCAAGCATCACGATCGGGGTTGAGCTGGTTGGAGGCACGGGCGTCGCCAAGGCGATCCAGCTCGACATGCTCCGCGCCGGCAAGGATGTGGTTACCGCCAACAAGGCCCTGCTGGCCGAGCACGGCGCAGAACTCTATCACGCGGCCCGCCAGTGCGGCCGGTGCATCGCCTTCGAGGCCAGTTGCGCCGGCGGCATTCCCATCATCGGCGCCATCCGCACCGGCTTGGCCGCCAACAACGTCCGCGCCATGTACGGGATCGTCAACGGCACCTGCAACTATATCCTTTCAAACATGAGCGCCAGGGACGAGGAATTCGCCGTCGCGCTGAGCCAGGCCCAGAAGCGGGGATTCGCGGAGGCCGATCCGACGCTGGACATCACCGGCGGCGACAGCGCTCACAAGCTGGCCATCCTGGCCTCGATGGCGTTCGGATACGAGATTTCTCTGGAAGACATCTATGTCCAGGGCATCGACGGCATCGCCAAAGAGGATATCCAGTACGGTCGCGAGATGGGCTATTGCCTCAAACTCCTGGCGATCGGTCTGAAGGACGATCGTGGCAGGGTTTCGCTGCGCGTGCATCCGTCGTTTATCGCCGCCGATTGCTCGCTGGCCAGGGTCGACGGCTCGTTCAATGCGATCAGCATTTTCGGCAGCGCCGTCGGCGAGACGCTCTACTACGGGCGCGGCGCGGGCATGATGCCCACCGCCAGCGCCGTGGTCGCCGACATCATCGACGTGGCCCTGGGCAATTCCCGGACAACGTTCGAGCACCTGCGGCTCAAACCGCGAGCCGAAGTGATCCCCCTCATCGAAGATATCAATGACACGGTGAGCCGGTTCTATATCCGGGTCATGGCCAAAGACGTGCCGGGCGTCGTCGCCTGCTACGGCAGGATTCTCGGGGACCACGGAATCAGCATCCGCGGCGCCCTTCAGCATGAAGGCCGCGGGCCCGACAACACCGTGCCGGTGGTCATCACGACCCATCGGACACAGGAGCGCAACATGGCGGCGGCTCTGGCCGAGCTGGCCCAGTCGGAGTTCTTCGGCCCGCAGCCGGTATGCATTCGAATTGAGGATATCCCCGAGGACCGGGATGTCTGAGCACGCGCGACCGGCGGCGGGAGCTGCAGTTCGCCTTCGGATTCGCCGATCAGGTAAGCTATGACAAAGTACGCAATCATCGTCCCGGATGGAGCGGCCGACGAGCCGATCGAACTGTTTGGCGGCAAGACCGCTCTCGAAGCCGCCGAGACCCCGAACATGGACCGGATCACCACGCAGGGCCGACAGGGTCTTGTGCGGACGGTCCCTGGCAGCATGGACCCGGGCAGCGACGTAGCCCAGATGAGCCTGCTGGGCTATGATCCGGCACGCTACTACACCGGCCGGGCGCCCATCGAGGCGGCGGCGCAGGGGATCAAGCTCGGGGCCTCCGACTGGGTCTTCCGCTGCAACCTGGTGACAATCGCCGACGGCAAGATGGCCGATCACAGCGCCGGGCACATCACGACAGAAGAAGGGGCCAGCCTGCTCCGGGATCTGCAAACACGAGTCACGGACGAGCGATTGTCATTCCATCCCGGCGTCAGCTACCGCCACCTGCTCGTATGCCGAGGGATAGATTTCGACGTCCGGACCTATCCCCCGCACGATCACATCGGCACCGCCGTCGAGAAACTGCTGCCCCGTGGCAAAGGGGCGGACATGCTCATCGAACTGATGAACCTGTCCCGGCAGGTCTTCGCCGACCACGACGTCAACCGGGTCCGCCGCGACCTTGGCGAGAATCAGGTCAGTTCGATCTGGCTCTGGGGCCAGGGCAAGCGGGCGCATCTGGAGAGCTTCCGCAAGCGGTTTGGCATCAGCGGTGCGGCGATCACGGCGGTCGATCTCGTGCGTGGGCTGGCCAGGCTGGTGGGCTTCGACCTGATCGAGGTCCCCGGCGCCACAGGCCTGTTCGACACCAACTACCAGGGCAAGGCCGCCGCCGCGATAAAGGCGCTCGATGACCACGATCTGGTTTTCGTGCATATCGAAGCGCCGGACGAGGCGTCGCACGGGGGCCAGGCCGAGATCAAGAAGGCTGCGATCGAACAGGTGGACAAGCACATCGTCGGACCCGTGCTGGAGGCCCTGGAGCGTTTGGAAAGTTGGCGTATCCTGGTCCTGCCCGATCATCCTACGCCGGTGCGGCATGGAGCCCACTCGGCCGAGCCGGTCCCGTTTGCCATGGCCGGCACGGGCGTGACGGGCATTCTCCACCTCGGTTTCGGAGAGTCCAACGCCGCCAGGTCGGGATTCCGAATCGAGAACGGATACGAACTTATGGAGTATTTTCTCAAGAGCGCGGGCCGATAGGGAGCCCGGTAACCGTGCGAAAAAATGCTGTCGTAGCGGAGGGGGAACTACAGAAGGGGATACCATGAAAGTCGCGAAATTCGGCGGATCATCCGTAGCGGACGCCAAACAGATACTGAAGGTGGTTGAAATCATCAAGGCCGACCCGGACCGGCGGATCGTCGTGGTCTCGGCGCCGGGCAAGCGTTTCTCCAAGGACATCAAAGTGACGGACCTGCTCATTGCCCTGGCCGATGCCGTCATTGCGGGCCGGCCCTATGAGCAGGAACTGGCTGTGGTGGTCGGACGATACGCTGAGATCCAGCGGGAGCTAGGTCTGGACGCCTCCATCGTCAGCGAGATCGAGGCTGATTTGCGCAGTCGCATCACCCATCGTTCCACCAACAACGCACAGTTCATGGACACCGTCAAGGCGTCCGGCGAAGACAACAACGCCAAGATTGTCGCGCAGGTCTTCGTCAGCCAGGGCATCGGGGCCCGCTACGTCGATCCGAAGGAGGCCGGCATGCTCCTGAGCGACGACTTCGGCAACGCCCAGGTTATGCCTGAATCCTTCACCAACCTCAAGTCGTTGCGAGATGCCCAGGAGATCATCATCTTCCCTGGCTTCTTCGGCTATACGCGTCAGGGAGAGGTCGCCACGTTTCCTCGCGGCGGCTCGGATATCACCGGCGCCATCCTGGCGGCGGCCGTCGAAGCCGATGTCTACGAGAACTTCACCGACGTCGATTCGGTGTTCGCTCTGGACCCGCGCATCGTGCCCGATGCGCCGGCGATCAGCCTCCTGACGTTCCGGGAAATGCGAGAGTTGTCGTATGCCGGCTTCGGCGTATTCCACGATGAGGCCATCGTCCCCGCGGTCCGCGCCAAGGTCCCGATCTGTATCAAGAACACCAATCGGCCCGAGGCGCCCGGCACGATGATCGTGGCCGACCGCAAGTATGAACAGGGGGAAATCACCGGCATCGCCAGCGCCGACGGATTCAGCGCGATCTTCCTGCACAAGTACATGATGAACCGGGAACTGGGCTTCGGCCGGCGCCTGCTTCAGGTGCTGGAAGAGGAGCGCTTGTCCTTCGAGCACGTCCCGTCGGGGATCGACGACATGTCGGTGATCCTGCGAAGCGCGCCGCTGACGCCGGAGAAAGAAGAGCAGGTGCTCACGCGGATTCGCACCGAGCTTCAGGTAGACGATGTGACGATCGAGCACGGCCTCTCGCTGGTCATGATCGTCGGAGAAGGCATGCGGTATGCGGTGGGCGTGGCCGCTAAGGCATGTGCCGCTCTGGCGGATGCCGGCGTCAATATCGAGATGATCAACCAGGGCTCCTCCGAGATCAGCATCATGTTCGGTGTCAAGGAGATCGACCGCAAGCACGCGGTCCAGGCCCTGGGCCACGCACTGCTGAAGATAGGCAAGGTCCATTGACCCGACCGCAACGACCAACTCGCGTTTGGAGCAGACGCGCGCGGGTGGTTCTGACCGGCGCGAGTCTGGTGGGACTGGTCCTTCTGGTCTGGCTCGACCGGAGCGTGATCTCCCCTCGCCGGATCGCACAGGGCGATTCACCCGGACAATCCGCCGCTCGGGACAGGACCCGCTATCACGGCAAGGCGTTCCGTGTCGTTTCCATCCTGGATGGCGACACCGTGGACGTGGACGCGCCCGACGGCCAACACGCGACGACAAGGGTTCGTCTGCTCGGGATCGATGCGCCAGAGATGAACTACAAAGACCGCCGTCCCGCCCGCTTTGCCGAGGAAGCGACGGCGTTTACACGCATGCGGATCTCCGGCAGACAGGTGACCGTGCACGTCGATGAAGGCGATCGCACGCGGTGCAATTATGGCAGATTGCTCGCCTACCTGGAGCTTGACGACGGCACGGTGCTCAATGAGACGCTGCTGACCGAAGGGCGTGCCTACGCCGACCTGCGGTTCAAGCACAGCTACTTCCACAAGTACGGACAACTGGAGGCCAGCGCTCGCGCGCTGCGAAAAGGGCTGTGGGCCGAGGTGACGCGGGACGATCTGCCCGACTGGCTCCAACGGATGCGGCCCAGCCTTCTGGCGGACTGAGGCCCCCGCCCGCCGCGCAAGACGGATTACAGGTTGTACTCTTTGATCTTGCGGTAGAGCGTGCGCTCGCCGATGCCGAGAATCTTGGCGGCTTTCTCCCGATTGCCCTCGGTCCTGGCGAGCGTATCGACGATGGCCTTCTTTTCGATGTCGTTGAGCGAGACGCCGGCCAGGTTTGAAGGCGAGGCGCTGGCGCCGGTCAGTTGGCGCCGGCGCGAAATCTCCGGCGGGATGTCCTGAACGTCGAGCCGGTTCCGATCACACATCACGACCATGGTCCGAACGGCGTTCTTGAGCTGCCGGACATTGCCGGGCCAGTCATGGCCGACCAGAATCTGCATCGCCGCGTCGCTCACGCCACGCACGTTCGAGCCGATCTCTTCGACAGCCTCTTGCAGGAAATGCTCCACGAGCAGCGGAATGTCTTCCGGACGGTCGCGCAACGCCGGCAACGATACATTCACTCCCTTGATCCGAAAATACAGGTCCTCGCGAAACTTGTTCTGTTCGATCAGTCTGCTCAGACTGTGATTGGTGGCGCTGATGATCCGCACATCCACCGAAATCGCCTTGCTGGAGCCGACGGGGATGACCAGGCCGTCTTCGAGAACGCGCAGCAGCTTGGCCTGCATGTTCAAAGGCATATCCCCGATCTCGTCGAGAAACAGCGTGCCCTCGTGCGCGATCTCGAAGAGACCCTTGCGGTCGGCGTTGGCGCCGGTGAAGGCGCCCTTGACGTGTCCGAACAGCTCGCTTTCGAGCAGGGTTTCCGTCAGGCCGGCGCAGTTGACCGGCCGGAACGGCTTGGTGCGACGCAGCGAGTTGTCGTGGATCGCCCGCGCCAGAAGCTCCTTGCCCGTTCCGGAGGGCCCTTCGATCAGCACGGCGATGTTCGTGGGCGCAACGCGGCGGACGATCTCAAAGATCCCCTGCATGGCCTGGCTGTTGCCTTTGATGCCCTCGAAGAGAAACCCTTCCTGGTTTCGCTCCGACGGCGTGCGTCCCTGGTCGGCGCTGGCGGCCTTGCGGCTGGCCTGCTCCACCAGCGTGCGCAACTGGTCGATGTCGAGCGGCTTGACCAGATAGTCGAATGCCCCTTGCTTGATCGCCTCTTTGCAGTTTTCGATCGTCGCGTAGGCCGTGATCAGAATCACCTGGGTCGAATCGCTGTGCTGCCGGGCCTCGCGCAGCACGTCCAGGCCGTCGGCCTGCCCTTCGAGCTTTAGATCCGTCACAACCACGTCCACCCGGCGGCGACGCACCATCTCGATGGCGTCCTCACCGGTGTAAACCGCCAGAGCCTTGACCGGCAGACGCTCCAGGGCCTCGACGATCCCGTCGGCGTGGTCTCGCTCGTCGTCTACGACCAGAACCACGGGCTTGTGTTCCGTCATGGATTCACCTCGTCCGATGCACGGGCCGCCCCCGCCAGCGGCAGCTCGATGGTGAAGGAGGTCCCTTTGCCGACCTCGCTGTGCACGGAGATCGTTCCACCGTGCGACTCCACGATCTTCTTGGCGGTTGCCAAGCCCAGCCCCGTGCCGCCGGTGCGGAACGAGCAATAGGGCTGAAAGATCGTGGTCAGCTTCTCCGCGGGTATCCCCCTGCCGGTGTCGCTGATCTGGATCACCGCCCTGCTCGGATGCGACTGCGTTCGGATCATCAGTTCGCCGCCGCCGTCCATGGCCTGCTGCGCATTGATCAGCAGGTTCAGCAAAACCTGTTTCAGGGCTCCGGCATCGACCCGGCAGATCAAGGGCTCGGCCGCAAGACTGTGCCGCAGAGTGAGCGAATGGCTGTAGGCCTGGGGCAGATAGAAATCGACCATGTCTCCGACCAGCTCATTGAGGTCCATCGTGACCAGTTGCAGGTCAGGACGCTTCACGTAGCGGAGAAAGCCGTCCACGATCTGTTCGAGCCGGTCGGTCTCCTTCTGGATCACTGTGATCTTCCTCATGGCACTGGACAGTCCCTGCTGGCATCGATCCACCGCCGGCTTGGACGACTCGCGAAGATCGATGTCCTCCAGGGCCTCTTTCGTAAGCTTCAGGTTCACCTTGATGGTCGAGAGCGGATTCTTGATCTCGTGGGCCAGCTCGCCTGTCAGACGCGTCAACGTCTCGTCAGGGTCCGCCTGAGGCGCCTGTCCCGCGCCCGCCCGGCGGCTGACTCTGCGAAGCAGGAGCGCTGTGGCTGGAACCACGATCACAAGAGCCAGAATGACTCCGCCGATAAACGGTTTCACGCGCCTGTCACCCCGCCTGGCTTTCCCCTGACGCCCCAAAACCAAGAGCCGAAAGATCAGAAGATCCGGCCTGGCTGTGGCCCGGTGTTGCGCCCTTCTGAGTTTCGGCTCGGAACGATCTTTTCTTCTGATGACTCCGCCGGACCGGCTGCCGACGAAGGAACTTATCGCTTGTCGTGAGGCCGAGGTTTCCTCTCTTCCTTGATGCCCAGTTCCGCCAAGGCGGCCTTACGCGAGAGCTTGAGCCGGCCCTGGTCATCGATGGAGATGAGTTTGACCGGGATCAGGTCCCCCAGCTTGCAGACGTCCTCGACCTGCTTGACGTAGCCTCCGCTCAGCTCGCTGATGTGACAAAGCCCCTCGACGCCCGGTGCGATCTCGACGAAGACGCCGAAGTCCTTGATCGTGACGACCTTGGAGTCCTTGTAAAGACGTCCGACCTCCGGCGGCTGCGTCATGGCCTCGATCATCGCCTTGGCCTTGAGGTGGCCGTCGCCACCGACGCAACTGATGAACACCGTGCCGTCCTCTTCGATCTCGATCGTCGTGTCGGTCTGCTCCTGGAGGCTCTTGATCATCTTGCCGCCGGGACCGATCACTTTTCCGATAAACTCCGGATCGATCTCGATCGTGATGAGCTTCGGAGCGTACTGGCTCAACTCAGAACGCGGCACGCTGATGGCCTTGCTCATAACCTCCAGGATGTGCTGGCGGGCGGTCCTGGCTCGTCCCAGCGCCTCGACCATGATCTGGTGCGGCAGTCCCTCCGCCTTGATGTCCAGTTGGATGGCGGTAATCCCCTCGGTCGTTCCGGCGACCTTGAAATCCATGTCGCCGAAATGATCTTCCTCCCCGATGATGTCGGTCAGCAGCTCGTATCTGCCCTTGTCGTCACTGACCATGCCGACGGAGATGCCGGCGACCGCGCGGTTGATCGGCACGCCCGCGTCCATCAGGGCGAGCGAACCGCCGCAGACCGAGGCCATCGAGCTGGACCCGTTGGATTCGGTGATATCGGAAACCAGACGCATCGTATAGGCGAATTTGTCTCCTGCCGGCCGCACGTATTCGAGGGCACGCTCGGCCAACGCCCCGTGTCCGATCTCGCGGCGACCCGGCCCACGAATCGGCTTGACCTCGCCGACCGCGAACGGCGGGAAATTGTAGTGATAGGTGAAGCTCTGGCTGTACTCGTCGAGCAGCCCGTCGATGATCTGGGCGTCGCGAATCGTGCCCAGAGTCACGCTCACCAGGGCTTGGGTCTCGCCACGAGTGAACAGAGCCGAACCGTGGGTTCTGGGCAGCAGCCCCACCTCGCAGGAGATGGGACGAACGTCATTGTAGCCGCGACCGTCGGGTCGCTTGCCGCTGAGTATCATCTCGCGAACGACTTCGCACTCGATCTTGCTGAGAATCCGTTTGAGCATCGTCTTGAGCGCGGTCGCGTCCGCCGGCGATGCGGCGGAACCGTCGGCCGCCGCCGCCTCAATATATCGCGTTTGCACCTCGGCCAGGAACTCGTTGACCGCGTTGTTCCGGGCCTGCTTGCCCGGAATGTCTTTCAACTCGCGAAGCCGCCCCGAGATCTCCGCCTTGATCTTCGCGTACAGATCCTGATTCAACTCGGCCAGGGGAATCTCTTTCTCGACGCCCGCCTTCTGCTGGAGTTCCTCGATCATCCCGATCACTTCCCGAACGGCTTCGTGCGCCTTGGCAATCGCCGCCGCGACAACGTCCTCGGGCAGCTCCTTGGCGCCAACCTCCAGCATGTTGATCGCTTCTTTGCGTCCTCCGACGAGCACGGCGATGTCGCTCTGTTCGGCCTGCTGGTAGGTCGGGTTGATCACGAACTCGCCGTCGACTCGACCCAGACGGCATGTGCCGATCGGGCCCTGGAACGGGATCTTGCTGATCGACAGCGCCGCACTGGCGCCGATCATGGCGGGAACATCCGGATCGTTCTCGCGGTCCGCGCTCAACACGGAGGCCATGATCTGGACTTCCTCGAAATAACCGTCGGGGAACAATGGACGGATCGGCCGATCAATCATGCGGGCCGTGAGAATCTCCTTGGTGCTCGGCCGGCCTTCGCGTTTGATGAACCCGCCCGGAAACTTGCCTGCGGCACTGTGCTTCTCTCGGTAATCGACACTCAGAGGGAAGAAATCGATATCTTCAAATCGCGGAGGGGCCGTGACCGCGGTGACCAGAACAACCGTCTCGCCATACCGCACCATGACCGCTCCATCAGCCTGCCGGGCGATCCGCCCGGTCTCGATGGTGAGCGTTCGGCCCCCGATTTCTCTCGAAACACTATGAACATCCGACATAACTACCTCACTGGTTTGTGCGTATGTGCGCTAGCGAGCAAGAAGGCATCCCACCTTCCGAACGAGCCGGCGTCGTCCACGTCGCGTGAGCGGTCTGGGCCCGTGGCAGTGATACACAGGGTTGTGCTATTTTCGCAGCCCAAGGCGGGTAATGACAGCCTGGTAGCGCTTGACATCCTTGTCACGAACGTACCTCAGCAGCGCCGAGCGGTTGCCGACCATCTTGAGCAGACCGCGACGGGAAGAGTGGTCCTTCGGGTGGTCCTTGAGGTGTTCGGTCAGGTCGTTGATCCGCTTGGTCAGAAGTGCGATCTGCACTTCGGGGGATCCGGTGTCCCCATCGTGCGTCTCGAAATCGGTGAGAATCTGGCCTTTCTGTTCTTTCGTCAGCATGTTTTCCTAATGCCCTTCCTGGTGCGCCTCACTTGAGGTTGACTTTACACTCGAATTATGAATCCTTTAATCTAAACGACTTGCGGCGATTTTCGCAAGCCTTTTTCCCCGCGAGGGGCCAAAAATATGCCCTGGTCTGCCCAACCACCCTCATCGAGCCCCCCGCCGGACAACCTATGGGGTCCCCTGCTGGCCCTCCCTGGAGGCCCTTTCCTCCAGGAACGACTGCAGTATCTCGGCCGCCGCTACCGCATCGAGGAGGTCCCGCTTGCGGGCCCTGGACAGGCCCGCCGGAGCGAGCTTCTCCTCGGCTCCGAAGCTGCTGAGCCGCTCATCCTCGAAATGCACGGGCAGGTCGACGTGGCGAGCAAGCCGCTCGGCGAAGGCCCGTGCCTTGGCCGCCTGGGGCCCCTCAGACCCGTCCATGTTCAGCGGCAGGCCCATCACGATGGCTCCAACGCCCTCGGTCTCGACAATGTCGGCGATCCTGGTCAGTACGTCCGTTCGGCCGTCCAGCACGCACAGAGGCGACGCGATGGTCTCTTGTGCGTCGCAGATGGCCAGCCCTATTCGCCTGCTCCCATGGTCTATTGCCAGGTATCTCATCTGAAGGCCATGCGTCGGCGGCCACTCCGATTCTACAGGAACTCGCTGCGATGGTGCGATTCGATCGAGGCCAGAAGCTCCTTGAGTCGCTCGGTCTGATCGGCCCGGCAGACCAAAGTCGCGTCCGGCGTATGGGCGACCACCACGTTGTCCAGCCCAATTGCCGCAATCAGATGCCCTTTGTCCTCGGTGACGACAATGCTGTTCCGGCAGTCCAGCAGCTCGCTGGTCCCGGCAACAACCACATTGCCGCTGTCATCCGATTCGATGATATCCGCCAGCGCCGCGAACGATCCCATGTCCAGCCAGCGGCAGTCCAGGCGAATCGCGTGAACGTCCGTCGCCCGTTCCATGACGGCGTAGTCGATGCTGATCTTGGGCAGTTGCGGAAACTGGTCCGCCAGAACCTTTGCCTGGTCAGGCGTGTCCCATACCGCGGCGATCCGCCGCAGCGGCTCGACCGTTTGCGGGACGAAATCGGCCAGATTCCGCAGGATGGTCCGAGCCTTCCAGACGAACATCCCCGAGTTCCAGAAGTACCGGTCGTCCGCCAGATAGCCTTGGGCGGTCGCCGGATCGGGCTTCTCCTTGAACGCCTCCACCGAATGGATCGGATTCTGACACTTGCCAAAGGCGCGAGGATCGCCGCATTTGACGTAGCCGAGCTGAGTGCTGGGGAACGTGGGTTTGATGCCGAAGGTGACCAGCGCATCGGGGTTCGCCTCGAGGAACGCCAAGGCGTCGCGGAGCGCCTCCTGAAGGACTTCGGCCGGCTCGATCAACTGGTCGGCGGTGACGACGGCCATCGCCGCCTCCGGATCGGTTTTGGCCAGGACCGAAGCCGCCAGACCGATCGCCCCAGCGGTGTCTCGCACCGTCGGCTCAGCGATCACGTTGCCCGACGGCAGGCTCGGCAGGTCCTGCCGGACCACGTCGACATAGGCGGCGTTGGTCAGGACGATGATGTTGCGGAGGTCGAAAATCGGCGTCAGCCGCTCGAAACAACGTTCGAGAAGCGTGTGTCCGTCGAGCAGTCTGAGAACCTGCTTGGGTCGTTTCTGCCGGCTCAGAGGCCAAAGCCTCTTTCCCGTGCCGCCGGCCATGATCACCGCGTACTTCATCCGTCCGTCTTTCTCCTGCCCGGAACCACGCCGCGTCCGGGCGCCAGTGCCACCTTCTCGTCGCGGGCATTGTAGCAGACCCGCCGGAAAGCACAATACCGAGCAGGAGCCTGTGAGAGTCGGCCTACCGGTCAGCGAGCGATTCCGTCAGTTGCACCTCTGTCGCCTCGGGGGTCGGTTTGGCCAGGGAGAAGCGCCCGCCGAGCCGCCGCCCGTTCTCCTTCACGGTGACCTCGTACTCACCCATGAAGCCATCGATCTTCAGCCGGCCTTCCGGGCCGCTCTCGACCTCGACCCGCGTCGACCATCGGCCTTTGATCAGATCGTACAGGCGCTCATAAATCGGCTTGGCCGACATATCCGCCCGCAGGAAACCGGCGGGCGCCCTCTGCCAGGCGCCCTGGTCGCTGAAGTCCCACCACGTGATGGCCTCCACTGCGGGGTGCGAGAAGAGCACGGTATAGAATTCGGCTGCCAATCGGGCCTGCTGCTCTTCGCCTTCGTCTGTCGTCGTCCAGCCGGAATCGCTCTTGGGGCCGGAAACCAGGGTCGTCTCGGTGAAGTGCAGCGGCTTGCCGAACTTCGCGAAACGCTCGCACACCTCCCACGTCCTGGCGGCGCCCCAGGGGCCGCCGTGCATGTGTGACTGGATGCCGATGACGTCATACATAGGCCGGGCATCTTCGTCCGCAAGCTCCGAGACCACCTTCTCCGCGAAGGCGGCATCCGTACGGTAATCGTTGATGACCAGCGTCGCGTCAGGACCCGCTTGGCGCGCGGTCTTGAAGGCGGTGCGGATGTACGGTCCGACCCCCATCGCGGCGATCGCCTCGGTCAGACGGGGGGCGTCGCGTTTGCACTCCGCCCGGTCGTAATGGGTCGCCTCGTTGACAACGTCCCAGATGTCGATGTCGCGCTGGAAGCGTTCGACGCAGCGCGTGATGCGCTCGAACTGCGCCCGGGCCACCTCCTGCGGCGTCCCCGTCAGCCACGGTGGATCACGGTAGTTCCAGGCAAGCGGATGGCCCTTCGTCGTGACATCATGCGCCTTGCACCAGCGGACGATTCCCTCGGTGCGCGCATCGTCCGGGCGGCCCTTCTGTCGCTCGTAGTTCCACCAGTAGAACGGCAGTGTGGCATAGTTGAAGATGCCGGCGAAGCGGCTCTCGTAGGCGGCGTTCTGCTCGGGCGTGCGGCAGCGTCCGAGCATGAAGATGTTGCAGCCGAAGAGGAAGCGATGGCGCACCTGCCGGATTTCCACGCGGCGGCCGGGGCCAAGAGGCCGGCCATCCGGCGTCAGGAGCTTCAACGCGACCGGAGCCATGCGGTGCCGCCGGATGCGCGACTCCGCGTCCGAGAGGATCCGGTCGCTGTCCTCAGACGCATCTCGCTGACGGGCGGTGGCGAAGTACGGCGCCGTCAGGGCCACAGCGGTTCCCGTCGCAGCCTGGAGAAATTGTCGACGCGTGCAGGAAGCGCCGCATCCTGAGTTTCGCTTTGCCATGCGTGCCCCTCGTGCGGTCAGCCCAGGCGAGTTATGCCTTGGCCGCCTCATCGATCATCTTGATCTCTTTGTATTTGCAGAACTGCGCCAGCTCTTTGGTGATGTCGCCGTAGACGGTCTGCCGATGCAGGCCGTTAGACCAGTTCTTCCACAAGCGGGCGACGTCGCCGTCGACCTTCACGGTGATCTTCGTCCGGCAGCCGCGGTCGTGCTCCAGGCCAACCGGCGCATCGATGATCTCGCCGGTGAAGTAGAGCAAAGAATCCGTGCCGATCAGGATGGCCTGGGTCACCTTCTGGCCGATGCGCATCTGTACTTGCGGCGTGACGCCCTCCTGCCGCTCCATGACGGTTCGGATCTTGTACGGCGCCGCGGGACCTTCGGGACCATCCATTTTGCGGGACCCCAGGCAGTGGGCCAGGATGATGCCGTTGCAGGATTCGTCCACCGTCGGATCGCTGATGAAGCCAGGCCGGCCCGTCAAGCCCTGATAGATGATGTGGGTCATCGCGGACTGGAGATCGGATTCGCAGATCCCTCCCAGCCCCATGTCATTGAGCCGGCAGAAACCGATGCACGGATACGCCGGAAGCTTGATCGTCTTGTCCCACATGGTCCCGTAGCAGTCGACCGTCAGGACGGTGGCGTTCTCCGCCGCCAGCATGTTCTCGAACGCCAGGGCGAGCTTGCACGACTTCCAGATGTCCCCTCGCGACGGCTCCACAACCGCTTGGGCGTCGTCCATCCACTGCTTGGTTTCGGCGTCCGCCAGCCTGTCGTCCACCGCTTTATAGGCGTCCATCACCGTCTGAAGATCGACCTGCTTGATCTCCGTGCCGAACTTGGCCTTCACGCTGTCGGCGTAGGGCTTGAAGATTCGCGTCGTAACGTTGAGCACCTTCGCCTCGCGGGCGTGGTGAATCGCGCGGAACGGCCGGATGGCGGCGGCAAGCTGCGCGTAGTCCGTGGTCAGAAAGCACTCCAGCTTGGCGCCAATCGGCTGGCGTTGCAGGCCGCCGAAGCTCGTCCACTCGTGCCCGGAGTACGGAAGGGCGAAAAGGGCCGTCGGTTTGCCCACGCCAAGGATCTCGCGGAGGATCGACGAGGCGCCCATGCTCAGATGAATGACCAGAATGCCGTCGACGTTTTCCAGGCGGCCTTTGAGCCGGCCCACCTGGTCCGGAGAGGTGACCAGCTCATCGACGACGAACTCCACGTCGCTGAGCTGATCGCCGAGCCTGGCGAATTGCGCTTCGTAGGTGCGCATCTCGTCCTTGAGGTTCAGCGTCGGTTTGGGCCAGTGCGCCCCCTCAATCCCCATGTAGATTCGAGCGACCGGGACCTTGCTGGTTCGACAGCCCGGACTGATCAGCGGGCTGCCCTTCCCCGCAGCGGCGGCGCCGAACAGACCCGATCCGGCCAGGTACACCATTCCGCCGGCAGCGGTGATTTGCAGGAACTCGCGACGATCGATTTGCCTCGACATGGCCTGGCCCCTTCAAAAGACATGGTTCGATCCGATTGGGACTTGTCTTGCCAATGATCCGTCTGATGGGTCGCGGTGCGCATCGCCACGCCCCGCGGCCGGGACGTCACACCTTCGAGAGGTTGGCGTATTGTAGCAGGAGCGATTTTGTCTGTCCAGTGTTGAACTGGACGGTGACGACGCTGTTGGCGCCGAGGTCGGCGAACTTCTGCACCCGGCCCAGTCCAAAGGTCTTGTGCCGCACGAGCTGGCCGGGAGCGAACAGCGGCGCGGCCGGTTTGGCCGCCGCGCGCGGGCGGACCGGCGACGGCTGTGTGCGCCGGTATTCCGTGAATGTGTCGAAATCGTCTTCGGATTCCTCGTCGTCCGGGAGCACGTGATCGAGTCCAAGCTCGAAGAGAAACGGAGAGGCCACCGTGCGAAGGAACTGCCCGCGAACGGTCCGATACCGTGCGTAGCTGAGGTAGAGGTTGGTGCGGGCCCGGGTGACGCCCACAAAGAACAGGCGGCGCTCCTCCTCCAGTTCGTCACCATCCCCGCTGCCCCGCTCGTGCGGCAGCAGCCCGTCTTCCAGCCCGATGACGAAAACGTGATCAAACTCGAGCCCCTTGGCGGCGTGCAGCGTCATCAGGGCGGCCCGCTCGCTCGTCGCCTCATACGCATCGGTGTCGCTGAACAGCGCGATCTGCTGGAGGTAATCGAGCAACGACGGTTCGGCGGTCTGCTGGTCGTATGCGGCCGCCGCATTGATCAGCTCGCCGATGTTCTCCAGGGCGTCCTGCCCCTCCTGACCGGTTCCCTTGAATGACTGCTCCAATCCCGATTCGCGCAGGACGCGTTCGGCCAGCGGAGCGACCGGGCCTGCGAGGCCCTGCCGCAGCTTGTCCAGCAGGCGGGCGAACGCCGACAGCTTGATCTTCGCGGCACCACTCACCTCGCCGATGCGATCGGCCTGCAATAGCGCCTCGGACAGGGTGAGACCGTGTTCGACGGCATAGGCCTTAGCGCGGTCCACCGTCACTTTGCCGATGCCGCGAGCAGGCGTGTTGATGATCCGCAGCAGCGCCACTTCATCGGCCGGATTGGCCAGGACCTTCAGATACGCCAGCAGGTCGCGAATCTCCTTGCGATTGTAGAACTCCACGCCTCGGACGACTTGATAGGGGACACGATGGCGGACGAACGCCTCTTCAAGGGCCCGGCTCATCGAGTTGACGCGATAGAAGACGGCGATCTGTCCGGCCGAGACATTGTGGCCGAGCAGCGCGTCGACCTGACGCGCGACGGCGTCGGCCTCGGCAGCTTCGTCGTCGTACGTCTCGACCGAAACCTTGCCTTCGTCGGTCCGCACGGCGACAAGAGTCTTCTGCTTGCGGTTCTTGTTCCGGGCGATCAGGCTGTCGGCCACCCTGAGAATGGCGGCGGTGCTGCGGAAGTTCTCTTCGAGCTTGACGGTCACCGCCTGCGGCCAGTCCTTCTCGAACGCCAGGATGTTGCGGATGTCGGCGCCGCGCCAGCGGTAGATCGACTGGTCGGGATCGCCGGTCGCGCAGATGTTGCCGTGCGAAAGCGCCAGGGCCTTGGCCAGCCGATACTGGGCGTGGTTCGTGTCCTGATACTCGTCGATGAGCAGAAACCGGAAGCGGTTTGCCAGTTCGCCGCACACCGCCGAATCGCTCTCCAACAGGAAAGCGACCTTCATCAGCAAGTCATCGAAGTCCAGACCGTTCTGTTCGGCCAGGATCTGCTGGTACCGCGTGTAAACCTGCGAGAGCGTGCGCGAGAAGAAGTCCTCGGCGCGTTCCTGGAAACTCTCGGCGTCGATGAGCTTGTTCTTCAGGGTGGAGATGGCGTCAAGCATCCGCGCCGGCGGGAAGTTGGTCCCGTCGAGGCGACAGTCTTTGACGGCCTGCTTGACGCACTTGCTCTGGTCGGCGGCGTCGTAAATGCTGAAATTCGGGCGCATCCCGGCGGCCTGAGCATACCGGCGGAGAATGCGCACACACAGCGAATGGAACGTGCTGATGTGGGCCCCGCCGGAAGCCCCGAGCGCCGCCGCTCGCTGGCGCATCTCTTCGGCGGCCTTGTTCGTAAACGTGATCGCGCAGATGTTGTACGGTCGCACGCCGGAATCGATCAGGGCGGCGATCCGGCAGGTGATGACGCGGGTCTTCCCGCTGCCCGGCCCCGCCAGGACCAACAGAGGCCCCTCCTTGTGCAACACCGCTTTGCGCTGCGACGACGTCAGTTGTGCCAGAAGTGCTTCGTCCATGCCCCGTGCCGGATAACCCTCACCGCGTTCCCTGCTGCTCCTGCATTTGCTGCAACTGTGCCTCGGTCTGTTCCATCTGTTTGTATAGCTCGGGCTTTTCGATCTGGATCCGATTCAGCAGACCCTGCCGAATGTGGGGCGGATACGCCCCGCTGTTGAGGAACTGACCGAGCGCGACGTATCGTAGCACGGGCATCGGGGGCAGGTCAATGCGAAACTCCGGCTCGTTCGTCGTGTTGTAGAAGTCGTACGCCTGCTGGGCCAACTGCTCTCGCCCGGCGGCGGCCTCATCGTCGCGGATCGCGTACAGGTAGTACCCCTCGCTGAGCAGCATCACGATCTGCTCGCGGGCGTCGTCGATGCCGAAGCCGCTGAGCTCCTCTCTCCAGCGTTTCAGCGCGAACTGTTCGAGTGAAACGTTGAATTCTTGCAAGGGATAGCGTTTGCGCAACTGATTAAAGATCTTCAGGGCCTCTCCCCTCAGTCCGGCCTGATAGAACGACAGGACGGCGTTCTTGAGCATGTTGCGATGGCCGTTCTCGAGCGATTCCTTCGTGGTGCGGTCGTTTTCGTAGCCGGCGATGATCGCCAGCACGGCTTTGTGGTAGGAATTGAAGATCCGCAGGTCCGGACTGAGGAATACGTCTTTGGGTATTGCCGGCGAGGTGGATTCGGCCGCGGGGTTATCCGGATCGAGCGCTTCGGCCGGACGCGAGAGAATGATGAGCTTGCCGTATCGGAAGAGATTCTGAAGGCTGTGCGCGACGATGCGCTGGGTGTTCGTCAGGTATCGCTCCGTCTCGGCATCGTTCTTTTCCTTGGCGACGCTGAGCCCTTTGAGCGCCCAATAGATGGCGTGCGCATCGGGGTGTCGCCAATCCATGGGCAAGTGCACGTTGGGGTCGGCAAAGTCGATCGGCCCGTACTCCTGGCTGACCTGGTGCATGCGCGCCGGCTCCAGCTTCCAGGTATTGCGCAGCTCGTAAG
This sequence comes from uncultured Pirellulales bacterium, assembly GCA_964575615.1. Classification (GTDB taxonomy): domain Bacteria; phylum Planctomycetota; class Phycisphaerae; order Sedimentisphaerales; family Anaerobacaceae; genus Anaerobaca. The sequence continues at coordinate 5,011 of CAZNSM010000015.1, read as the reverse complement.
ACTTGGCGAACAGATCGAACTGCTTCAATGCCGCCGTGGCCCGGAAACGGTCCACGACATCCGACGCGGCCGGCGGGAAACGCGACGCGTTGCGGCGCAGCGCCAGATAGTTCTGCACGAACGGCTGTTCGCTGGTGAACGGCTCGCCGACCTCCTGAAGCGCCCGGATGAACGGGGCCACGTTCGGATCGGCGACGATCTGGGCCCATTCGGACGGCGTCCCGATCAGGGCCTCGTAGAACGCGTTGTCGTCGGCGGACAGCCCATTGTCCTCCGACCCGAGCAGCGGGCCGATGGCTTCGGCCAACTGGAGTTTGTAGTACTTGTGAACATCGTCGGAGACGCCACCGAGCTTGTGCTGGAAGATCCGTGCCAGTTCCCGGTAGAGCTGGACCGCCTTGGGATTGGTGGGGATTCCCTTGTCGCGCAGCAGTTCGTAGCCGTTCTTGACCCATCGCCAGCGCTGCTCCGGCTGCGAAGCGGGGATGGCGACGGAGATATTGTACGCCATGTTCCAGGCCTGGAACTCCCAGACGGCCGGAAACCGGGGCTGGAGCGTCGTGATCCACTCGGCGAGCTGCCGGGCGTCGAAGAACTGCCCTTCCTCCTTCAGCTTGTCGGCCCGCATCCAGAGAATATCGACGACCAGGCCGCGAAAGGCGCCCATCGCCACGGTGGCGAAGGCCAGCGAAGGCGGCAGGTTCTCCACCGGCTCATTCACCACCAGGCCCATCGTCTGACGCTGCGCGTTGATGTAGTCGAGCTGTGCGCCCGCCGTGTAGAGCAGGCCGCCGGCCAGCGACAGGCACACGAGCATGATGAGAATGTCACGTCCACGCATAGTCGATTTCGCGGCGCCGACCGCCGCGTCTCGTCACACAATGATTCGGGCCAGCTCGCGGAAGCTGAAGATGATCAGGGCCAGCACCAACAGCAGGAGGCCCTTGATGCACACCATGAACAGCGCCACTTGCGCCAGGAACGACCAGGCGATCAGGCGGCCGGGGACCAGGAAGCTGGTCGGGTTGTACTTGTCGAATCGCGGCAGCAGCCGGACCAGAGCCCCGATCGTATACGAATACACCTCGCTCACGCTGGCGCTGAGAAACTCGAACGATTCGAGCACGAAGCCGCTGATGGTGCCCGTGAAGAAGATCATCAGACAGAACAGGATCGCCACGGGAAACGAAAGAAAGCTCGCCGCCAGCACTCCGAGGCAGGCCAGAAAGATCAGCCGGAACAGGATCAGCAGCACGCCGCGGATGAAGTTCGCCGTGAAGGTGTCGGCCTTGTAGAGCAGCTCCAGCCCGTCTTCGAGCGGGAAGATCACCGTCGTGTCGTTCAGCGGCACGTTGAGAAATCCCACCGCCAGGTATCCGTCATCGGCAATGACCTGCGCCGGGACCTCGATCTCGCGGAACGCGCGAACCGGGTCGGCACGATCCTCGGGCCAGATCGGGGTTTTGAAGTTCATGCCGTAGCGAAACTGCCGCAGGTCGCCGATCTGCCAGCGGGCGTAGACCTGGCCGTTGGTCGGCTCGGCCGCCACGTCGTACTTGAACCGGATGAACAGACTCTGGTTCGGGTCGAGCGGCCGGATCTTCTCGAATTCCCACAGCAGCCCCTCTCCCACCCCTGCCGCGCGTTTCTCCAACTGCTTGCGCAAAGTCAGTTCCTTGAGAATCCCCTCGCGCGGCAGCGTGGGGTACGCCTCGCGGAGCTGGCCGGTCTTCTCCAACTGATTGTACAGCGTCTGGACTTCTTCTCGTACGTCAGGCGCCGGAGGACTGAGGCTGGCGCGGGCGGTGAAAAACTCGTTGTCGATCTGCCGCAGCGTGTCGTTCGAGACGTCGTAAAAACCGGGCAGGAACGCCACCACGGCGTACACGATGCCGGCAAACAGCGTCACGAGACCCACATCCAGAACGATCACGCCCAGAAGCTTGCCGAGAAGGAACTGATAGCGGCGGATCGGCTTGGTGGCCACGGTATAGATCTGGCGGTGCTCGATGTCGCTGGTGATCGTGAAGGTCGCCACGATGACCGTCAGCAGGCACAGCAGCAGGCTTGTGAGCGAAAGCCCATAGCTGACGAACGTCTGGAGCCGGCCCTTCAGGGTGCCGTCCCCGGTCGCCGTCAGCCCCATCACCGGCAGCAGAACCAGCAACATTGCGATGAAGATCACCGCGATCTTCATCCGCAAGGCCTGCCGGATCGTGTTGACTGCGACGGCCCAGATCTTACTCATGGCCGGCCTCTCCGTCCTTCGGTCGTTCGCGGGGCTTCTCCGTCGTGGGCGGCGCCGTCTTGCCCGTCAAGGCGTCGAGAACGCTCCGGTTGACCTGCCCGGTATCGCGGGATTCGGGCACATCGACGGCCGACGGTTTTGCGGGCGCCACGTGCTCGGTTCCCGAAGTGGTTGCGGCCTGGCTCAGTTTGCTGAGCAGATCCCGGTCGGGCTGCGGCGCATGCGTTTCCACCGGCTTGATCGGCTCCGTGCGGGGCGCCGCCGGCTTGTCTTCCGAGACCGGCGCGGAAACGAGCTTGTCGAGAATGCTCGCCTGGGATTTCTCCGCCATCAGGAAGTCGCCGATCTGCGTCGTGCTGACGGCGCCACTGGTCGGCCTGGCCTGCTGCTGCGCCTCGACCACCGTATTGATGAAGAACGTTTCGAGCTTCTCCATCGGGCTGGTGATTTCCCATTCGGCGTGTTCTTCTTCGAGGATGTGTCCGATCCTCTCGACCGCCGTCTCGCTGACGGCGCTGGTGACAATCTGCCGCTTGCCGTTCTGTTGCAGAAGCTCACGCACCTGGCCTTCGGCCTGGACTTTGCCCCCGTAGAGAATCGCGATTCGGTCGCACACGTCCTCGACATCGGCCAGCAGGTGGCTGCAGAGCAGAATGGTCTTGCCCCGTTCGGCCAGCTTGAGAATCAGGTCTTTGATCTGCCGGGTCCCGATGGGGTCCAGGCCGGTCGTCGGTTCGTCGAGGATCAGCAGGTCGGGATCGTTGATCAGCGCCTGGGCCAGGCCGATGCGGCGGGCCATCCCTTTGGAGTAGGTGCCGATCGGCCGGCTGGCCACCGCTTTGAGGCCGACCATCTCCAGCAGGGCCTCGATCCGCATCTTGCGGACCTTGGGGGCCAGCCCGAAGAGCCGCCCGTAAAAATCGAGGGTCTCGCGGGCATTGAGAAACCGGTACAGATACGACTCCTCCGGAAGAAAGCCGACTCGCGTGTTGATCTTCGGGTCGGTGCCGTCGCCGCCGAGCAGCAGCGCGTGACCTTTCGTCGGGTGCAGCAGGCCCAGCAGCATCTTGATCGTGGTCGTCTTGCCCGATCCGTTCGGTCCCAGCAGGCCGAAGACCTCGTTGTGCCGGATCTGGAGATTCAGGTCGTCGACGGCGTAGACCTTGGCCCGGCCCCACCAGTCGGAGAAGACCTTGGTCAGTGCAATCGTTTCAACGGCGTAATCCATAGTCTACCGCACGCTATCCAAACGAACCATCAAGTGCCGGAACGGTCTTCGCCACCGCCTCATGCATCCAACGACGACGCAACGGCACGCGAATCGTGGTCGAGGTCTTCCCCATAGCGAACCAGCCGCGCGCTGTTGAATACCACCACCAGCGAGCTGGCGAAGTGCAGGAACGCCGCCATGCTGGGCGGGATGAACTTCGCCAGCGAGATGCCAAACACGATAAACGCGATGCCGAAGCCCAGGTTCTGATTGATGACCCGACGGGTCCGGCGGGAAACCTGAACCAGGAACGGGATGCGGCGCAGGTCGTTGTTCATCAGGGCGATGGAGGCCGAGTTGATCGCGACGTCGCTGCCGGCCGCCCCCATGGCGATGCCGAGATCGCCCGCGGCCAGGGCCGGCGCATCGTTGATGCCGTCGCCGACCACCACGACTGTATGGCCGTCACGTTTGATCTGCTCGACGATGGCCAGCTTGTCCTGCGGCAGGCAGTGGGCCTTGTAGTCGGTGCAGCCCAGTTCGCCGGCGACGCGATTGGCAACTTCACTGCGGTCGCCCGTGAGCATGGTCACCCGTTTGATGCCGATGTCGACCAGCTCCTTGACCGCCCTCTGGGCCTCGGGACGCGTCTTGTCCTGCAGGCCGATCCAGCCGATGCAGCGTGAGCCCTTGGCCACGTACAAGGTGCTGAAGCCCTGCTCTTCATCCAGGGCAGGGTCGGTGATGCCGGCAAAATCAACGCCGTTCTCCTTGAGAAACGTCTCCCGGCCGACCAGGATCCGCGAGGAATTGACGGTCGCGGTCACACCCTTGCCCGGCGTCTCCTGGAAACCTTCTGCGACCGGCAGCGACAGATTGGCCTCCTTGGCCACGTCGTGCAAGGCGCGGGCCGCCGGGTGCTTGCTCAACTGTTCCGCCGCCGCCGCTTCGGCCAGCAGCTCGGCCGGCTCGACCCCCTCGGCCGGCGTCAGTTTCGTCACGTAGAGCCGCCCGGTGGTGACGGTGCCCGTCTTGTCGAAGACCAGCGCCGTCATCTTGCCGGCAATCTCCAGGTCGGCTACGTTCTTGACCAGGACGCCCAATCTCGCGGCGGCGGATATGGCGGCCACCATCGCCGTCGGAGTCGCCAGAATGATCGCACAGGGGCAGGAGATGACCAGGATCGTGATCGCCTGATTGATGTCCCGCGTGAAGAACAGCACGATCGCCGCGATCATCAGGATGGTCGGCACATACCACGTGATGTACCGGTCGATGATCCGCATGATCGGGATCTTCGTGTGCTCGGCCTGCATGATCAGCGACTGGACCTTGCCGAGAGTCGTGTCGTGGCCGGCCTTGGTGACGCGAACGTCCATCGCACCGGTCAGGTTGTTCGTGCCGGCGAAGACCTGCATGCCCGGCACCTTGTCGACGGGCAGCGATTCGCCGGTGATGGTCGCCTCGTTGACAGAGCTCAGGCCGGTGGCCACCTCGCCGTCGGCCGGGATGTTGTCGCCCGGACGGACCCGGATCAGGTCCCCCGGCTTCAG
>CAZNSM010000014.1:44930-50274 GCA_964575615.1 uncultured Pirellulales bacterium | reverse complement strand
CTCCGGCAGCAGGAGGCCTATCTCGGGTGAGTCACCCTACGGACCCCAACAGGGAATCGGACCGGACGGACACCGCGAGACTTCGCCGCATCCGATGGTTCGTCCGCGTTTCGTCTCTGGTTGCCGCTATCGTCCTGCTCCTGGCGGCCAGGCAGACGCGATGGCCGGTGCTGGTCCCGGCGTTGAGTCCCTTTATCGCGGTGGGCTCGATCCTGGCGACGCGCGCGTTTGCCTTAACGGCGTGCCTGGGATTGGCAGTGGGCTTTGTTGCAGCACTGCGGCCGCGCTGGTTCTGCCGATGGGTTTGTCCCCTGGGCCTGTGCGTCGATGCCATGAGCTACGTGGGCCGGCGCTGCGGCCGAAGGCCTGCGAAGCAGCCCTCGATCGGCCGATGGATCGTGCTGCCGACCCTGGCGGGCGCCTGCCTGGGTTATCCCCTTCTGCTATGGTCGGACCCGCTGGCGATATTCTCCGGGGCGTTTGGAATCGCAGAATCGCGGACAGGCTGGCTGATGGTCCTGCCCCTGCTGCTCGTGCTGGCGCTCAGCTTCGTGTGGCCACACCTCTGGTGCAGCCGAATCTGCCCCCTGGGGGCATTGCAGGACGCTCTGACCCATCTGGCCAATTGCGCGCGCCCCAAGCGCGAACGGCATTCGCCCCAGCGGTGGAATGTGCCACTGGCCAGGCGTACGGTCCTCGGCGCGGCCGCCGGCGCCGCTCTGGCCGGAATTGCCCGGTCCAGCCAAGGCTCCAGACCACGGCCGCTGCGCCCGCCCGGCGCGATCGACGAGCCGGAGTTTCTCGGCGTCTGCGTCCGCTGCGGCAACTGCATCCGGGCGTGCCCAACCCACATCATCGAGCCGTCGGTCGATCGACATGGGCCGGCGAGCCTCCTGACGCCCATCGTTCACTTCAGAGAGGGCTACTGCCTGGTCGATTGCACAAAGTGCACGCAGGTGTGCCCCAGCGGTGCGCTGGTGCGGCTGTCCCGTGAAAACAAAGCCAGCAAGCCGATCGGGCTGCCCCGAGTGGATATGAGCATATGCCTGCTGGCGGAGGGTCGCGAGTGTACGGAGTGCGGCAGGTGGTGTCCGCACGCCGCAATTCGCTACACGTGGTCCAAGAGCGAATACACGCTGACCCCGGAGATCGACGCTCAGAAATGCACAGGTTGCGGCGCGTGCGAGGCGGCTTGTCCCACGAAGCCAAACAAAGCCATTGTCGTTGTGGCCATCGAGAACGCGGCCGGCGGATGAGCTTCCGCCATTGACGTTACTTGTGCCTCTTCTTCTTCGCCTGGAGCTTTCGGGCGGGCTTGCGGGTGTTGCGGCGAGGCTTGCGGTCCGATTCGCGCTGTGACTTGCCTCGGCCCTCGCCCAGAGGGCTGACGGGCGCAAGGCTCAACTGGCGTCCGGGAACGTTGACCGAGACGATGCGGACGTGCATGGGCTGGCCCAGATGGACCTCCTGGCCGCTGCGCTCGCCGACGACGCACTGAGCGGCCTTGTTCAGCAGCCACTTGTCAGGCCCGAGGTCTTCGAACTTGATGAGACCTTCGATTCCGAATTTCCGCGACTGAACGAACAGGCCAAATCCGGCCAGTCCCGTCACAACACAATCCAGCTCTTCCCCGATCCGCTTGCTGAGCATTTGCAGCGTGAGGACGGCGACCAGGTCGCGCTCGGCGTCTTCGGCCCGCTGCTCGGTAAAGGTGATGTGCTTGCCCACCGCCGCAAGATCCTGACCGGCAGCCACCTGCTTGGCGATGTCCACCCGATCCTGGAGGTAGAACTGCAACTGGCGATGGACGAGCAGGTCTGCATACCGGCGGATCGGGCTGGTGAAATGGCAGTAGTGCGTCGAGGCCAGGGCGTAATGGCCGATGTGCAGCGGCGCATACTGGGCCTTCTCGAAACTCCTGAGCACGACGAGATTAACCGCCAGCGCGCGCTCGGCGTCCTTGACGGAATCCAGCAGGTCCTGGATCGCCCTGCGGTCCGGATTGCGGGGCATCGGGAACCCCATCGTGCGGAGCAGTTTGGACAGATTCCTGATACTCAGCGCATCAGGCTCGGGGTGGATGCGGCGCATGAACGGCACATCCAGGCGGTCGAGCAGCGACGCGACGGCGTCGTTGGCCTCGACCATGAACATCTCGATGATCGTGTGCGGATAGCTGTTGTCGGCCGGATGGGCGTCGACGACCTGGCCCGACTCATCGAAGTCCAACTCGGGCTCGGGCAGGTCGAGATGGAGCATGCCGTTGTCCGCCCGGCGTTTCTCGATCCGCCGGGCGAGCGCCTCCATCTTGGCCAGCAACTTGATGACCTCGGGCTTGGCGCCTTTGGTGTGGCCCTTGAGAATCCGGTCGGCCAGTTCGTAGGTCAGCCGGGCCTTGGAACGGATGATACTGTTGGCGAAGCGGCGATGCAGAATCTTCCCTGCGTCATCGTACGTGATGTAGACGCTCTTGGCGAACCGGGGCTGGTCTGGCTGGAGGCTGCAAATGCCGTTGCTGAGGACTTCCGGCAACATGGGAATCGTCTTGCCCGGCAGGTAGACGCTGTTGCCTCGAAGGCGGGCCTCCTCATCCAGCGGCGAGCCGGCCGGGATGAAGTGGCTGACGTCGGCGATGTGCACGCCGAGCACCCAGTTGCCGTCGGCGTCGCTGTCCAGGCTGATCGCGTCGTCGAAATCCTTGGCGTCGGGCGGATCGATCGTGACGATCATCTTGTCGCTGATGTCCTCTCGCTCGGCGCCCGGTTCGGCGCCGAAAGCAGCGGCGGCGCTGCGCGCCTGTTCCAGGCACTCCTCATCGAACGCTCCCGGCAGATGGAACTGCCGCAGGACCGCTTGGATTTCCGTCTCGTACCGCCCGGCGCGGCCGAGCACCTCGACGATCACACCCCGCGCCAAGTATTGCTCATTCGGATACGACAGGATCTCGACGACAACCTTGTCTTTCTCCTTGGCGTTCTTGGCCGCGACGTCTTCGAGGACAATAGGCTCGATGAACCTGCTCCCATCCGGCTGAACGATCCACGCCTCCGGATGCCTGGTCAGGGTCCCGACGAACTGATTGTCGGCGCGTTCGAGCACTTCGATGATCTCGCCGGTATACCGAGCCTCGCCTCCTCGCGTGCCCTTGCGCGTCGCCTTGGCAAGGACGGTGTCGCCCGTCATGGCGTCGCCCGTGCTGTCGGGGGGGATGAACAGATCGCCGTGCGCGTTCGCTTCGAGCGGCACGACGAAGCCGAAACCTTTGGCGTTCTTGCGGAAGGTGCCGACGATCTGGCCGGCCATGCTGGGCAGGGTCACAAGGTTGCCGCCTCCAATGACCACGTGCCCGGCGCGGCGCAGCTCTTCGAAGGCGGCTTTGAATTCCGAATAGGCGTCCGACTCCACGCCCAGCGCTTTGGCCAACTGCGCCACCTTCACAGGGGTGTAATCGGCATGCTGGAGCAGCTTGACAATCCGGTCTCGATACACGTTCGGCATAGGCCACTCCAATGAAAGCAGCACCCAACCGATTTCGTGATCGATTGGGTGCTGGCGGTTTCCTGCAGCGCCATCCTGTTCACAGGCCGCCTCGGCGGACGCCGGGCCGGCCGCAACGCTCCGGCTAACTGGTCTGCTGCTTGGCTTTCAGCGCGTTGAGCCTCTTGGCCAGCCGGGACTTCTTCCTCGCAGCGGTCTTCTTGTGCATCGTGCTGGTGGAGGCCACCTTGTCGAGCTTTTTCACCGTCGCGCGGAATTCCGCGGTCGCCTGTTCGACGTTGCCCTCGCTCAAAGCGGTTTCGAGACGCTTGACCTGCGTCTTGACCTGGCTCCTGCGAGCCCGGTTGATCGTTCGTTTCTTGGCGTTCTGCCTGACTCTCTTCTTCGCTGATAACGAATGTGCCACGTTGTTCTCCTGGTCGTTCCCAAAACGCTACTGCAAAACTCACTGAGAGGCTGGTTCCCTGAATCCGGCATCGCCGCCCGGGCCGTCGGGCCCGGTCGATTTCAGCTCGGCCCGAAGCCGATCTACCCGCTCACTGACATCCTTGTACCCGAAATCGAGCTGGGCGATCCTCCGGTACAACTCCAGCGCCCGGTCCCGGTCACCCTGCGACTCGTGCGCCAGGGCGAGATTATACCGCAATTCTTTGGCGATTGCATCATCTTTTATTTCGTAGGAATCGATGGCGCGCGAAAAAACATCGATGGCGTCGGCATACCAACCCTTCATGAAGAAGCAGTAGCCGATCTTGTCCATGGCGGAGATCCGGCGGCGCGGGTCCTTCTGGGCGTCCTGGAACAGCGGAATGGCCTCATTGTAGCGCTCGTTCCGCATCAGCCGCAGCCCATATTCGTACTTGGCGGACAAGTCTGTGGGGTAGTTCTCCACGCAAAGCCGGTAATGCTCCAGTTCCGTGCGGGCGAGGGTTTCGGTCAGCTCCCTGACGCCGGCCTGAGCCGCGGCGTCGGACGGGGCGGTCTTCAACTGCTTCTTGGCGGCCCGGAGCCTGCGCCGGCCCTGGCGGATGCGGAGCAGGCCCGCCCGCTCCTGGAACCGAAAGTCCTTATGGCTCTCGGCGGCGTCGCTGAGCAACTGGATCGCCTCGTTTTCGGCGTCATCCTGCTCCAGGTCCGCCAAGGCATCGGCCAGATTGAAGACATTCTGGGCCACGTCCGGGTCCTTGGCGTAGGCCTTCCTGGCCTCCTCGACGGCGCTGAGCCGGTAGTCCTCTGTCTTGATCATCCGGTCCTGGGCGTAGAGCCTGGCCTGTGTCTCGCGATCCCGGATCGACTGGCGGAAGTCGCCCTCGACGCCGTACTTGCCCTTGGACATCGTCAATTCGGCCGAGAGGTTCTTGAACTCATCGGCCAACTCCTTGTCGTCGGGCTTCATCCGCATGGCCCGCTGGCAGGCCGCCACCGCCTTGTCGTACTGCCCCATCGCCTTGTAGCAGTCCTTCAAAAGGACATAGGTTTGCAGGGAGGGTTTCTCGATGGCGTTGTTGGTCTGGAAGATCAGATTGGCAATCCAGTGCGCCGTGCGGTGGTATCCACCGTCGACCGCCGCCCTGAGCATGGCTTCGGCATAGGGGGTGTGGTCGGGGTCCTTCGCGAAGAGATACTCGGCGTTGAGCATCTGTTCGAGCGGAGTCCTGCCACGCAGGCGTCTGACGCGCTCGACCATGGAAGGCTTCTTGCCGCCCCGCCCTCGCCGCTGAAGCCCCAGCTCGCACAGGGGCAGGTGTCCCTCTTCGAGCGCGTCGGGAACTCGCTGAAGGCCTTCGAGGTACATCTCGATCGCGTAGTCGTAGTTCTTGCTCTCCGCGGCGCTGCGCGCCTTCTC
>CAZNSM010000014.1:17361-44830 GCA_964575615.1 uncultured Pirellulales bacterium | reverse complement strand
ACATCTCGATCGCGTAGTCGTAGTTCTTGCTCTCCGCGGCGCTGCGCGCCTTCTCAAAGAACGCCCTGGCGGCGGCCAGGTCACCCTGGTCCGACGGGGCGGCCGGGACAGACTCCTCCTGTCCTGCTCCCGCCGGATCCTGAGCCTGGGGCGGGCGCGCCGCATTGACGCGAGTCCGCTGGGGTCGCACCTTGGCAGCGCCCGAGACGGCGACCGGCGCGCCGGTGCCGGCGCGTCTGGCAGCCCCAAGCTTGCCGGCCAGGCGTTTGAGGTCTTCCGCCAGCATGAGATCATCAGGCTTGAGCCGTGCGGCACGCTGGCAGGCGGCCACGGCGCGCTCGATCTGCCCGATCGCCTCGTAGGAATCCTTCAGCAGGATATAGACAGCCGCTGAGGGCTTGCGGGCGTTGTTGTTGGCCAGGAACATCAGGTCCGCCATCCACTTGACCGTTTCGGTGTATCGACCCGCCACGGCGGCGCGTAGCACCGCTTCTCCGTAGGCCAGGTGCTGAGGATCCTTGGCGAGAAGGTACTCGGCGTTGAGCATCTTCTCCAGCGGCGTGTCACCCTCTGAGAGCTTCTGCTCGACCTCCTCGGCCGACGGCCTGGCCCCGCCCCGCTCGTCGCGTCGCAGGGCCAGGACACGAAGATCTATGTGGCCGCCCTCGACGGTGTCGGGACTGTAACGCAATCCCGCCAGATACGCATCGATGGCCCGGTCGAAATCGCCCGCCTCAAAAGCCTGGCGAGCTCGTTCGAAGTGGGCCTCGGCCTGCGCTTGTGCTTGAGCATCCGGTTCGGGCATAGCGGCAAATGGATTATCACCTCACATGGTATACAACTAACCAACTGTAGTATTCGACCTGATTTTGTCAACGAATAAATGCTTGCGTCTGCCATACCCCCGCGTTATAAGAATTCGTTCGCCGGTTATCTGACCTTGCGGGGTTACAACCGCCACGATGGACACGTCATTTAGGAAGAAGCAGGTATGCAAACGGCTCTGGAGCAGTACGACCCTCAAATCTACGAGCTGATTCGGCAGGAAGAAGCCCGGCAGAGCGGCTCGATTCGGCTGATCCCCTCGGAGAACTATGTCTCGCGCGCCGTCATGATGGCCAGCGCGAGTTGTCTGACGAACAAGTACGCCGAAGGCTATCCCGGCAAACGCTACTACGAAGGCCAGCAGGTCACAGACCTGATTGAGAAACTGGCCCAGGACCGAGCCAAGGCGCTGTTCAAAGCCGATCACGCCAACGTCCAGCCCTACTCGGGCTCGGTGGCGAACCTGGCCGCCTATGCGGCGCTGATCGAGCCGGGTGACACGATCATGGGCATGTCCCTGTCCCACGGTGGACACCTTACCCACGGCTGGAAGGTCTCCCTGACAAGCAAGTTCTACAATTCCGTCCCCTACTACGTGAATACCGAGACCGGCCTGCTCGATTACGACGCCATCCGGGACCTCGCCAAGAAGCACCGTCCAAAGATCATCATTTCCGGGGCCACCGCCTATCCGAGAATCATCGACTTCGACATCTTCGGCCAGATCGCCAAGGAGGTCGGAGCGTTCCTCGTCAGCGACATCGCCCATATCGCGGGCCTGGTGGTCGCGGGCATCCACAAGAGCCCCGTCCCGTACGCGGACATCGTCTCGACGACAACTCACAAGACCCTCCGCGGTCCGCGCGGGGGCCTGCTGTTGTGCAAGGCCGAGCACGCCGCCAAGGTGGACAAGGCGGTCTTCCCCGGTCTCCAGGGCGGCCCGCACATGCATACGCTGACTGCGATCGCCGTGGCCATGGCCGAGGCCAACACGCCGGAATTCGTCGCCTACGCCACGCAGGTCGCCAGGAACGCCAAGGCGATGGCGAACAAGCTGCTCGAATATGGCTTCAAGCTGGTCACCGGAGGGACCGATAACCACCTGATCCTCATCGATCTGCGGAACAAGGAGATCCCGGGCAAGAAGCTGGCCAAGGCCCTGGACAGGGCGCGGATCGTCAGCAACTACAATACCGTCCCGGGCGACCCGGCCCCGCCGTTCAACCCCAGCGGCCTGAGGATCGGAACGCCGGCAATCACCACGCGGGGGATGAAAGAGCCGGAGGCCGAACAGATCGCGACCTTCATTCACCGGGTGGCCGAGAGCATCGACAACGAATCCGTCATCGAGCAGATCGGCAAAGAGGTCCTGTTGTTGTGCTCCCGGTTCCCGGTGCCCGAGCACTTCATCATACCGCCGAAGAACGGACATCGGTGAGACATCCGGCAGGAGTGCGGCGGGATGGAAATGTAAATCGGCGAACGATGTCGCCGGGTCTGAGACCCGGTTGGCATGCGCGCGGCTTTCGGTCCCTCGCGAACAGAGCCGTCGACTACACGTAGCGTATCACATGGCAGAACAGATGTTGACAGCGGGCATCCTCGGCTTGGGCGGGACCGGACACCTTCTTCTGGAGTCGGCTCGACAGACCGGGCAGTTCCTCATCAAAGCCGTCGCGGATCAAGACCAGCAGCAGGTGGAAAAGACCGCCGCCGAGCTTCCGTGCGAGCCCTACACCGACTACCGGCAGATGATCGTCCAGAATCAACTCGACTGTCTTCTGGTCGCCGCCGACATCCATCTCTGCGACGAGCACCTCAAAACGGCGATCCGAAAGAAGTTCCACGTGCTCAAGCTCGCCCCGCCTGCCAGGGATTACGAAGAGGCGCTGGAGTACGTCCAGATGGCGGAGTACGAGAAGGTCCGATTCGCCATCGGCAATCCGGCCAGGTTCCAGTCCAGCTACCTGGCCGCCCATGAGTTGATCGCCCAGGGACAGATCAAGAACGTGTTTCTTGTCACGGCCTACAGTGAAGCCGCAGACGTCGATCGGCCCGCCTGGCAGAGCGATCCCCGGCTGGCCGGAGGGGGTGTGCTGCTGCACGACTGTCACCAGATCGTCGACCAGATCCTCTGGAATTTCTCTCTGCCGCAACAAGTCTATGCCCTGACAACCAATCAGGCCCCCGACAAGCAACAGCGGTTGTACCTGACGGAAGACACGGCGGTGATTTCCATGAAGTTCACCGACGCCCTGACCGCCAGCGTCGTCGCCACGCGACGGAGCGACCAGGGCCCGACCCGAAGGGGCTTGCAGATCTACGGCAAGGAGGCTCGTCTGACGATCACGGACAATCGGGTGATCCTCAGCACCGACTCCGGCCTGGACGATCAGGTCTGGCAATTCGAGGAAACCGAGCAGGACGCCATGCAGAGGCTGTTGTCCAGTTTCGCCCGGAGCGTTCGCGACCCGTCGGAGCACCCACTGGCCAGCAGCGGCGCCGAGAACCTCAAGAACATGGCCGTGTTCGAATCCGCCTACCTGTCGGCGCGAACGGGTTTCCCCGAGGAGCCCATGCGAATCCTTCAGATCACGCGAAACGCCTCCGGCGCCGCCAGTCTCTCCGGCGCCGACATCGTCGCATACCTACGCGATGCCGCATCGTGAAAACCCCGCCGCTGTCCATCGGGGCAAAGCAGGATGCGCAACCCGTGAATGCTGAAAAACCGGTCGCATCCAGCACCCCTGTGCCTCCGCGCCCCAACAAGTATTTGACAGACATTCCACGCCGGGGTATGTTTCGTCTCGGCAGTGTCGATGAGACGGCCTCAATCGGCAAGACCGTGTGGACAGGATCGACCAGAGGCGCCTAATTCCAGTCGGGAGGTTTGAGCCATGAAGAACCTGATTTACGGCGGCATCATCGCGTTGTGTCTGATCGTAGCGGCAGTCGTCGTCTTCGCCACTCGATCGAGCGGTCCCAGCGGCATCGACAGCCTTTCCGACACGGCCCAGGTGTGGGTCGTGTGCACGGCCTGCAACGCCTCGTACCAGATGGGAGAGAAGGAATTCTACACGCAACTGAGAGACAGAACGGCGCAACTGGCCAATCCGATGGCCCGGGCTCTGCTGACCTGCCAGAAATGCGGCAAGGACAGGGTCGTCAAGGCCGTCAAATGTGACAAGTGCGGGGAAATCTTCCCCGAGGGGATCGTGCCCAACGACTTCGACGACCGATGCCCGAAGTGCAAATTCAGCGCCACCGAGGAGAAGCGAAAAGCCAACAAGGCAAAGGCAGACCAAGGCTGAGCATCGGGTGTGCCGCTCGGCGGCACATGTGGCCATTCGGCCCGAGATAGAAGGGATATGACCGCAGCTCGCCGCGGTGGCCCACACGCCTGCCGCCAGATCGAGATACAGAGCCGGCGCTTGCCAAGGGCCGGCTCTTGGCATTTCTATGGAGTGTTCGGTTCCGCGACTTCGCCATGGTCCCGTCGCGAGATCAGAACGTCGAGCACGTTCTGCCTGTATTCCTCTGTGCCCTTCTTCAATTCGCTGAACATCGCGTAGCGCCCGCCGATTCGCTCCTCCAGGTACGAAATGCGACTTTCCGGGTTGGGGTGGGTGGAAAAGAACTCGATCGGTCGAACCGTCTGCAACTCCTGCAAGATCCGCATCGTTTCGACCATTCCGCTGGGATCGTAACCCGCCTGAACCATGTAGGACAGTCCCACCAGGTCGGCGTCCTTTTCGTCGTCTCGGCTGTATTGCAGGGACAGGACGCCGCTGATGAAACCCGCCGCCCGGGTCACGTCGCCCGGGGCGTCGCCGATGGCCGCCGCGGCCACCAACGCCGTCATGCCGATCTGCCGGCTCATGGCCACCAGGGTGTCTCTGGCGACGACGTGGCCCACTTCGTGGCCCAGTATCGCGGCCAATTGGGCCTCCGATTCGAGTTTCTCCAGAAGTCCGCTGGTAATGTAGATGTAGCCGCCGGGAACGGCAAAGGCGTTGATCCCTTTCTGCCGGACGGCGGTGAAGTGATAGGCAATGTCCGGCCGATGACAAACCCGCGCGATGCGCTGGCCGACGCGGTTGACGTAGCTCTGGAGATTCTCGTCCGCCAATCGCCCCCCCAAGGCTTTCTCGATCTGCGGCGCGTACTTGCGGCCCAGTTCCACGTCCTTCTCCGGGCCGAAGAACATCAACTCCTCGTCCCCCGTGACTGGATTGACCGCGCAGCCGGCCAACATGACCGTCAATGCCGCACCCAACAGTGTCAATCCCGTTCTCATGCCCAACACCTCTGGATTTCGCGAAGTTCCCGTTGAAAAGCCTGTGGAGCGCATTATAATCGCGGTTTTCTTGTTTGGTAGTGGAAACCATGGAACACGCGGAGCCTTGTAAGGGCTGTAGTCAGGCACACGACTGCGCCAGAGTCTACGAGCAACTCGGCCATGCCGGGGGGCCTTCGGTGGCGTGGAAGGCGGTCATCGCTTTCGTGCTGCCCGTTGTCGTGTTTGTCGCTGCCCTGGCGACGTTCGACGACCTGCTCGAACAGGCTGTGACAGAGCGGCACCGAACGCCCTGCGCATTCGTCATGGCTCTGGCATTCGCCGCCGGCCTGACGGTGGCCACCAGTTTCCTGCTCCGACGATACGGTAAGAAGCGTTAGCACTCGGATTGCGTCCATATGGCTACCGATTCGCATGGCAGATCCACATTCTCTCGCGGAGTGCATCCTCCCGAGAGCAAGCACCTGACCGAAGACAGGCCGATCGAGCCGGGCCCAAGTGTTGCGGAGCTTTCAATCCTGCTCAGCCAGCATATCGGCGCGCCCTGCCAGGCAACCGTCAAGAAAGGCGACCTCGTGCAGGCCGCCCAGAAGGTCGGCGAGTGTCAGGCGTTCGTCTGCGCACCCGTGCATGCCCCGGTGGCAGGCAAGGTCAAGGAGGTAGCACTGAAGCCACACCCGGTGCTCGGACGCTGCCAGGCCGTCGCCATCGAGCCTCAGGAGCCCGCGTCGCCGACCCTGCCTTCGTTCAGCCTGCCCGCCGATTTCGACCCGAAGCGTTTCACTCCGCAGGAGATATGCGAGGCCGTCAGAGATGCCGGCCTGGTGGGCATGGGGGGAGCAGGGTTTCCCACCAGCGTGAAGATTCAGCCGGATGCGAAGCCCCCGAAGCACACCTTGCTCGTCAACGGCTGTGAGTGCGAGCCTTATATCACTTGTGATTACCGCCTGATGCTCGAATGGACCGATCAGGTCCTGGCCGGAATTCGGCTCGCGCAGCGGGCCTGTGGTGCATCGAAGGTCTTCATCGGCATCGAAGACAATAAGCCCAGAGCCATCGACGCAATGAGCGCCGCGATCAAGAGGGCCGGATCGGGCTCCGGCCTTCGCGTAGTGTCGCTGCAAACAAAGTACCCGCAGGGAGGCGAGCGGCAGCTCATCAACGCCGTGCTCGGCCAGACGGTCCCGACCGGAGGCATTCCTCCCATGATCGGGGTCGTCGTGATCAACGTGGCCACAGCGGCCGCCATTGCCGATGCCGTCCTCTATCATCGGCCGCTGACTCATCGCGTCGTCACCGTCACCGGCGAAGCTATCGCCAGGCCGGGCAATTACTACGTCCCGATCGGAACGCCCGTCGAAGCGCTGATCGAGTTCTGCGGAGGCGTAACCGAGAAGTCCGCCAAGGTGGTCATGGGAGGCCCGATGATGGGACTGGCCATCGCCGATCTGAGCACGCCAATCACCAAGACCAGCGGCGCTGTGACCATCCTGACCCGGCACCAGATCGGCCAGGCCAAATTCGAGCGGCGACAGACGGCCTGCATTCGCTGCGGCCGCTGCCTGGAGGTCTGCCCGGAGAATCTCAATCCGACTCGCATTGCCCACGCGGTCAAGAACAACCTCCTGGATGTTGCGGAAAACCACTTCATCAGCGCGTGCATCGAGTGCGGCTGCTGTAGTTACGTCTGCCCCGCCAACATCGAACTGACCGGCTACATCAAGACGGGCAAGATCTTCCTGGCCCGGCAGAGAAAGAAGATGCCGGCCTGACGGGCATGGTGCGCCACGGCAAGGGATGACAAGGACTCGATAGATGCTCAGAGATATCACGGTTTCGTTCGCACCGCACATCAGCAAGCGGCTTTCGACGCAGCGGGTCATGCTGGACGTGCTCATCGGGCTGGTCCCGCTGGTGGCGGCGGCGGGCTTCTACTTCCGGATTCGCGCCCTGCTGCTCATTGGCGTCTGCGTCCTCTGGTGTGTGGGCATCGAGTGGGTCTGCAACCTGATTCGCAGGAAGTCCAACTCGCTCTGGGACCTCAGCGCGGTCGTCACCGGCGTCATCCTGGCCCTGTCGCTTCCGCCGGCCCTGCCTTTCTGGACGGCGGCCGTCGGTTCGGTCATCGCCATCGGCGTCGGCAAGATGGCCTTCGGGGGCCTGGGAGCCAACGTGTTCAACCCGGCCATGGTCGGCCGCGCCTTTCTGACGGCGTCGTTCGGCGTGATGATGACCACATGGACTGTGCCGGCGTCGATCGACCAGGAGATGCCCACGCTCTCCGCAGCCGATGCCGTCGATACTCGAACCCAGGCTACACCGCTGGCCTGGAGCAAGATGGCCATCAAAAACCAGAGCCAGGCGAGAACCTACAGCCACCGGCAGTTTCTCTCGACCCTCACCGGCGAGGTCGCCGGCAGCCTGGGCGAGACCAGCGCGATTGCCGCCCTGCTCGGAGGCGCCTATCTGCTCTGGCGTCGGACCATCGGTTTCCACATTCCGGCCGCCGTCCTGCTGGCGGCGTTCGTATTCGGCGGAATCGCCTACCTGATCGATCCGGATGCCTACGTGCAGCCGTTCTACCATCTCACGAGCGGCGCCCTGCTGTTCGGAGCGTTCTTCATCGCCACCGACCCCGTCACAGCGCCCCTGACCCGTCGAGGCATGTGGCTGTTTGGCATCGGCGTCGGGGCGGTCACGATGGTCATCCGCATCCTGGGCGAATACCCGGAGGGGATGATGTTCGCGGTGCTCCTGATGAATGCAGTGACTCCTTTGATCGACCGACTGTGCAGACGTATTCCGGCAGGAGGCAGGCCCCATGCGTAGCATCCGGCATTTCTTCGAGCAGAGCTGGTTGTTGATTGTTGCGTCCTTCGTCTTCGGACTGCTGATCGCCGTCACGAATGCCGCGTTGTCGCCGCGGATAGAACAGAACAAGAGTTCCAAGCTCAACGAGCTGGCCGCCGGTCTGCTGCCGGACGCCACGGTGCTTGCCCCCGTCCGGGAGAGTATCGAGATCAAGACTCTCGACGGCAGGTTGCAGGCGCTTCCCGTCTACCGAGCCACGGCGAACAACAACACGGTCGGATGGGTCTTTCAGGTTGTGGGCTCGGGCTTCGCCGACAAGATCGAGCTGGTCGTCGCGGTCGACGCCGCGTTCCAGACCATGGCCGGCTTCGACGTCCTGTCGAGCAACGAAACCCCCGGCTTCGGCGATCAGATCAAGTACGGCTACTACCGCGACCAGTTCAAGGGCGCACCGGCGGCGGAACTGAGCCTCGTCAAGGCCGGCGACCCCGCCACGATCGACGCGCAGATCGTGGCCATCAGCGGCGCGACGGTCAGCAGCACAGCAGTAGTCGAGGCCATCGACCATTACCTGCCACAGGTCAAGGCGCAACTCCAGCAGAAGGGACTGATCGGCAATGGCAACTGATCTCAACGGACAGGCGTGCGTGTACAAGAACACGTTGCTCGCCGGCCTCTGGCGGGAGAACCCGGTCCTGCGTCTGATCCTGGGCATGTGTCCGACGCTGGCGGTGACGGCGGCGGTCAAGCCCGCCTTTACGATGGGCATGTGCGTCATCTTCGTGCTGGTGTGCAGCAACATCATGGTCTCGCTGATGCGCAACCTGCTCAAGCCGCACCTGCGCATCCTGATGTTCACCCTGACCATCGCGACATTCGTGACCATCGCGGACCTGTTCCTCAAGGCGTTCCAGCCGGCCATGAGCGCGGCGCTCGGTCCCTACGTGCCGCTGATTATCGTCAACTGCATCATCATCGCGCGGGCCGAAGCGTGCGCCAGCAAGAATCCGATCCTCCTGAGCATCGTGGACGCCCTGAGCATGGGGGCCGGGTTTACTGCGGCGCTCTGTGTTCTGGCCAGCATTCGCGAACTCATCGGGACCGGAAAAATCTTCGAGATCCAGGTGATGCCGAAAGCGTTCGTGCCCTGGGCGGCGCTCAGCATGCCCGTCGGCGCGTTCCTGACGCTCGGGTTCCTGCTCGGGCTCGTCGCCTTGATCACCAAGAAGCGCAGTTAAGAGGCTCAAACATGGACACGGTCTATATCCTGATCACGGGTTTCCTGTCGGTCGTCCTGATCAACAACCTGGTCCTGACGAAGTTCCTGGGCATCTGTCCGTATCTGGGGGTGTCCGGCCGAATCGACATGGCGTTCGGCATGGGGCTGGCCGTCACGTTCGTCATGACGCTCAGCGGCACGCTCACCTGGCTGATCGACCACATGGTCCTCATGCCCCTGGGCCTGGAGGTGACGCGCTACGTCTGTTTCATCCTGGTCATCGCCGGCGCGGTCCAACTGGTGGAGATGTATCTGCGAAAGTTCTTTCCGCCGCTCTACGAGAGTTTTGGCATCTTCCTGCCTCTGATCACGACCAACTGCGCCATCCTGGGCCTGTGCCTGTTCCTGAACCTGTGGGGCACTGACAACCTGATCGAGGCGGTCGTCCTGAGCTTCGGCGGCGGCATCGGTTTCACCCTGGCCATCTGCATCATGGCGGGCATCCGCGAGAACCTGCGGATGGTCGATGTCCCCGCATGCCTGCGGGGCGCACCGATCACGTTGATCACCGCCGGCATTCTCTCGCTGGCATTCATGGGATTTGCGGGAATCATATGATGGTCTTAGCGAGTATCGTCGATATGCTCAGCAGCGCCTGGCTGGCGGGTCTGATCATGCTGGGCCTTGGTTTCGTCTTCGCAGTGATTCTGCTGATCGCCCATGAGAAACTGAAGGTCGAGGTCGATCCGCGCGTCGAGCAGATTCACGCGGCCCTGCCGCACATCGACTGCGGCGCATGCGGCTTTCCCGGTTGCGCCGGATACGCCAAGGGCGTGCTGGAGAACCCGGAGCTGATCGGCCGCTGCTCACCCGGCGGAGCATCCGTCGCCGGCAGGATCGCCGCCATCCTGAACCTGGCAATCAGCGAGTCCGGGCCGGCCAAGAGACCGATCGTCCATTGCCGGGCCCACACGGCCGACCGGACGTACTTCGCCCAGTACCAGGGCATTCCGAGCTGCACCGCGGCCAACGCGCTGGCCAATGCCCAGGCCTGCAAGTTCGGGTGCCTCGGTTTTGGTGACTGCGTCCGCGTCTGCAAGTTTGACGCGCTTCACGTGATCGACGGTCTGGCCACGGTGGACTACAGCAAATGCACCGGCTGCACCGCCTGCTCGAAGGCGTGCCCGCGCAATCTGATCGAAATGGTCCCGTTCACCTACGAGAACATGATGATGGTCGCGTGCCGCAGCCGGGAGAACGGCAAGAGCACGCGGGCCTTTTGCCAGGTCGGCTGCATCGGTTGCGGCCTGTGCGCCAAGCAGAGCGAGGCCTTCACCGTCGCCGACAACCTCGCCCGCACGGACTACGCCAAATATGCTCCCTGCGGCGAGAATGAGGCCGCCATGAACAAGTGCCCCACCGGCGTCATCGTCTACCGCGGCAAAACCGCCCCACCCCCGCGCGAACCCAAAGCGAAACAAGCGGCGACTACACCATAGAACGCAGGGGAAGCAACAGCTCACGTTTTCGGTCGGACGTATCCACACAAATCCTATCGCTGCTCCAGGATTTGCTCCAACTCGGCGATCAACAGCGGCAAGTCGTCGCGGACGATGTCCCAGAGGATGTTGAGGTCGACAATGTCGTAACCATGAACCAGTCTGTTTCGGAGCCATCGGACTTCCGCTCACAGCATGCTGGCGTAGCGTCGTTAGCTCTCCGGACTGACTCGTGTGGCCGCCTCGCCGACCACCTCGACCAACCGCACAAGAGCCAACCGAAATATTCGGTCGTGGTCCAGATCTGCACGCTGCCTGCCAGCAGCCATCTCGACCGCCTCACAAGCATGGTCCAGCATGTGGCGCAGGCGCATACCATCGTCATGCCGTGTCATACTGCACCTCCGCCTCAGCCAAGACTTCGTCCCGGAAATAATCGCTGATGAAACCGGGGGTGTTCAGATCGACCTTGCGTCCGAGGATTTCGGATAGTTCGATTTCGAGGCCGAAGAAGCGAAGGCCGACCCGCGTTCCCGGCTCGAACTCGACGAGGACGTCGACGTCGCTGTTGGGCCCGAAGTCGTCGCGCAGGACCGAGCCAAACAGGGCCAGCCCACGGATGTGGTTGGCCCGGCAGAACTCCGCGATCCTCTCTTTCGGGATGTCGATCCGTGCCTTTGCCATGGTGATTCTATCATAGCCTTGCCCGAAATCCGTGCAACGGCGGACATAACCGGCGGGATCAGCGGACGTAGGCTTTCGCGCCGCTGCTGAAGATCGGCTGAGCATCTCGGCCGACGGGAATAAGGATCGCCTCAACATCGGGGATGCTCTCGATCAGGGCGAGGCCCGTGTCCGGCCCAAGGACGTTCACGGCGGTTGACAGCGCATCGGCGGTGATCGCATCCGGCGCGATGATTGTATCGCTGACCAGCTTGCGCGCGCCTTTGCCGGTTCCGGTGTCAATGATATGGCTCTCCTTGCTGCCCTGGACCTTGACGAACCTGCGGTAGTCTCCGCTGGTGGCTACGCTCTCGTCCGTTATCGTCAGAACCAGCAGGAGCTGCGAGCCGCCCAGTTCGTCCGGCGCGACGTTCGGGTCCTGCAGGCCGACTCGCCAGCACTCCTGTCCTTCGGGCGGCCGTCCGAAGCAGCGGATGTTGCCACCCAGGTCCACCATTCCCCCGGCAGCGCCGCGCTTCTTCATCGCCTCGACCGACTTGTCGACCGCATAGCCTTTTGCTATCCCACCGAGGTCGATTCTCATCCCTTCGGCCGCAAAGCGGACCGTCCCCGTATTCGGATCGAGCAGCATCTTGTCGTAGCCCACCTTGCTCCTGGCCTCGGCAATCTCGGCCTCTGTCGGCATAGTGTCGGTGGCGGCGGCGCGGCGCCACAGCTCCCCCAGAGCACCGATCGTGACGTCGAACGCCCCGCCGGAAAGCTCGCTGAACTGTCTGGCCTTCTCCAGGACCTCGAAGGTCGTTTCGTCGACCTCGACCGCCCTTTGGTAAGCCTCGCGATTGACCATGTTCAGTTCCGAATCGGGGTTGTGGTAGCTCATCCGCTCCTCGACGCGCTTTTGCTCCTCGAACGCGGCGGCGATGCAGGCGCGCGCCACCTTCTCGCTCGGCGCGATGGCCACAGCGCGGGAGAATGTCCCCATGATGACCTTGTAACCGCTATCGACCTGGACCATTTTGCGGGTCGTCAGGCCTACATGGAGGGCGCCTCCAAGCAGCAGACAGACAACCACGACGGCGATTCCACGACCGGTCTTGCTCATGGCAACTCCACGTATCCTCCGACGGGATGCGTCCCGCCGCATCTATCGAGACCCTGCGAAACCCGGTATAATAACCACATGACAGACAGAAAGATAGAGATACTGGCCGACCGGGTCGAGCGCGAATTCCTTCCCTTCGTGCGCCGGCCGGCTCGCTATATTGGCGGCGAAATCAACCAGGTTCGCAAAGCTCTCGACGGGTGCGAACTGACCGCAGCGTTGTGCTTTCCCGACGTGTACGAAGTCGCCATGTCCAACACGGGCCTGGCCCTGATCTATCACGTCCTCAACAGCATGGGCGGCGTCGCGGCCGAACGCGTCTTCGCACCCTGGGTGGACGCCGAGGCAATCCTGCGCCAGAAGCACATACCTCTGTTCAGCCTCGAATCGAAGGCGTCGCTGGCCGGCTTCGACGTGATCGGTTTCAGTCTCAGCAATGAGCTTTGCTACACGAACGTGCTGAACATGCTCGACCTGGCCGGGCTGCCTGTTCGCAGTGAGCAACGGGCGCAGCACGATCCGCTGGTCATCGCGGGCGGCGGGATGGCCAATTGCTGCGAACCGGTCGCCGACTTCATCGACCTGTTCGTCCTGGGCGAGGCGGAGGAAGCCATCGTCGAACTGGCAAACCTCCTGATCGCGGCGAAGAAGGAGGGAAGAGCCAGAGACGAGGTTTTGCTCGACATCGCACAGCGATTCGACTGGGCCTATGTCCCCCGCTTCTACGAGTTCGCCTACGACCATTCGCGCATCACAGCCTTCAAAGCCCGCAATGAGACGCTGCCGATCCGATTTCACAACGCCGTCGTCGGGGATTTTGAGAACGCGCCGGTTTCAACACATCCCATCGTCCCGTTTGCCGAAGCGGTCCACGAGCGGGTCAGCATCGAGATCATGCGAGGCTGTCCCGGCCGCTGCCGGTTCTGCCAGGCAAGCTTCTGCCGACGGCCGATCCGCTACCGAAGCGCTGCGAAGGTCTTCGAACTGGCCAGGGCCTCGCAGGAGACGACGGGGTTCGACACCGTGAGCCTGCTGAGTCTGTCGAGCGCCGATTACCCGCCTCTCGAAGAGCTGGTCGCCCGGCTGAAAGGGTACTTCGAAGACAGAAAGGTAGGCCTGTCCGTGCCGAGCCTGCGCGTGGACCAGCAGCTTCACATGCTGCCGAAATACTTCACCTCGGTGCGAAAGAGCGGCCTGACCATCGCGGTGGAGGCGGCCAGCGAGAACCTCCGCCAGATCGTCAACAAACCGCTGAAAGACGAGGACCTGTTCGGCGCCGTTGAAGCGGCGTATCGGTCCGGCTGGCAGAAGCTGAAGCTCTACTTCATGATCGGCCTGCCCGGCGAGACGCTCGATGACGTCAAGGCGATCGTCGATCTGTCCGACAGGCTGGCGAGACTCCGCAAGAGCGTCGACAATCGAATCGCGCAGTTGAATATCACCGTCAGTTGGTTCGTGCCGAAGCCTCACACTCCCCTCGGCTGGTTTGGCCAGAGACCAAGAGAGTACTTCCAGCAGGCACGGGAACTGGTCCTTGACGAGAAGCAGCGGCGCCGCGCGAACCATCTGCGTTTCAAGTTCCACGACATCCAGCGGAGCCTTCTCGAATCGGCCATCGGCCGGGGCGACCGGCGTTGCGGCCCAGTCATCGAGGCGGCATGGCGCGACGGCGCGCGCTTCGATCTCTGGGACGAATGTTTCGACTATGAGCGATGGCGAACCGCCTTCGCCGCCGTGGGCATGGAACTGGAGGCCGTCGCAGAAAGAACGTTCGAGCCGGACCAGATACTGCCCTGGGGCCACCTTGGAGGTCCCGACAGGCAATACCTCCTGAGGCACTACCACGACGCCATGAAATCGCTGTGAGCGCCGGGCCGTTGCGTCCGAGAACGTCACAGGTCCGCATCCATCGGATTGGATCGGTCTATCGAGCCGACATCTGCACCGCCACGAACGCGCGCCGGCACCCTCCGGGGCAACCTGCGAACTAAACCACCTAAACTCCTTTATGAACTGCACTTACGAAAACTCGCCCGTTTGGAGCCCCGCGAGACACAGCGGCGATCATCCCTGCTCGATCATCGCTGGACCTGTCCGGGCCGATCCGCGACGCGAACACACTGGAAACCGCCGCCCAATGTGCCGATGAGTCCCTTATCAGCAACAGGAGACGGGATGCTCAGGATCTCCCATGCTGATGGCGAATCAACACGGCTTCGCAGGCCATGTCCTGCAAAGCCGAGCGTGCCCGAAACCGTGTGAACCGGGCAAAGAAGAGCGATGGCAATCGTGCAACAACGCTGGTCACGACCGAGAGACTCACAGTCTGCTTTATGGGCCAAGACATGAGAGGGAGCCGATAATGCGCAACTGTCAGCCGATTCTGCTGGTGGAAGACGACACCATTGACGCCATGACCGTCAAGAGAGCGTTCAAGGAGCTGAAGGTCATCAACCCCTTGGCGCACGCCTTGAACGGGGAGGACGCGCTTGCCTATCTGCGAGAGGGAGAAGGCGAGAATCCCTGCGTCATCCTGCTCGATCTGAACATGCCGAAGATGAACGGCGTCGAATTCCTCAAGATCGCCAAGGACGATCCATCCCTGAAGAAGATCCCCGTGGTGGTTCTGACGACATCGAATGAGGAGCGGGACATTATCGAGAGCTTCAAGCTGGGCGTGGCCGGTTACATCGTCAAGCCGGTGGACTACCGCAAATTCGTCGAGGCCATTAAGACGATCGATCTCTACTGGACGCTAAGTGAACTGCCCGACGCCGACGTCGTAGCGCAACCGTCGTGCGACCAGAGCCCTCAGGCCGCGGAGCGTTGAGGCGCCCCGGCAATCCCTGCCGGTCCGTGCCCGCGTCCGATCACCCGATCATCATTCGGCCAACGTACGCGGTTGACGAGCCCGCCGCCCCTCCTATAATGCGCCGGTAGCCGGCCGAGCCGCATTCCACACGGCCTGTTGGCAGCCCTCGACTCCTGCTTCGCCCGCTTCGGCCAAGGGCTAGCCAGCCTGCCTGCGACCGGAATGCCTCAGGTCTTCAAGTACAAGTTCCGAATTTTCGTTTGACACCCCTCTTTCGTGGCATTATAAATCAGGTTTTACATTGCGCTCGAAACCACGGCCCAAATAGATGCGATGTCGGCCGGATTTGACATCATTGCCGAGGAGCGGAATGGAAGGCCTTCAAGACGAACCGTTGATCACGTAAAAGGAGAACGCAATGACGCAAGAGCAAGCCATCAACTCTCTGATGACCGAGAATCGGACGTTTCCGCCGCCCGAGGCGGTCCGGAAGAACGCCTATGTCTCGAGCACGGAGCAATACACCCAGATGTGGGAAAGGTCGATCAAGGAGCCGGACGGCTTCTGGCTGGAGCAGGCCCAGTCGCTGTCGTGGTTCAAGAAGCCGACCAAAAGCCTCGAATACACCTGGGATACCAAGAGCCGGACGATCGAACACACCTGGTTCGCCGACGGGCAACTGAACGTCTCGTACAACTGCCTCGACCGCCATCTCAACACGCCAACCGCCAAGAAGACGGCCCTGATCTGGCAGGGTGAGGTCGATGCGAACGTCCGGAAGTACACATACGAGCAATTGCACAAGGAAGTCTGCAAGTTCGCGAACGTCCTGAAGTCCAAAGGGATCAAGAGGGGCGATCGCGTGGCGATTTACATGCCCATGGTCCCGGAGCTTCCGATTGCGATGCTCGCGTGCACGCGGATCGGGGCGATTCACTCGATCATTTTCGGTGGTTTCAGCGCCGACGCCCTCGAAGGACGCATCAACGACTCGGAGTGCCGGATGTTGGTCACCTCCAACGTGTCGTTGCGCGCCGGCAAGCACATCCCGCTGAAGAACATCGCCGACGAGGCCCTTAAGAGAACGCCGTCGATCGAATGCGTCATCGTGACCAAGGAAACGGACGATCCCTGCCACATGCAGCCGGGACGCGATGTGTGGTATCACGAGGAGATGGCCAAGGCCGGCGAACAGTGCGAGGCCGAGAAGATGAACGCCGAGGATCCTCTGTTCATCCTCTACACCTCCGGCTCCACGGGCAAGCCCAAAGGCGTGGTCCACACAACCGCCGGCTACCTGCTGCACGTGGCTCTGAGTCATAAAGTCATTTTCGACGTCCATGACAAGGACGTTTACTGGTGCACCGCCGATATCGGCTGGGTGACGGGGCACAGCTACATCGTCTATGGTCCTCTGGCCAATGGGGCCACCACGCTGATGTTCGAGGGCGTCCCAACCTATCCGGACGCGGGTCGGTTCTGGCAGGTGTGCGACAAGTTCGCAGTCACTGTCTTTTACACCGCCCCGACGGCGATTCGCGCGCTGATGCGGCTGGGCGAGGAATGGCCCGCCAAGTACAAGCTCGACACCCTGCGCATCCTCGGCACGGTTGGCGAGCCGATCAACCCCGAGGCCTGGATGTGGTATTACGAGCACATCGGTCACAAGAAGTGTCCCATTGTGGACACATGGTGGCAGACCGAAACGGGCGGCATCCTGATCACGCCGCTGCCGGGCGCCTTCACGCTCAAGCCGGGCAGTGCGACCAAGCCGTTCTTCGGCGTGGACCCGGTCATCCTGCGGGACGACGCCACCGAGTGCGGGCCCAACGAGGGAGGCAAACTCTGCATCCGCAAGCCCTGGCCCGGCATGATGCGAACCATGTGGGGCGACCACGACCGCTTCATCGACACCTACTTCACCATGTTCGCCGACCAGTACTTCACCGGCGACGGTTGTCGCGTCGATCCGGACGGCGACTACTGGCTGATGGGCCGTATCGATGACGTCGTCAACGTCTCCGGCCACCGCATCGGAACCGCCGAGGTCGAGAGCGCCCTGGTCAGCCATGCGAAAGTCGCCGAGGCGGCCGTAACGCCGATGCCGCATGAGATCAAGGGACAGGCCCTGTACGCCTTCGTCACGCTCAAAGAGGGTATCCATGAGAGCGACGATCTGAAGAAGGAACTGGTCATGCACGTGCGCAAGGAGATCGGCCCGATCGCCGCGCCGGACGTGATCCAGTTCGCCCCGGCGCTGCCGAAGACGCGTTCCGGCAAGATCATGCGGCGCATCCTCCGCAAGATCGCGGAGAACAACACCGACAACCTCGGTGACATCACGACCCTGGCCGATCCGCACGTCGTGGAAGTCCTGGTCAAGGGCCGGGGAAAGTAGTCACGTCCTGTAGCAAATGAGTCGGGTGCGCAGACTACCGCGCACCCGACTTCCCTCATACAAGGAGAGATCATGCCTGAAAAGAAGGTCATGAATCGTTGGCTGGTCGTGGTGGGAGGAATCCTCATTCAACTCTGTCTCGGCGCCATCTATGCGTGGTCGGCCTTCACAAACAAGCTCACGGCAGAGCCCTTCAACTTCGCCACCGACAAGACCCAATGGCCGTTCTCCGTCGGCTTGGTCTCCTTCGCCGTGGTCATGGCGCTGATCGCTGGAAAATGGCAGAAAAAGGCAGGCCCGCGCATTGTCGCGCTCACCGGCGGCCTCGTGCTTGGCCTGGGATACCTGCTTGCAGGGTTTGCGGGAACCAACTTCTGGGGCGTTCTCCTCGGTGTCGGGTTGTTGGGCGGCGCCGGGATCGGCTTGGCGTACGTCTGTCCGATCGCGGCACTGGCGAAGTGGTTCCCCGACAAGAAGGGCCTCATTATGGGGCTGGCCGTGGCGGGCTTCGGGTTCGGCGCCCTGATTTGGGTCAAGCTCACTCAAGGGTTCAAATTCGGGCCCATCGATCTGACCCCCGGCTGGGCAGGCCTCTATGGCGCTGGTTGGGACGTCAGCGATGTATTCAAGCTCTATGGGGTGCTCTTCGCCGTCCTGGTGGGGCTGGGCTCGTTGGTCATGGTCAATCCCCCGGCCGGTTGGCTCCCAAAAGGCTGGACGCCGCCGACCTCGGGCAAGGGCAGCGAAGGCGGAGTCAACCTGACGCCACGGCAGATGGCGAGAACACCGCAGTTCTGGGTCCTGTTCGCAAATTTCACCTTCGGCGCCGGGGCGGGGTTGATGGTGATCGGCATCATCGCTCTATTCGGGAAGGAAGCTCTCGGCAAGGCGGGGGTCGAGCCAGCGCAAGCCACGATCATCGCCGGCACAGCGATGGGGTTGTTCTACGCCCTGCTCAACGGTCTCGGCCGGATCATCTGGGGCGCCGCCTCCGACAAGCTCGGAAGAAAGACCTCGATCGTGCTGATGAACTTCCTCCAGGGCATCATGATGATCGTCTTCTACTTCATCGGCGGGAAAGAAGGAGGCCTCTATCTCGGCGCCGCTGTGATCGGCTTTAACTTCGGCGGCAATTTCGCCCTGTTCCCTGCGGCCACCGCGGATCTGTTCGGCAATAAGAATGTGGGCGAGAATTACCCGTGGGTGTTCATGGCCTATGGCGTGGGTGGCTTGGCCGGTCCGCGACTCGGCGGCCTGATGGGAAATGCACACGCCTGGATGTGGGCCTTCATTCCTGCCGGCATCGCCTGCCTTGCGGCCGCCGCCGTCGCGATGACACTGAAGCCCATCGTCATTTCGGAACCCGCCATCAAGGCGGAGATCGAAGGTGAACTCGATGGGACATTCAAGAAGCGATGATCTTCAACCCTTCGGGGGAATCTCAAGACCCGGCCCGACGCCGGGTCTTTTTGTTTCGCCACCACAAATCCATCACAAACCGTGGATGGGGAAGACCTTCGCCTTGATGATGTCGATCGAGGCCATCAAGGCGGGCAGGACCGCCTGTTTCTGTTCTTCACTGACGGCCAGCTCGCGGTCGCGCAGGCCGCCTCGCCAATCAGTGCTCTCCATCATGACGCCGCCCATCAGAGGGCCGAGGTCCGGGCCATCGTCCTCCCCCGTGAAGACGGTCCAGGCCAGGGCCCAGGCACGGACCGAATTCTCCACGTTGTAGCCTCCGCCGCCAGTGGCAAGGATCGGCTTGCCGAAGTTCAACAGGTGCTTGATGATCTCCACGTAGGCGTTGTTGGTCAGATGCAGATGGGCCAACGGATCGCCCGCCAGCGCATCGACACCCAGCTCGAACACGATCACATCCGGTCCGAAGGCGCCGATCAGAGGCAGTACGACAGACTCGAAGGCGTACAGATAGGCACGATCGTAGGTCCCCACCGGCAACGGGAGATTGACGCAGTAGCCCTCGCCCTTGCCCTCTCCGATCTCGTCCTCGAATCCAGTCCCCGGAAAGAGCATCCTGGGATTCTCGTGAACGGAGATGGTCATGACGTCCGAACGGCTGTAAAAGGCGTGGGCGACGCCGTCGCCGTTGTGTACGTCCACGTCCAGATAGAGAACCTTCTTGCCCGCCTCCGCCAGAACCAGACAGGCAATCGCGTTGTCATTGATGTAGCAGAACCCCGCCGCCTTCTCGGGAAGGGCGTGGTGATAGCCCCCGGATGGATTGAACGCGACATCCACTTGTCCCGAGAGAATCAGGTCCGCCCCCACAAGCGTCGCGCCCGTTGCGAGCACCGCGTAGTCGTACATGCCGCGGAAGATGGGGACATCGTCGGTGCCGATGCCCATGTGCAGCGCCTGGATGTCCCATTGTCCCTGGTCCGCTTTCTTCAGGGCATTCAGGTAGCGGGCGGAATGGAAGAGCTTCAGCACCGGTCGATCCGCCGGGACGGGAGCCACTTCGCTGATCCCCTGCCCCGAGAGCAGTCCCATCGAGCAGAGGGTCTTGCGGAGCCTGCCGGCCCGTTCAGGTCGGAAGGGGCAGCCCTCCGGGTAGCGGTACTGCTCGATCTGGTCCGAGTGAATGAAAGCAGCTCTTCGTCCGGACAAGGTCTTTCCTATGCGTGTTCTTTGGTCAGGTCGTACGAGACGTTGTAGACGTCTCCATCAAATTCCACGTTGACTTTGTACCCCGAATTCTGGAAGACCGCCAGCATCGGTCGGTTGTCCGGCAGCACCTTCGCGTAGAAGCGTTTGACGCCCCGCTGCCGGGCCACCTGCGTGATGTAGTCCAGCAGGAACGTGCCCATGCCCTTCTGCTGCCACTCGTCCTGCACAAGGAAGGCCACCTCCGCCGCCAGGGTCTTGGGGTCGAGGTAGTATTGAGCGATCGCGACGATGTCGTCTCCGCCGACCCCGGGTACGATGCCGACGATGGCAATGTCGCTCTTGTAATCGATGTTCGTCAACTGCTGGACGTCCTTGTGCGGGAAGGCCACCGTCCGCGTCATGTAGCGCGTCCGAACCGACTGCTCGCTGAGCGAATAGAGCATCTCGGACAAGGCTGGCTCGTCGACCGGTTTGATCGGACGGAAGAAGATCTCCGTCCCGTCCCGCAGGGTGGCGTAGTGCTCCAGCTCTTCGGGGTAGTTGACCTGGTCCCACGACAGCTCGATCTGGTCCTGGTAGATGTAGTTCTTGGCCTTGGCCGCCTGGATCAGACTCTTGCGGAACTTCGGATGGGCGATGTTGATCAGATCGAGCACGCGCTGCCGGATACTCTTGCCGTGCAGATAAGCGACGCCGTACTCGGTCACGACGTAGTGGACATCGGCTCGCGTGGTCACCACGCCGGCGCCCTCCGTCAGGTGAGGCACAATGCGGGAGATCTGACCGTTCTTGGCCGTCGAAGGCATGGCAATCACCGCCTTGCCCCCGCGGCTGCGCGCCGACCCGCGAATGAAGTCCACCTGGCCGCCGATGCCGCTGTAGAACTTGTGGCCCAGCGAATCGGCACAGACCTGTCCGGTCAAGTCGATTTCCAGGCCGGTGTTGATCCCGACCATCTTGTCATGCTGGCTGATGACGTTGACGTCGTTGACGTACTCGGTGGGATAGAATTCAAAGAACGGATTGTTGTCGATGTAGTCGTAGAGTTTCTTGGATCCCATGCAGAAGCTGGCGACAATCTTGCCGCGATTGAGCGATTTCTTGGCACAGGTGATCGCGCCGCAGTCGATCAGGTCCATGATCCAGTCGCTGAACATCTCGGTATGGACACCGAGGTCCTTCTTGTAGACGAGGTACTCGGCCAGGGCCTGCGGAATACGTCCGATGCCGCACTCGATCGTGCTGCCATCGTCGACGAGCTGGGCGACGTTCTGTCCAATCCGGCGGAGCGTCTCATCGGGCTCGTCGATCGGGATCTCGATGATCGGTTCATCATAGGGAACCAGCACATCGATCGTGTTGACGTGCAGAAAGCTGTTGCCATGCGTTCGGGGCATGTGGCTGTTGACCTGTGCGATGACGTAGCGGGCGTTCGCGGCGGCCGCCTGCACGATGTCCACGGAGACCCCGAGACTGCACAAGCCGTTGGCGTCGGGCGGCGCCACCGAGATCAGCGCCACGTCCACCGGGATCCGCCCGCTCTCGAACTCCGCGGGAATCTCCGACAGGAAGATCGGTGTGTAATCGCCAATCCCCCGGTCCAGGGCGTGACGCACGTTGTCGGCGATGAAGAAGCTGTTCATCTTGAACTTCTCGCGGAACTTGTCGTCCACGTAGGGAGCTTCTCCCATCGTCAGCAGGTGCACGATGTGCGCATCGTAGATGTGATCGGAGTACTCCACAAGGGAGTGAACCAGATGCTGCGGCTGCGCGCAGCCGGTTCCGATGAAGATGCTGTTGCCCGACTTGATCAGCTTCATCGCCGCCGAAGCGGGCTTCACTTTGTCTTTGTATCTCGCTTGCCAATCGATTGCTTGCATGTCACTTCTCTACACTAATTCTGGCGTCTACGGCAATGGGCGTGGTGCCCGGAAGGCCCACAACGTACGGATTGATGTCCATCTCCTGAATCTGAGGGAACTCCGTCACCAACTGGCTCAGCCGCTGGAGTCCCTCGGCAATCACTTCAATGTCCACTCCCTCCTGGCCTCGCACCCCTTTGAGAAGCTGATAGGTCTTGGTGTTCATCAGCATCTGCCGGGCCTCATCCTCCGTCAGAGGAGCCAGGTAGAATGCCACGTCCTTGAGGACCTCGACCATGATCCCGCCCATGCCGAACATCATCAGCGGGCCGAAATGCGGATCGCGATGCATGCCGAGGATGACCTCCCGGCCGCTGGAACACATCTCCTGGACCAGCACCCCAAGGATATGGGCCTTCGGCATCTTCTTCGGGATGCGGTACATCATCAGATCGAATGCGTCCTTGACCTCCTGGGCGCTCTTGAGTCCGACCTTGACCCCGCCGACGTCGGACTTGTGCACGATGTCGGGCGACCAGATCTTCAGCACGACCGGATAGCCAAGCTGCTCGGCGATATTGGCCGCCTGCTCGGGCGTCGTGGCGATCGAGCCGTTGGGCGTCGCAAAGCCATAGGCCTCCAGAATCTCCTTGGATTCCGCCTCGCCGATCTCCCGGGCGCCATGCCGCAAATGCCTTTCGATAATGCTCTCGACCTTGCGACGGTTCACCGGGAACAGCCGCACGACGCGTTTCGGGCGCGCACGCCATCGAACGTAGTCCGCCATCGCCTTGATCGTGACCACAGCCGCTTCCGGGGAATCATACTGCGGGACCTTGGCCTCTCGAAACACCTTGACACCTTCCTCGACCTTGCTGGCGCCCATGAAGCACGCGAGGATCGGCTTGTCGGGTTTGCGCCGGGACGTCCTGACGATGGCCTCGGCCGTCTCTTTGGCCTCGGTCATGGCCTGCGGAGTCAACAGGACCAGCACGGTCTCCACGTTCGGATCATCAAGAAGCACATCCAGCGCGAATTCGTAGCGATCCGCCAGCGCATCGCCGAGAACATCCACGGGATTGTGGAAGTTCGCGGCCGGCGGCAGTTTGGTCTTCAGCTTCTCGATCGTCTCGGGGCTGAGCTTGGCGAAGGTCAGGCCTTCCCGCTCGATGGCGTCAGCGGCCATGATGCCGGCGCCGCCGGCGTTCGTCAGAACCACCACGCTGGGCCCTCTGGGCAACGGCTGGTTGGCAAACGCCTGGGCGAAATCGAACTGCTGCGTGATGGAATCGCAGCGAATGATTCCGGCCCTGGAGAACATGGCTTCGTACGCCACCTCGCTTCCGGCCAGGGAGCCGGTATGCGACGACGCCGCCTTGGCGCCCGCCGAGGTGCCGCCCGACTTCATCAGCAGGATGGGTTTCTCATGAGAGATCTGCTCGGCGGCATGGACAAACGCATTGCCGTCCTTGATGTTCTCGAGATAGCCGGCGATGACTGTGGTGTTGGCGTCCTCCGCCAGGGCTTCGACCAGATCGAGTTCATCGACGTCCGCCTTGTTGCCGATGCTGAACAGACTGCTGAAGCCAATGCCGTTGGCCTTGGCGGTGTCGAGAATGGCCGCCAGCAGTGCGCCGGACTGGGACAGATACCCAATGCCGCCGACGTCGGGAAGGTCCCCTCCGAAACTGGCGTTCAGCTTCGAAGCTGTCACGGTCACCCCCAGGCAGTTCGGTCCGATGATCCGAATGCCCGCGCGACGCGCGACGCGCACCACCTCGTCTTCGAGCTTCTTGCCTTCTTCTCCGATCTCCTTGAAACCGGCCGTGATGATGATCACCGCCTTGGTGCCGATTTTGGCGCACTCTTCCATGACGCCGAGCACAAACTTGGCCGGGACAATGACAATCACCAGTTCCGGCGTCTCGCCGATCGACGTCAAATCCGGATAGCACTTGAGGCCTTCGACCGAATCCGTACTCCGATTGACGGGCCATATTTTCCCGGCGAAACCGGACGAGATCATGTTGACCAGAATCTCATATCCGACTTTGCCCTTCTGCCGTGATGCCCCCACGATCGCGACGGATTTCGGAGAGAAGAAACTTTTGAGACTCATCTGGTGGAATGTCCTTTCTTGAGCTACGTGGTTCCCTGCAAAAAGGAATGATTGTATGGCGTGCGGCCCCTGTCTGCAACAGTTTTCCAACGAACGAGCACGGAAAACTGCCAACCGCGTCCGATTCTCCGCCGCCAGCGAGGCTATTTCCGGAAAGCAGGCAGGTCGGGCTCGATGTGGACCGTGAGATTGACCGGGCAGGCCATCTCCCGATCCAGGGTTTCCTCCAATCTCTCCGAGATCTCGTGCGCCGCGGCCACGTTCAACTCCGGATCGACCAGGATATGGACATCGAGAAACAGCTCCCGCCCCACCGTGCGACTGCGCAGCCGGTGCCACTGGCGGACCCCGTGGTGGCCGTCGATCACCTTCATGACCTGCTCGACCGTCTGCGGATCGACCGCCCCTTCTGTCAGTTCCCGCAGCGAGTCTCCGATGATCTTGACGCCCACAAGAATGACCATCAGTCCGACCGCGATGGCCGCCACTTGATCGCCGTGATTGAATCCGACATACAACGCCGCGTAGCCGATCAGCACGGCGACCGAGCTGAGCGCATCGCTACGATGGTGCCAGGCATTCGCATAAAGTGCTGTGCTGTGCGATCTTATGGCAACTCGTTTCGTCGCCTGATAGAGGACCTCTTTCGCCAGAATCGACAGCGTCGCCGCAACCAGAACGGGCCAGTGGGGCACCGCCGCCTCATTCCGCGTGATCGCAAGGGTGGCGTGGTAGATCATCATCCCGCCGACGAAGATCAACACGATCGCAACGAGCACAGCGGAGAACGTCTCCAGCCGGCCGTGTCCATATGGATGAGTCTTGTCGGGCTTCCTCGCCCCCAGGTGCAGGCCGAGCAGGACCGCCAAGTCGGTCACCAAGTCGCTGAGCGAATGGATCCCGTCGGCAACCATCGCCAGAGAGGAAAAGACCAGCCCGACCGCGACCTTGACGACCGAGAGGGCAACGTTCACCACCATGCCCAGCCAGGTGATCCACTGAATCTGCCGGACAGCCGCATCGTTCTTGTCGTTGACTGCCACCGGTCTACCCCAGTGCGGACTCGCGAATCTCCGAGACCGCTTCAATGTACCGCCGTGCCGCAGCCTCGTCCCTGGCCTCGACGATAATGCGCATGACAGGCTCGGTGTTGCTGGTGCGCAGATGCACCCAGCCGTCGTCGAAGTCGAAACGGCACCCATCGGACGTGTCCAGCGCCGCGCCGGCAAACCGCTGCTTCGTTCGAGCGATGATGCGCTCCGCCTGGCCCGCATCAGCAGCGAATTTGTCCTTGTGCATGTAGTAGCGGCCGATCTGGCGCACCAGTTGGCTCACCGTCCGGCCCGTCTGGGCCATCAGTTGCAGAACCAGCGCCATCGCTACAAGACTGTCGCGAATCGGCCCCACGCGAAGGTCAATGACCCCCCCGTTTCCCTCGCCGCCGATGATGCAATCATTTGCCAGCATGGCGCCGGCGACGTTGGCCTCCCCCACCGGTGTGCGCACGACACGCCCGCCGGCGGCCTTGGCGACGTCGTCGATCATGCGGGAGGTGGACAGATTTGCAGCCGCCGTGCCCGTGCGGGAGGAATACACGTGCTTGGCGGCCAGCGCCAGGGTGTACTCCTCACCGATGTAGACGCCGTTCTCGTCGACGATTGCCAGCCGGTCGGCGTCCGGGTCCTGCGCAAAGCCCACGTCGGCTGCGGCCTGCCTGACCCGCTCGCACAGGCCGCCCAGGTTGGCGGCGGTCGGCTCAGGCTCGTGTGCGAACAGCCCCGTCGGCTCATCGTTCATCGCCACGATCTCACAACCCAGCTCGGTCAGCAGTCTCTTCGCCACAGGCGCACCGGCGCCGTTGACACTGTCCAGCGCGATCTTGTACCTGCGGCGCGCAACTTGTTGTGATTGCACGACCGCTAACACCTTCTGTACGTGGATGCGATCCGTCTCCGAATTGACGGCGACCCTTCCGCATTGGGCAGAGCCGGCAAACGCGAATCTCTTGTCGAAAAAACGCCGGCGAATCTGCGCTGCGGTTTCCGGCGGCGGCGCCATGCCGTTGTCCAGAAGCAGCTTGATCCCGTTGTAGGGAAGCGGATTGTGCGACGCCGTGATGATGACGCCGCCCCGGCAACCGAGATGGCGCAGCATGATGCCGACCCCGGGGGTCGTCACCAGGCCCAAGTCAATCGCCTCAACGCCGACCGAACACAAACCAGCCATGACCGCCGAGGCGAGCATCTGCCCGCTGATGCGGGAATCTCGTCCGACGCAGACGGAAGGCCGTGGCCCAGCGGCCCCCCCCTTCAGAAAGCTGCCAAAGGCACAACCGTACTCGGCGGCGATTGCCGGCGTGAGATTCTCACCGACAATGCCGCGCATCCCGCTGACGCTGATGATGA
The DNA here is from genome assembly GCA_964575615.1 of uncultured Pirellulales bacterium. Lineage (GTDB taxonomy): Bacteria > Planctomycetota > Phycisphaerae > Sedimentisphaerales > Anaerobacaceae > Anaerobaca. The sequence continues at coordinate 18,169 of CAZNSM010000014.1, read as the reverse complement.
GTTCCTCGGCCATAGCATCCATTCCCTGGCGAAACCACTCACGCACCGCTCACAGGCACCGAAAAGGCGCTGCGGCATCGTGCTCATGGGTCGCCGGCTGCGGGTCTCTACAGCGTACAAACGTAGATCTCGTTGACGAAGTCGAGCTTTGTAAGCTCTGCGACAGCGTCAGCGCTCGGCTCCTTGTCGAGGCTCACCGCCAGAATGGCCTTATGCTCTTCCAGCTTCTGACCGACGCCCATCGTGCCGATGTTGATGCCGTGCTTGCCGCAAACCGTGCCGACCGCCCCGATGACACCCGGCTTGTCGTCGTTGAAGATCACCAGCACCGCTCCCTGCGGCGTCATCTCGATGTTGAATCCGTCGATCTCGATGATGCGCAGCAGCCGCTCGCCAAACACGGAGCCCGTCACAGTTCGAGTGACTTTCGTTGTGACGACCTTCGCACTGAAGCTCGAGGCAACGTCCTTGGCCTCGCTGTTCCTGGTCTCGTCGATGTTGATGCCGCGTTCCTTGGCGAGCACGGGCGTGTTGACCATGTTCAGAGGCATCTCGAAATGCTTCTGAAGCAGCCCCATCAGGAAGCCGAGGGTCATCGGCTGGACGTCCATTTCCGCGACCGTTCCTCGATACTGGACTTCGATGCCTTTGATATTGCCCGGAGCAATCGTGCTGAGCAGCGCCCCGACGCGGCGGGCCAGCTCGGCATAGCGACGGACCATCGGCGGCACCGCGCCGGCCGTCGAGGGCGCGTTGATCGCGTTCTTGATCGGACCGCCCTTGATGGCATCGAGCAGGATCTCCGCCG
>CAZNSM010000014.1:0-17261 GCA_964575615.1 uncultured Pirellulales bacterium | reverse complement strand
TTGATCGCGTTCTTGATCGGACCGCCCTTGATGGCATCGAGCAGGATCTCCGCCGCCTCGACGGCCACCTCCACCTGAGCTTCCTCCGTGCTGGCGCCCAGGTGCGGGGTCACCAGGCAGTTGCCCAGCTCGGCGAAGCGGATGTTCACAGGGGGTTCGCTCGAAAACACGTCGAGGGCCGCTCCGGCAATTCGCTTGGCCGCCAGGGCGTCGTACAGGGCCTCTTCGTTGATGATGCCGCCGCGGGCGCAGTTGACCAGACGCACCGTCGGCTTCATCATCTCGATCTGCTTGGCCCCGATCATGTTGAGCGTTTGCTCGTTCTTGGGAACATGAAGGCTGATGAAATCGGACTCCTTGAAGATCCGCTCGATATCATCCGTCACCTCGACCCCCTTCTGCTGCGCATCTTTCGGCGCCGCCAGCGGATCGTATCCGAGCACCTTCATGTTGAATCCGCGGGCCATCTGGGCCACGGCCATGCCGATCCGCCCGAGGCCGATCAGGCCCAGGACCTTGCGGTTGAGCTGATTTCCCGTGTATTTCTTGCGGTCCCAGGCCCCGGATTTGAGACTGTTGCAGGCGGGGACCACGTTGCGGCTCATGGCCAGCATCAGCGCCATCGTGTGCTCGGCGGCGCTGAGCGTATTGCCCCCGGGCGTGTTCATCACAAGGATTCCCTTGCGGGTCGCCTCCTTGACGTCGATATTGTCCACCCCCACGCCGGCCCGGGCGACGCCCTTGAGCTTGCCCGGATTAGCCAGAACCTTCGCCGTGACTTTGGTGTCGCTGCGGATGATCAGCCCGTCATACTCGCCGATGATCGAGGCCAGCTCGTCTTCGCTGATCCCCGTCTTGACGACGGCCTCGACGCCGTCGGCCGCGTTGATGATATCGATTCCTTCCCGGGCCAGTTTGTCAGTGATCAGAACTTTCATCATACACAGCACTCCCGCAACTGTCCATTGTCCGTACGGCTAACCAGTACTCTGCGCCGCGAAGGCTCGGGCCAGTGTCACCGCCCAGCCGGCAGCCAGAACCACGAGCAAACCCACGATCCAGTACGTTACTTTCGTCTCGTGCAAGAGACGATCGAAGACCTTGAAATATACCCCAAGGACGGCCGTTAGAAAAGCCAAAAATGCCGTCAGCACGAGGACACTGCACAGAAACGCGGCGGCCGGCTGAATGTAAAACGCATCCAACAATTGCCCTCGCGCAAAGGCGAGCACGGAGGTCGTCATGCCACAGGCCGGGCAGGGCCATCCCGTCCGCTGCCTGAAACCGCACGGGTTGAAAAGCAGCCCGAAGTCGAAACCACGTCGCTGAAGGACCCACAGGCCCGCGAAGAGCGAGAGAATCGACAACGATATCCCCAAGGCCGCACGGCGCTCCGAAGCCGTTGCGCGACGGGTGCGTTTGGCGGCATTTGCCGATTGGCGTGTCAGCATAGCGACAGTAGAATAGAAGGAGTCAACACCCCTGTCAACCATAACGAAGAGGTAGCCCGGTATGTGCTTGGAACAGCAGGCGTTAAGCCAGATTCTCGAGACCGCCATTGTCGCCGCCCGGCTCGCGGGTCAGCGCGCGATGGAGGAAATGAACTACGTCAAGGCCACCTTGAAGAACCCGACCGAGTTGGTCACCGACGCCGACCGGCATTGCCAGCAGCTCACCGTCGACCGCATCAAGGAGAGCTTCCCCGACCACGGTTTCATCGCCGAAGAAGGTGAACCGGGGAGGATCTTCAAGCGCGCCCCTCGCGGCGAGCCGGCCATCTGGTGGGTGATCGACCCGATCGACGGGACGAACAACTTCGCTCACGCCATTCCGGTTTTCACGGTCAGCATCGGCGTCCTCCACGAGGGCCGGCCGATCGCCGGCGTCGTCTTCGACCCCGCCACCGAATCGATGTACACGGCGGTCAAAGGAGGAGAAGCCCAGCTCAACGGCCGACGCATCGAGACCGGCCAGGACGACATCACGGCCGTAAACAGCATCGGGCTGGACAGCCACTTCGGCGACCCGCTGCCGAGCTGGGTCGCTCGCATCATCCGCCAGTCGCGATTCCGCAACTTCGGGACGACCGCGCTGCAACTGGCGTACGTGGCCGCAGGAGGATTGGTGGGCACCGTGGTCTGCACGCCGAAGCTGTGGGACATCGCCGCCGGAGTCATGATCGCGGAGGCCGCCGGAGCGGTCGCCAGTGATTGGAGAGGCAGGCCCCTGTTCCCCGTGGACCTGGACAACTACGAGGGACACGCCTTCGATGTGCTTGTCGCCAACAGGAAAGTGCATCCCAGGCTCGTCGAGTGGATCGGCGCGTAGGCGCTATCGCGGATCGGGAACCGGATACAACGAGACCAGTCTCGCTCTTGGATCTGCCTCGCTCGTCTGACTCCGGTCGAGGATGGCCATCATTCGCTTCTGCGGCCCGTTGAGACCGATCCGCACCAGGATATACGCCGTGAAGACGTCGCTGCGCACCGTCACCAGGTCGCTGACCCGCGTAAAGAGCACGTCGCGTTCCTCCAGGTCATCGCGCACCCGGTCATAGGTGACATCGGGGCCGCGCGGATCATCCTCGTGCAGATTGTCGACCCCGTCGCGGCCCAGTTGCCGCATCTCCGGAACCTGCAACAAGCCGGCGGGACTGCGGAAGGGACCGTGCTGCTCGCGGTATTCCACGATTGCCTGGGCCCGCGCGAAGGTGGGCTGTCCACTGGGCTGATACTGCATCCACGGCAGTTGCGCAATCACAAACCAGGGCGCGGTGTTGATGTTGATCCGTCCCATGATGCGCGTCTCCTCGGCGGACCGGCCGTGCTCCGCCGGATCGAGGACGGTCAGGTAGTTCAGCAATTCCGCGTAATCCGGCCGGGCAAGGTCCAGCAGCACGCCGGCCGCCGTGTCGTCGCGGGTAATGCCGGAGGCGCTGGTGGCAAAGAGCATTCCCAGTTCGCCGATATTTTTCAGCGGCCGGTTCGCCGGATGGGCCTGGATGACACCTTCATCCGGATCGACGTAATTGCCCGTGGCATGTCCAAGCCCTGGAGAATCCGTCGCGATTTCACTCCAGAGTTTGCGGATGCACTTGCCGGGCGAGATGTCTCGCTGGAGACTGCGGGCCCCTTGGTTGGGCGCCATCCAGCCGGTCCCCACCCTCGTGTGATCGACCGTCGTCCACGTATCCGTCTGCTCGACGTACCGCTCAAGCGATATCCTGGCTCCCTGCGCAAAGCCGTTGGGATCGATCTGGGCCGTGGGATTGGCGTACGCGCTCGGGCGATACCCATAGCGCTGGAGGGCATCCTCCGGATCCGGATCGGAGAACCCACTGTCGTTGAACAGCTCCGCTATCGGGTCCTCATTGAGAATCACATGAAAACGCCGCGTCCCCGACCACACGATCGGCACATGTCTGGACCCCCCGTCGTCCACAATCGTCAGACGCCATTGGCCGGGCTGCGGATCCCTGTCTTCGAAGTATGGTTTGAAGAGTTCGATGGCCGTCGAAGTGTGAACCACACCGGTCGCGTCCGTCACCCCGCGGTAGGCGACTTCGGAGATGTAGATGCAAGGTTGCTCGAAACCGTAGTATTGCGCACCGGAACTGCCGGGACCGGCAATGGCGGTGACCACATCATCGTCGTCAACGTAGTCCCGCAGGTTGGCCGCAAGCTGGGCCGAATCGCCGCTGAGGACATCCGCCAGGCGCCCCCCGCCGCTCAATGCGGTGACAATGGCATCGCGAATGGCGTTCTCGTCGGCGCTGTTGACGTTCACCTTCTTGCGCAACATCACGGAACCGACCTCGATCGGCCTGGGGGTGACGATGCGGTCCATGTTGTAGGTCGTGGCCAGATGCCGGTACGCGTAGTTGGGATCGAGCGTCCCGTCGTCGCGAACGCGGGCAAACCACCCGTCGAGCGCCTGGCCCGCCGAATCCACCGGCGTGGAAATTGTACGGGCCTTGAAGCGTCCCCACGTCTCGATGCGCGCATTGATGTCCGCGTGATTGAGCAGAAACCGATAGCGCAGCTCCAGCTCATCCGACAGATCGAAAGTCCGATACGGGTTGTTCGGATCCGATCGGCCGTATTGCCAGATCACCCACTGCTCATATCCCCTCAAGCCCTCGGTCGGATCGATTCGGCGTTCCGCCAGGAGCGCCGCCGCATGGTTTTGCCGGTCCGCCGGCGTGCTGTTACGGTCCCCCGCCAGGGCAATCACGTTGATCTGCTGGACGCTGTTTCCATCGACGCTGGCGGAGTCGGGCCGATTCGGATCGAACCAATAGCCCGTGTTGACGTTCAGCATGGCGGCGTTGTCGATGATCCGAACGGCGGCGTAGACCGGCCTGCCTCTGCTCGACATGATGCCGGGCACCTCGAACCACCGTGCATCTCCCACGCCGTCTCCGCTGGCGTCGGCGTTGGTCCCGGTCATATTGACGTCGATGACGTCTCGATCCCCGATGACACGGATCCGCACGTTTCTTGCGTCGGCCGCATTGACGTCGGCGATACGACTGATCTGCCGCCAGTAGTAGGCCGACCCTGACCGGAAAGGCTCCAGGTCCGCCAGCCATGGATCGTTCGCGTCCGGGAAATCCCAGTACTCCGGATCGCCTGAAACACCGGGTGTGTCGGCAATCAGAATCTCGCTGATCTGGGCCACGAGCGTCTCGACCGCCAGGTTGAGTTGCTGATTCTCCGTCGTCGCCGACGTGGCCATTCGATCGATCCGCGCCGTCATGATAAACAACACCCCCACGATCGCCAGCAGGCTGGTGAGAACCACCGTGAGGATCAGCGCCGAACCCGGACGAGAGTCCGCCGAGGATTGTCTAACCCATGCCGCCATCCGTTACCCCGTCAGTCGTCCAAATAGACAATATGCGTGAAGGTCCTGCCGCCCGCGAGAAGCCCTTTCGAGTCGTACAGGGTGAAGGTAAATTTCAGGGCGCGTCCCAGGCCGGGGATTTCGTGCAGATGCGCCTCATCGATCCGTGAGGCTTCATACGTGACGTTTCGCAGCGTCACCGCGCCGCGCGGATACCAGATTCCGGGGTTGTCGTTCGGATCCAGATCGTCGCCCGCCAGGAGAAAATCGGAGTCATCGTCCAGCTCTTCGTCGCCGTCCGGATTGACCTCGGGTACCCAGCGCTGTTCCGCGTCATCCCATCCCTGGACGGCGAACTGCCCCACGCCGTCGCACAGCAGGGCGTGCACGGGGTCCGGCTGGGACAGATCGATCACGACGCCGCGGGCGGCTTCGCTCGTCGTACTGGCAGCGGCGCCGGCAATCGTGACGTCACCCACCACGGACAGAATGTCGATCTTCTCGGCCCTCGGAATCTGCATCCACTCCTGCAACGAGATGTTGTCGTATTCGAGGGTGCTGTTCCATTCTCGCCACTGCTCGTCGGTAAACGAACCCGTGTCGAGCTTGTCGTCCGAGTCCGCCGTGGGCACCAGGATGTGCACCGTTCGCGCCAGCATCCGCTCGGCCGGCTTCTGCTGCTGGGGCCGCAGACGTTCGGCGGCATTGTCGGCCGGTCTGCTCACGAGGGTATAGCAGACGCGTGCCACGTTGCCCCGGACGGCAGGATCGGCCTTGTACGTCTGGAAGTCCCCCGTAGTGAAGAACATGATCCGGTCGAATCGCTCAAAGGCCAACGGATCGTTCGCGTTCGGACCGCTGTAGTCGTCCTTGCGCTCGGCGTCCCAGATGATGAACAGGTCCCCATCCTTGCGCCATCCCCGGAAGTCGGCGTCGAGCTGCTCGGTGATCACGCGGAGCTTCTGCATGATCTCCGCGTTGGCGAGGGCAACCCGGTGCGAGTCAATGCTCACCCGGAAGATCACGCTGGCGAAGGACATGACCACTGCCAGAATGCCCAGCGCCACCACCAGTTCGATCAATGTAAAGGCTCTTCGCATCCTATTGCTCTAAAACCGCAGAACCTTCTGATAGACTGCCACCAGGGGACTTCGCCCGCCGGCCACCGGTCGCGGAACGACCCAGACCCATGCTTCTCCGCTCGCGTCGGCATCGCCGTCGCGCCAGGGACGATCCAGCTTGATCCGTTCGGGAGGTTCGCGGTATCGCTGAAGCACCCGATAGATGTGGCCGGTCTGGTCGTCGAGAAGCGTGGCGCCGTCGTTAGCGAACGTGTACTCGTCGATCTGGTCCGAGGTCACCGAATCGATGATCGACACCTCATCGGCCGCCGAGCCCGCGCTCCGGGTGATCCGGATGCGCAGCGGCCGAGGCAAGTCGCCCTGCTCAAGATTCGGGAAACCGTCGTCGGAGGCGCGCACCCAATACCGAGCATCGTTCCCGGCGTGGCGACAGACGAAAACGGTAATCTGGACCAGACGACTGTCGGCGGCCGTACGCTTGCACAGCGCCGTCCAGGAATACTGCTTCGCCGCCGCGTCCGCATGCGATGGATACAGGAACTCGTCGGCCGGAATCGTCGCGAGCGCTTCGTAGGACACAAACTCGTCGGTCGCCAGATTCGGATCGGACGGATCGAGACCGTACAGGCGAATCTTCACCAACGCCTCGTCGCTCGCCACCGCGGCAATCGTCCGTTCCGTCGACAGCGACGTGAAGTAGATGCCCGCCATGAACGTGCCGGCGACAAACACCATGCCGACCGCCAGCGTGCTGACGGCCAGCAGCGTCTCCAGCAGCGAGAAACCATCTTGTCGCGGTCGTTTGCTCATATCGCCCGATCACTTGGAAGAAATCAACGTCCCGGTATGGGGGCTCACGTAAACCACATCCTCGCCCGACAACTGCGAGAGATAGTCCGACCACGCTGCCTTGCGGCGAAACAGAGCCGCAAAACGCGGGTGATCGCAGATGACAAAACTCGTGCGGCTCATCTCCCGGCCGAGACCGTAATCGACCGCGTTTCCCGGCGCGGGATTGCGCGCAGAGTAGTCGTCCTGAATGAACATGCCCCGACCGTATTCGGTGATATTCACAGCGGAGTTGAACACCTGGTCCAGGGACACCTTGCTCGACCCGCTCTCATTGCTGGGCAGGCTGTACCCGTCCCGATTGCGGACCCGCACCTCGCGCACCACCAGCTTGCCCGAGGGCGAGAACAAGATCGAAAACGCCGAGGCGTCGTTCAGCTCATGGTCTTCGTCGATATCGCCGTCGGCCGCGAGCTGGCTGAGGTCCAGGACCCCCACGGTATCGGGCAGCTTCACCGGCTCCAGACCCTCCACCGCCTTGAAACCGATGGCCAATCCTCCCATGTTCTTCGGCTCTTCGTGCACGATGAAGATCATGTATTGCGGCGCATCCACTACGCCGATCAGCGGGTTCTGCGGGTCCCTCGATCGGCACAGCTTCTGAAATCGTACGCCGGTGTATTCCTGATTTCTCACGGCCATGGCCCGTGCCGAGCTGAGGGCGGCACTGATCATGCTGCGCGTGCCGCTCTGCGACTCGAACGAATGGACCAGCGACCGCAACGCCGGAAGCCCGAAGCCCACCAACAGCGCGATGGTCGCGATCACCAGCGTCATCTCGACCAGCGTCAAACCACCCTTGTTGTGTGCTCGGCAATCCATAAGCTTTCGTTTCACATCGAGCCAAAGTCGGCCCATTCAAGGTGCACGCCTGCGGGGCATGCCTGCCCCCAAAAACCTCTCACGTCATGTGTTTCTTCGTCAGCCGGTTCTGCTGCTGATGTCGTCTTCGGTCCCGAACTGCCTGTCCGGTCCCGCCGAGAGCAGTTCCGGAAAGTCGTCGTCCGGTCCATAGCGATAATCCAACACCGTTCCCCACGGGTCGCGGACCTCAGCCACATCCGGGTTGGGCTGGTCGCCCTGCCTCGGGAAACTCGACAGGTGCGCCAGAACCTGGCGTGAGGCCGGCTCAGCCATCAGCCGCTCGTACAATTCCCGCATGTGCACCGCCGCGTTGGCATAATCCCGTTCCGGCTGAGGCGGAAACTCGCCCGTTTCTTCCCGGTACTCCTGCAAGGCGCTCTTGAACAGCGCGAACGCGCTGGCCAGGTCGCGCTCCTTGGCTTGATTGCTCATCCGCAGCGTCAGCATCACCACCATGCCGGCCACCACCGCGACGATGGCCACCACGACCAGCATCTCCACGAGGCTCAGTCCAACATGTCGTCTTGCATTCGTCATGGTTCCAGACCGCCGCCGCAACCGACCCGACCTACCGCTGGAAATTGCAGATGTCGTCGTCGGTGCCGTAGAAACCGTCGTAGCCCGCCGAGATCAGGATGTAGGAATCGTTCTTGTACGGGACCGGAAAACTCTGCGTCGAGGCCCGCCAGTCGGTGATGAAATCGTAGAACGTGGCCACCGTGCCCGCCAGAGGGTTCCAGAACCGCCCGGCGGCTCTCAGCGGAGCCGTTCCCCGCTGTGCCAGGTCGATCTGCTCCTTGGCGACGATAAGATAGTCGTTGTCCCGGCTGTCGTAGATGCTCTCCCGCACTTTCTCCGAGGGGTTGGCGCGATAGTAGAGCACGGGCAGGCCGGACTTGCGACGCGACCCGTCCAGAAGCGTCACGTCCTTTCCCTTGCCGAAGACGTCTCCGAGAACGAAGGTGTTCGCCGCCAGCGGCACACCGACTGCCCCCAGATCGAACAGTCCATCCTGGTTACCGGTCACGCCCAGTCGCACGGCGTTGGCCGTATCCAGATCCAGATAGCGGGACTTCCTCTTGTCCATGTCGTACTCAACCGTCCGGTCGTAGAGGAAATACGTCCCTTCCGCGTGGGTCGTCGTCCCGACACGATAGGGCCAGCGGTTCATCCCGTCGGCGCGCCAGCCCGAATCCGGGTGGAAGCCCAGCAAATCCCAGCCGAGCAGGGCCTCCGCCAGTTTCTGGGCGCCCGAGGAGTTCTCCGTCTGCTGCGTGTCACGCAGCCACGTGTAGCGGTCGGACGGCGGCAGACTCCCGTAGTCGTTCTTGAAGGTGGCCAGGGCCAGATCGATGGCCGTGAACTGCACCTTCTGCTTGGCCTCCCGGGCCGTCTTCCTGACCATGCCGATGGCCGGCAGGAGCATCCCCGTGAGAATGGCGATGATCCCCACCACCACCAGGATCTCCACCAGTGTCAAACCTGACCTTTTCGGTTTCACGATCGTCCTCTTTCAATACCGACGGTTCGCGTCAGATGCCCTTCAGACTCGCTCCTTTGGCCGGATCGGAGAACCCGTCCTCACAGCGAGTCCGAGGATGTCGGCCGATGGAACGCTATTCGCGGTATTTCCACTCGAAGTTGCAGATGTCGTCGGCGGTGCCGTACTCACCATCCCAGCCGGCCGAGATCAGGATGTACGAATCGGGCCTGTAGGGCCGGTCCGTCGTGCTGATCTTGTCGCTCCGCGTGTTGCGGAAGAACCGCAGCGGGTCGGCCAGATTGTGAGGCGTCTGGGTCGAACCCGATGCCTCCCAAGGCTTGCCCAACGTGAGCAGCGTCTGATTGTCATGGTAGTTATAAATATTGCCACGGCTGTCCGTGATGGTCATGCTGGACGCAACATTCGGGTCGTGCAGACTGTTGGCGGTGTTGGCCTTGTAATATAGGATCGGCATGCCCGTCTTCTCGCCCGAGGCCATCTGGCGATCGTAGACATCGCACAGCACGAACGTATCGGGCAGGAACGCGCCGCACCCACTGTCGCCGTAGATCTGTCTGAGCCGGTAGGCATTGGCGTTCTCCGCTTGCAGGTAGGGCCCTTTCCTCGCCGACAGGTTCGCCGCCGTCGGATTGGGGGGATACAGCAGAACACCGCCAGCACCCAGACCATCGCGACGGAACAAGGTGTTCGCGTGACAGCCGAGCAGGTCTTTGCCCATGATGGCTTCCGCCAGTTTCATCGCGCCGCAGTACGGTGCGCCGGTCGGGTCGAGCGCGCCGGAATCCGGATAGCCGCCGAATTCGTTGCTGAACAGCTCGATGGCGGCGTCGATGCTGCGCAGTTGCGCCATCTGTTTGACGTTGGTGGCGAATTTCTTGGCCTTGTTCAAGGCCGGCACGAGCAGGCCGATCAGGATGACGATGATGCTCATCACGGTCAGCAGCTCGACGATCGTGAACGCTCTGGGCGTTCTGGCTGGGTTGGCGACTGGTTTCATGTGGTTCTCCTTTTTAGATACATGATTGCCTGAATCTGGATATTGGGCCGATTAACCACCGGCGGAACTCAAGCTCGTAATGACCTGAATCATCGGCAGGAACACCGCCAGCACGATCACCATGACGACGCTGCCGAGCACGATGATCATGAGCGGCTCCAGCATGGACATCAAACCGCCGACGAGCACGTCGACCTGCTCGTCGTAGTTGTCGGCCACCTTCAGCAACATCTTGTCCAGATCGCCGGTTTCCTCGCCGACCGCGACCATGTTGCTCACGAGCAGGTCGATGGTCCTGGACTGGCGGAGCGGCGCGGCGAAGGTGTCGCCCTGGCGGATCGAGTTGTGGATGTTGCCGAGCAGCTTGGCGTAGACTTCGTTGCCGGCCGTCTCGCGCGTCACGTTGATCGCGTCGAGGATCGGCACGCCGGCGCTGATCAGCGTCCCGAGGGTTCGCGTCCATCGCGTGATGGAGACCTTGCTGGACAACTGGCCGACGACCGGCAGCCTCAGATTGATGGCATCGAGCGCCATGCGTCCCGGCTGGAATTTCCGGATGATCCGCAAGATGATGATCAGGCCGATCGGGATCGCGATCATCACCGCCCAGCCGTATCGGTAGGCGATCCACGCGCTGATGCCCAGCACCGTCGTCGTGATCGGGTTCAGCTTGCCGCCGACCATTTCCTCCAGCACCGTCTTGAACTGCGGAATCACGAACGCCATCAGGCCCAGCAGGATCAGAAACGCCGCCGAGAGCACCACGATCGGATAGATCATGGCGCTCTTGACACGACCCTTCAGGCGGATGGCCTTTTCCTTGAAGTCGGCGATACGAGCCAGAATCAGGTCGAGCACACCGCCCGCCTCGCCGGCCGCCACCATGTTCACGAACAGACGGTCGAAACACCGCGGGAACTTCGCCATGGCCTCCGAGAGCGTCGTGCCACCTTCGATCTCGTCGGCCACGTACCCGATGATCCGCTTGAAGGCGCCCGATTTCTGCTGCTCTTCGAGAATCCGAAGCGACCGAAGAATCGGCAAACCCGCATCCTGGAGCGTCGAGAGCTGCCGGGCGAACTCCGTCACGTATTTGACTTTGACCTTCGCCTTGGCCCCCCGGCGGGCCCGCGTCCTTGCCGCGGTCTTGCCCACCTGCTTCGTCGCCGTCTTCGACCGGACCTTCGTGGGGAAGTACCCCATGTTGCGGATCTTGCTGATGGCTTCCTTCTCGCTGAGAGCCTCGATCTCGTCCTTGATCTCGACCCCCTGGGAATCCAACGCTACGTATTGAAAGACAGGCATGTTCCTACCTCACTTGAACGCAACCATCCTGAGCTTCACACGGGCAGCGCCTCAGCTTTCCGTGATCGTTTCCTTGGCGATCTCATCGATCGTGGTGATGCCGTCGAAGACCGCGATCAAACCGTTGTAACGCAGCGGTCTCATGCCCGCCTTCTGGGCCGCCACACGCAGGACATTCGTCGAGGCGCGATTCATGATCAGGTCGCGGATTTCGTCGTTGAAGATCATGATCTCGTAGATGCCGGTTCGCCCCCGGTAGCCCGTCCCGTTGCACTTGCTGCACCCTTTTCCATAGTAGAACGTCTTGCCGGCAATCTCCTCTTCCGTCAGACTCAGTTCTTTCAACTGGGCCTCGTCCGGCTCGTAGGCGGTTTTGCACTTGGTGCAGATCCGACGGACCAGACGCTGGGCGACGACGCCTTCGATCGTCGCGGTGATAAGGAACGGCTCGACCCCCAAGTCCAGCAGACGGGCGACGGAACTCGGCGCGTCGTTGGTGTGCAGCGTGGTGAACACGAGGTGGCCGGTCAGCGACGCCTGGGCCGCGATTTCAGCGGTCTCATGGTCACGAATCTCACCGACGAGCACGATGTCCGGGTCCTGTCGCAGGATCGAACGCAGGCACCGGGCGAAGGTCAACCCGATGTCCGGCTTCATCTGGACCTGGATCAGACCGTCGAGATCGTACTCCACCGGGTCTTCGGTTGTGATGATCTTGCTGTCAATCGTGTTCAGCTCGCTCAAGGCCGAATAGAGGGTGGTGGTCTTTCCGGAGCCGGTCGGGCCGGTCACGATGATAATCCCATTGGGTTTGTTAATGAGCTGCCGCACCAGCTTGAGGTCTTCCGGCTGGAACCCCAGCTTCTCCAGGTCAAAGCTCACCTGACTGCGGTCCAGCACACGAAGCACGACGCTCTCCCCGAACATCGTCGGAAGCACGCTGACGCGCAGGTCGATCGGATTACCCTGGACCGAGAGCGAAATGCGACCGTCCTGCGGCAAGCGTCGCTCGGCGATGTCCAGGTTGGCCATGACCTTGATTCGAGAACTCAGGGCCGCCGCAATGTACTTCGGAGGCGGGATCATCTCGTACAAAACGCCGTCGATACGATACCGCATCTTGTATTCGGTCTCGAACGGCTCGAAGTGAATGTCGGACGCCTTGTCCCGAATCGCCTGCAGGAGCACCAGGTTCAGCAGTTTTTTGACGGGGTTGGACTCCGACAGCTCCTTCAGCTCGTCCAGGTCGATGCTCTGATTTCGTCCGTCGAATTCCGCCAGAAACGCATCCGACTGGATCTCGTCGATCAGCTCCGTGATGTTGTCATCTTCCGACTCGTAGTACTTCTTCAGCGCCGCCTCAAGGGCATCCCGGTCGGTCATTTTCGCCGTGACGGCAAACCCCATCAACGTCCGCAGGTCGTCCGTCGCCCGGAAGTTGTCGACATTGTCAAGAACGACGACCAGCTCATTCTTTGCCTTATTGTACTCAATTGGAACAATATGATAGCTCGTCGCGGTCTGCGCAGGGACCTTATCGATGACATCCTGCGGAATATCCATTCCGTCGATGCTGACGTACTCCATCCCTCGCTTGGCCGCCAGAGCCACCTGCAACTGCGTCTCATCGATCAGCCCGAGCTGGAGGAAGATCTCGCCGATCCGCACGCCTCCGCCTCGCTGCTTCTGGATGGTGAGGCACTCGTGGACCTTCTCCCGACTCAGGACGCCCATCTTCATCAGGATTCGACCCAGGGGCCGGCCACGCAACTGCTCAACCGGAGGGAGTTTGATAGCTGTTTTGCTTTTGCCCATAGCTCAAAGCCCTTCAAGCCTCTCTATCTCTCTACGTCCCGATTATAGCAAAGTAAACAGTTATTTCTACAAAAATTAGGAATGGGACACCTGGTTAACGAGGCGCAATACAGATCAGTCAGATAGCTCCGATAACCAGACAGCGTGTAAGCCTATGTCCTATAGACGTGTTTGTGGCCACCCCGTTACGTGTGGAATAACCACCCGTGTGTCGCAGACTTTTCGGACCTTTACGTCTTGAGGATCGGTCCGATGTCTTCCAGTTCCTGGGCCGCCTCGGCAGCCTTCTTCTTCATCTTTCCTCTGGCCGAGGCGATCTTCGCCAGCGCCTTCTCTTGGAGCGCTCCCGGACCCCTGCCCTTGTCCAGCATCTCCTCAAGCGTGATCTTCCCGGAGTCATAAAGGTTCCAGAGATGCTCATCCAGCAATTGCATGCCCAGCTTCTTGCCCGTCTGGATGCTGGAATCAATGCGGTAGGTCTTGTTCTCCCGGATCAGGTTGGCAATGGCCGGCGTGACCACAAGGAATTCGTAGGCGGCGATTCGGCCGCGACCCGAAGCCAGCGGACAGAGAGCCTGGCTGAGCACCGCAAGGAGGTTGCCCGCCAACTGGATTCGGATCTGCTCCTGCTGGTCCACCGGGAACACGTCGATAATACGGTTGATGGTACCTGCGGCACTGGTCGTGTGGACGGTGCTGAACACCAGGTGGCCCGTTTCCGCGGCACGAACCGCCGCCTCGATCGTTTCGAGGTCGCGCAATTCGCCGACGAGGATCACGTCCGGGTCCTGACGGAGCACGCGCCGGAGGGCCTCGGCGAAGCTGGGCACGTCCACTCCGACTTCACGCTGGTTGATGATCGATTTCTTATGTGGCTGGTAGTACTCGATCGGGTCTTCCACCGTCACGATGTGTCGATCGAAATTCTCGTTGATATAGTTGATCATCGTCGCCAGCGTCGTGGTCTTGCCGCTTCCCGTCGGACCGGTCACAAGAAAGAGCCCGCGAGGCCGGCGGCAGAGTGCGGCGCAAATCTTGGGCAAGCCAAGTTGTTCAAATGTCAGGAGCTTATTGGGGATCTGGCGCAGGACGATGGAAATATTGCCCTTCTGCTTGAACACGGACACACGGAATCTCGCTGCATCGCCGAAGGCGAAGCCAAAATCCGTGCCCCCTTCCTCCTGAATCTCCTGCTCGCATCGTTCCGGCGTAATGCTCTTCATCAGGGCTACCGTATCATCGGGCTCCAAAACCTTCGTCTCGAGCGACCGAAGGTGCCCATCGATGCGAAGCGTCGGGGGGCGGCCCACAGCAATGTGAATGTCCGAAGCCCCCTGCGAGACACACGCTTGCAGAAGCCGATCCATGTTCACTGTCGCCATCTGGTGATCCTTTGCCAAAAAACGGTTACTCTTCCACCATACCCTCGGTCTGAGCGATTCGGGAGACCTCTTCGGCCGTGGTGATTCCTTTGAAAATCTTCAGCTTGCCGTCCTCTGCCAGCCCACGCATCCCGGCATTCTTGGCGGCCTTGCGCAGCTCCGTGGTCGTGGCGCGTTTGAACGCCAGTTCACGCATCTCGGAGTTCATTTCGAGCATTTCGAAGATGCCGAGCCGGCCCTTGTAGCCGGTGTTGTGGCACGCCGGACAGCCCGCTCCCTTGTAGACCGGGCGTTTCTTCACCTCTTCCGGATCGATCCCCACCAGCCGCAGGTGATGTGGATTGGGGTGCTCGTCCACCACTTTGCACTTCTTGCAGATGACCCGGATCAGCCGTTGCGCCATGATAGCCTGAATCGAGCTGGCCACCAGGAACGGCTTGACCCCCATGTCGATCAGACGCGTGATCGCGCCGCAGGCGTCGTTGGTGTGCAGCGTGCTGAACACCAGGTGGCCTGTCAGGGCGGCCTGGATGGCGATATCAGCCACTTCGCTATCGCGGATTTCGCCGACGAGGATGATGTTCGGCGCCTGGCGCAGCATGGACCGGAGGATCCGGTCGAATGTCAGGCCAATATCTTCCTTCACCTGGCACTGATTCATGCCGGCAAACATGTACTCGACGGGGTCCTCGGCCGTGATGATCTTCTTATCCGGCTTGTTCAACTCCTGCAAGGCGGCATACAGGGTCGTGGTCTTGCCGCTACCGGTCGGCCCGGTCACCAGGAAAATGCCGTTGGGACGCTTGATAATGCGCTGAAACGTCTCATAGTTGTCCTGTTCGAAACCGAGCGATTCGATGCCGATATTGACCGCGTCCGGCCTGAGAATACGAAGCACCACGCTGGGCCCGTGGTTTCCCGGCAGGGAAGAGACGCGGAAATCGATATCCTGGCCGGCGATGTTCCGTTTGATACGGCCGTCCTGCGGCAGCCGTTTCTCGGCAATATCCATGCCGGAGAGAATCTTCAGACGCGTGACCAGCGGCGCCTGCATGTTCTTCGGGATGTTGTCTTTTTCGAGGCAGACGCCGTCGACGCGATACCGGATGCGGACACGGTCGGCCATCGGCTCGACGTGAATATCGCTGGCTCGCATGTGGTAGGCGGTGTCGATGATGAGATTGACCAGGCGGATGATCGGCCCCTCGTCGTCGGCATCGGCTGCCTGGGCGCGTTGCGCCTCGGCGGCCAGCTCACGCCCCACTTCCGCCAGTTCGGCGGCCGTGGCGTCGATGCTGTGCGTCAGCCGGTCGTCCTCCGGCTTGTCCACCTCCTGGTCGAGCGACCCGTCGATGTAGGCGCGGATCTTCTTCGGACTGGCCAGAAAGCACTCCAACTCGGTGTTCAGACGCAACCGGACGGAATCCATCATGTCCAGATCCATCGGATCGCCGATGATCAGCTTCAGACGGCCGTTGGCCACACTCAGGGGCAAAATGCCGTGGCGACGGATCAGGTCCTCCGGGACGATCTTCACCGCGTCCGAAGGGATCGTAACCTGGTCCAAGTCGACGTACTTGAGCCCAAACTGCTTGGCCAGGGCCTTGGCAAGGGTGTCCTCGTCGATGAGCTTCATATCAAGCAAGACCTGGCCAAGCCGCTTGTTATTGGACTTGCCGGTCTTGATTGCATCGATAAGGGCCTCTTTCTTGACAAGCCCAGCCTTGTAGAGGATTTCCCCTAAGCGCCTGCGTTCCTTGGTCATACAAACCTCATGTGCAGCATCAACCCATCCCTATTCATTTTATCAGTTCTTCCCGGACAAGTCAACGGTCCAGTCCGCGTCGCAGGATATCCAGCGCCGTCTGTGCGGCGCGCAGCCGCACGTAACTGCGTTCCCACGGGAACACCTGACGCACCGTGTGCCCCTGCCCTTCAAAATCGGCACAGACATACACAAGGCCGACCGGCTTCTCGTCGGTCCCGCCATCTGGGCCGGCGATGCCGGTTATGCCGATCGCACAGTCAGCGCCGGCCCGAGCCCGGGCGCCTCGCGCCATGGCTTGTGCCACCTGCTCACTGACCGCGCCGTGTCTGGCGATCAACTCCGGCGGCACCCCCAATTCGTCGATCTTGGCTTCATTGCTGTACGTCACCCACCCGCGCGTGAAGTACCGGCTGGCCCCCGGAACATCGGTGATCAGCTTGGCGAGAAGCCCTCCCGTGCACGACTCGGCCACCGCCAGCGTCTTGCCCTGCCGCTGCAACTGCCGACCGACAACCTCGGCCAGGGTCTCCTCGCCCACGCCATAGACCAGCGGCCCCAGCAGGCCCCGCAGCCTGGTCTCCTGGCACTGGGCCAGATTCTCGGCCTCGGCGACGGTCTGCGTGGTCGCGACAATCTCCAGCGTGATTACCCCCATCTGAGCCGTGCAATTGACCAGCGGATTGTGGTCCCGGAGCATCGCGTCGCCAATCATTTCGGCGATCGTCGATTCGCCGGCGCCGAAGCACCTGAGCCTTCTGACCACCACCGCCTGAGACGGCGCCAACGCCCGCAGTCTCGGAAGGACCGAAGCCGCCAGCATTTGCTCCATCTCTCGCGGGACGCCGGGAAG
>CAZNSM010000013.1:0-51292 GCA_964575615.1 uncultured Pirellulales bacterium | reverse complement strand
GCGGAGGTCTCCGACGGCGCGGTGGCGGCAGGGGGGCCTGATGAGGATGGTGCTGAAGGGGCGGACCGGGACCATCTGGCCGTCGAGCTCGATGTGGCCGGTGCCTTCGAGCACGAGGTAAAGCTCGGTGTGGGCCTTGTGGTAATGGGCTTTCGCGTCGGCCCGGACGTCCACGATGTGCATCGTGGCGGTCTGGTTGCCGGGGTGGGCGAATGCCCGCCGGGCAAACCCGCACGGGCAGCGGACCGCTTCGATATCGTCGAAATGCATCACTTCGTAGTTGGCCATGCAGACTCCTTTGGATGGACCTTGCTGCATTCGTCGGGTCCATTGTGCCGGGACTTGAGGGTTCGTGCAAGTCGCAAGAAGAGGCTGGAGACTGTAGGCCGGAGGCTGGAGGATTGGTCAGGTGCCGGCGCATTCCCCATCTACGCGTCCACGCCACGACGGGCCACGAGTCCCGGGCGACGACGCTGGGCGGAGGTTGAAACCGGCGGGCGGGCCGTGTATAGTCTGGCCTGACAATCGTTGGGGACAAGATCGGAAGGACGCGAAGGTCGCGCCGCCGACGGACCTGCCAGGTGAGCGAAAGGAAAAGGATGAAGAGTCTGTTCGATATTCGAGACAAGGTCGTCGTAGTCACCGGGGGCGGCGGGATTCTGTGCGGCGAGATGGCGCGGGCGCTGGCCCGGGCGGGCGCGAAGGTCGCGGTGCTCGATCTGTTCGAGGCGGCCGCCGACAAGGTCGTCGGCCAGATCACCTCCGACGGCGGCGACGCCATCGCGGTCAAGTGCAACGTGCTCGACAAGGCCAGCATCGTCGAGGCCAGGGGCAAGGTGCTCGGTGCGTACGGTCGCATCGACGCGCTGGTTAACGGCGCCGGCGGCAATAAGAAGGAAGCGACGACGGGGCCGGACCTGTCGTTTTTCGATCTGCCGGCCGAGGCGATCCGCTTCGTGTTCGACCTGAACTTCATCGGGACGCTGCTGCCGACCCAGGTCTTCGGCAAGGACATCGTCGACAGCGGCGGCGGGGTGATCCTGAACGTCTCGAGCATGAACGCGTTCCGTCCGCTGACCAAGATCGCCGCCTACTCGGCCGCCAAGGCCGCGGTGAGCAACTTCACCCAGTGGCTGGCGGTCCACGTCTGCCAGAACTACTCGAAGGACGTCCGGGTCAACGCGATCGCGCCGGGGTTCTTCCTGACGGAACAGAACCGGTTCCTGTTGACCGACGAGAAAACCGGCGAGCTGACCGCGCGGGGCAAGACCATCCTCGATCACACGCCGATGGGCCGCTTCGGCCAGGCGGAGGAACTGATCGGCACGGTCATCTGGCTGCTCAGCGACGCCGCCCGATTCGTCACGGGTGTGGTCGTGCCCGTCGACGGCGGCTTCTCCGCCTTCAGCGGGGTCTGATCGCGTGCGTGAGAACAGCTTGGCATCCGGGTGGCATCCTCATCCCGATGGCCATCGGGATGAGGATGGTTCTCCCGATTGGCAGTCTTCTGTTATCGGCGCGACAGACAAACCTGCCATCCCCAAGCTGCGCTTGAGGCTGCCACACAGGTTGAGACCTTGGTCGGAATGACAACATCAGAAAGGGGCTTCCATGAGACAGGGTGACATTTCGCGAAGGGGCTTTCTGCGGGCGGCCGGCGTCGCGTCGCTGGCCATGAGCCTGCCGGCGGCGGGTGCTGCCGGGCAAGGTGTGAAGCTCCAGAAGATCGCCGGACGCAAGCCGCGAAACATCGTCTTCATTCTGTGCGACGACCATCGCTACGACTTCATGGGGTTCCTGGGCAAGCCAGGGTTCCTCGAAACGCCGAACATGGATCGCATGGCCCGCGACGGCGCATACATCGAGAACGCGTTCGTCACGACGTCGCTGTGCTCGCCCAGCCGGGCGTCGATCCTCTCCGGCCTGTTCTCGCACAAGCACGGCGTCGTCGACAACCAGACCGCCGTGCGAAAAGACCTCGTGTTCTTCCCGCAGTACCTCCAGCGGCTCGGCTACGAGACCGCCTTCATGGGCAAGTGGCACATGGGCCACGACGACGATGCGCCGCGGCCGGGGTTCGACCGCTGGATCAGCTTCCGCGGGCAGGGCGAGTACTACGACTGCCAGTTGAACGTCGACGGCCGGCGGACGCGGGCCACCAGGCACATCTGTGACGAGCTGACCGACTACGCGATCGACTGGCTGCGGCAGGAGCGCGACAAGCCGTTCTTCCTGTACCTGTCGCACAAGGCGGTCCACGCGATGTTCGAGCCGGCCAAGAGGCACCTAGGCCGGTACGAGAACGTCACGGTGGAATACCCCAGGAGCATGGCGGACACGGAGGAGAACTACAAGGGCAAGCCCGCCTGGGTCAAGGAGCAGCGAAACAGTTGGCACGGCGTGGACTACATGTACCACGGGCAGATGGACTTCGACACGTTCTTCAAGCGGTACTGCGAGACGCTGCTGAGCGTCGACGACAGCATCGGACGCGTGCTGGACTGCCTCAAGGAGAGGGGCGAGCTCGATTCGACGCTGGTGTTCTACATGGGCGACAACGGCTTCTGCTTCGGGGAGCACGGCCTGATCGACAAGCGGCACATGTACGAACCATCGATGCGCGTGCCCTTCCTGGCGCACTGTCCCGAGCTGATCAAGCCCGGCACGAAGGTCACGCCGCTCGTGCAGAACATCGACGTGGCGCCGACGGTGCTGGAGGCGGCGGGCGTGCGGGCGCCGGACCACATGGACGGGCGGTCGTTCCTTCCGCTGCTGGAAGGCAAAGAGATTCCGTGGCGCGACGCCGTGTTTTACGAGTACTACTGGGAGGCGGCGTTTCCCCAGACGCCAACCACCTACGGCGTGCGCACCGACCGCCACAAGTTCATCCACTACCACGGCATCTGGGACACCGATGAACTGTACGACCTAAAAGATGACCCGGATGAGATGCACAACCTCATCGCCGAGCCGCAGCAGCAGGCGCGGATCGAGGAACTGCGCGAGCGGCTGTATGCGTGGCTTGAAGAGACCGACGGCATGCAGATTCCGCTGCGGCGGGAGGGAGATTTCAAAGGCAACCTGCGCGGGCCCAAAAGGGTCAAGGAATACAAGTACCACGACTGATTCGCTGCGACCTGCCCGGTTCACGAATGCCATTGATGCCCGATCCGCGAGGGCGAGGCATGCCTCGCCCCCACCTGGGTTTCCCTGGATAGGACTGGCCTCGGCCCCCACGAAACTGGTAGAATGGACCGATAGACGTGCGGCCGACGAATGGCACCAGGCGTGGGACGCGCCGTCACACGCCGCCCGCCGCCTGCTCGGCCAAGATCGGATCGGGATTCGAGGACGCCGGCCCGCCCTGCCCTCGTTTGGAAAGGTCGTCGAATGCGCTTTGCTCAAGGCGGCAAGCTGTGGGTCATGCTTCTGGCCTGCCTGGTTGCACTGACGCTGGCCGCCCCGCTCTGGGGCCAGGCCACCGACGAGGACGAGGTGCAAACGGAACTCGAACGACGCGGATTCGACCAGTTCGACCGCATTCACGAGGCGTTGCATCGTTGGGGCAAGGTGTTCGTCTGGGTCGCGGCGGCCCTGCTGGGGATCGTTGCCATCAAGATCATCGATCCACTTCGATTCTACTATGGCTCGCACGACCGGCTGCTCAAGCGGGCGGTGCGCGGCGTGGACGAGCTGCTCAAGAGGATTCAGGAAGAGGCCGCGTCCGCCGAGCCCGAACCCCAGGAGGAGGCAACCGAAGGCGGTCTGCTGGCCGGCATGGCCGAGGTGGCCCAGTTCAGTCAGGCCGAGCAGGTCCCCGCTTATGTGCTGACGGTCAACGATCTGATGCTCGACAATGTTCGGGTCGCCCTGAGCCGCCTGCGCCGATTCGAAGAGGGACATGCCCAGCGGTACAAGGACTACATGTTCACCGTCCTGAAGGGCATCAAGACGCTCACCGTGGACAGCATCAGCGCCGGCGTTCCCTCAAGTCTGGCGGTCGATGCCCGCGAGTACTTCCAGGACGAGAAGCGCTACAAAGCCTGGAAGAAGCTGCTGAGCGGCCTCCACGAGCGAGGCGAGAACCAGGAGACGATCAACAGCTTTCTGCTGTTCATGAGAGATCTCAAGGAAGGAAGGCCGCTGGCGGCGCCGACGCCGGCGGCATCTGCGCCGGGCGATCCCGCCGTTGCGGAAGACCGGCCGGGGCCGCACGTCCCGGACGTCCTGAACGAGGAGACGCTGGGGCGCATTCAGCAGGCGGCGGCGCACGAAGCCGCAAACCTCGTCGCCATGATCCGGGACGGAAGGCCGCGCGACGAGAGCTGTGGCTGGCAGTTCGAGCTGGTTCGAAGGCAGCAACAACTGCATCTGAGGGACGAGGCGCAGCGGATGCTGGTCGTCTTCCTGAGCGCACAGAGAAAGATGCTGCCGCAAATCACCCGGACGCGAATGCTGCCCTGTCGGACGCTGGACCACGTGCTTCACATGCTGGGAGTCACGGAACTGGCCGAGTTGAAGAAGCGGATCGAGGCGCGGCAGCTCAACATCCAGGAGATCATCCTTCTCGAGAAGACGTTCCTCCAGACCTTCGCCAAGCGATTGTCTCTCGAACGGGTCTACGGGCAGGGCGCCGATGCGGGCCTGATGATGGATCTGCACGTCCCACAACTGCGGCGCGAAACCCTGGCGTTTCTGCGTCGAGTTCACGAGACCGAGCCGCAGCGATTCAACCGGGCCACGCAGGCTCTGAACGAGGAGGAAACGCCCCAGCACAACGAGGTCCGGCGATTGATCGAGCAATATGTCAATCGTCGCCATGATCCGCCCGCCGCCAACACGCCGATGTGAGGACCGACGGGGATTCATGAAGTGCGATCGCCCCGATGGTGTGCCAGAGGCTCGCCAACTTGAGCCTTTTTCTCCATTTTGGAGTTTATTTTGTTGACAGTCGGATCGTTTGTTGTGTAGAGTGCACGTCAAGTCAAGGTGTATGCTTTCCCCTCGAAGTCTGCCCCTTACGAAAAAAACAGAGGGAACGTGCGTTGTGGGTCCCTGCGGACCCAAGGAGAACATTGTGGCAAAAGGTACAGTGAAATGGTTCAACGATCAGAAGGGCTTCGGATTCATCGTTCCTGACGACGGCAGCGAGGATCTGTTTGTCCACCACTCCAACATCAACGGCAGTGGGTTCAAGACGCTGGCCGAGGGTCAGACGGTAGAGTACGTCGCCGCCCAGGGCAGGAAAGGCCCCGAGGCGCAGAGCGTCACCCCCTGCTGAGTACCCAGCGGCAGATAAGCAACCAAACGCAAGGCCCCGTTCACATCGCCGGGGCCTTTTTTTTCTTCTTCGGTCACGGAGCATTCGCCGGACACGGTGTCACGGTGACATCGTGAGCGGGACAGGCGCGAAGTGACCGCGCCGAGTGCAGCGCCCGCAGGAATGGGTGGCGGTCCGCCGGTCGGATCGGGCGGACCCAAACGCGGCGCCCGCGCGGGTGAGCCTTTTCCCTTCTCTGACGATTGGATGACGCCGACGGCCTAACGCTGCGTCGAGACTCTGACCATCGCGGCTTCCTCGGGGAAGTGGCTCTCGTAGAACTGCCGCATGGGCCCATCGAACATCGCAATGCGGACCGTTCCCCAGGTGGCCTGGTCGCCGGTGGCGTAGTAGATGTAGGTGCGTCCCTCGTACTCGAACAGGTCGATGTCGGAGTTGTTGATTCCCTCTCCGGCTGCGGCCTCCATGATCGGATTGAACGGCGAAAGGTCCCACGCGATCAGGTCTCCGGATCGCGCCATGAAGGGGACCCACCCGTTGTGACCCGGGGTGGCTGCGTGGAGGTAGATCACGTAGTAGTAGGGCGCGAAATACCGCAGCACGGGACAGGCGGAATACTCGTTGTTCACTCCTGTGAAGATCAGGCCCGGGACCTTCTCCCACGAATCCAGGTCCGTCGAGCGGGCGAACTTGAAGCAGAACGCCACCGGCTGGTTGGATTCGTAGGCCATCACGTAGTCCTTCTCGCCCCGCGTTACGGAGCAGTTGAACAGATGCTCATCGCCTTCGAGCGGGATCGCGAGCTTGCGGTCCCAGTGCTGCATGTCGGTGGTGGTGAACTGGTAGATGCTCTGGAACCAGTCGTCGTTGGTTCCCTGGCTGGCGAAGATGCGCAGCATATCGCCGTCGACGAAGGCCGAGACGAAGGAGTGTCCTGCGCCGAAACGGGCCACCTGCGCGCCGGTGTTGACGTTCTGGATATAGAGGTGCATGTTCTCTTCGCTGGCGTAGTCGCCAACCCGGTCCTTGGCGTCGTTGCGATGGTTGAGCGCGAGGTACGGTGTGCCTTTGTAGACGAAGGGCGTGTTCTCCATCGCGGCGCCGAAGTTGGTGGGAATCTTCACGAGCACGGGACGCCGGGGTTTGTCACCGGCCAAAACCCATCGGTCCGGGATCAGATCGTCGAACGTCTCCACGGGCCAGTAGCGCAGTCTCTCCATGCCCTGCGGGACCGGCTGGCGGTATTGCACGTAGGCGCGGACTTGGCCCTTGACGGTGTAAGAGACGTTGCCGTTGAGCTTGCGGCCCTGCGCTTCGGTGGCGCCGAAGACCTGGTATCCCATGAGCGTGCAGTCTTCGAAGTCAACGTGCAGTTGCTCGGCCTTCTTGCACCCGCAGCAGATCACGCCGGTCGAAGGCGTGCCGTGCGGCTGAGAGAAGTTTAGCACGATCAGTTTGCAGTCCTTGAATCGAACCCGCGTGTAGAGTTCATCGACGCCCGGATAGCCCGCCTGCAAGGCGTTGTCGGGACCGACGAGGGTGCAGTTCTCGAACGTCGCATGAGGTACGTCCGGCATGGAGCCGTCTTCACCGCGCACGTAGACGGCGCCTGCGTCGCCCCACCAGTCGAGATTGGCGAAGTAGCTGTTGCGGAACACGACCGGTTCGCCCGGGCGAGGCTTGTGCGCCATGACGGCGGCTCCGGCGAAGCGGCCGATCCCGATGCAGCGGTCCACGACGAAGGAGAACTCCGACCCCTTCGTGTTGGTGATGTCCACTCCCATGCCGCCTTCCGAGCCGGTGACATAGAGATTGCGAAAGATCCAGCGGTCCCAGATGATGCCGGAGAACTCCGGGGCGCACTTCCACGGTCCCCACCAGTCCACGCTCTTGAGGCCCCATTCCGCCGCCGGATCGCCCTGGTCCAGGATCATCCAGGTGGGATTGCCGGTCGGGGCGTTCGGATTGGTGCGGACCACGACGGCCGCAGCGCCCGAATCGATCACGACGCGGCCGGTCTGCCCGGAGCCGCACGTGCCGTCCGTGTCACCGATCAGCAGGTTGTAGGAGCCTTGGGACCCTTTGAAGGACGGATACAGGTTGGCCTCCGCATACGTGCCGGGCGCGACAACAACGCGATGGCCGCCCTGGTCGTCGGGGATCGCCAGAAGAGCCGCCTGAATCGTGTGGAACGCCGTGGCCCAACTGCGCCCGTCCGAGTTGTCACCGCGCCAGGAGACGTAAACCGTTGCGCCTTGGTGACCGGTGTAGTCGAAAGCGCCGGGATCGAACGGCTCCGTCCAGGCGACAGCAACAAACAGCAGTACGAACAGATGGCTCCACAACGACGTCGGTCTCGACATGGCTTGCCCTCGCGTTGTTTTTCTCGAATCGTTCGACTCTGCCGACGATCCCGAGAGCGCGCCGCACCCGTCTCAGCGGGCCTCAACGGACTGGCGCAGCTCGCGACACGACTGGAAGAACTCGTCGGGTGACATCTCCCGCAGAAAGACCAGGCCGCGCGCCGCGCGGATCATCGCGCTGGGGTGGTTGTGGAACCACTCGCGACCGAGGCAGGTCTTGATCTTGCGGTATTGCTCCACCTGGACGCGCTGGGCCAGCAACGAGAAGGGCCCATCGTATTCGTAGCTCGGGAACGACGCGTCCTTTTGCGTGATGAAGGCGTTCATGAAGGCGTCGTCCATGATGGCGAACATGGCCAGCGAGATGGGCACGAAGACGTTGGCCTCCGACGGGTCGAAGCGGAACCAGACGTTGCGATAGCCCCAGATCTTCAGGTCGGGTTTCTGGCTCTTCTTCAGGTAGATGCGGATCGCCTCGGCCAGGGCCTGCATGACCTTGTAGTGCGTGTCCGGCCCGCTGGCCTCCGGGTCGAAGGCGACGGTGATGACATCGGGGTTGATGCGTTCCAATTCGGCGACGATGGGCGGGACGTCGCGGTCCATCGTCGGCTCCTTGGTGAAGATGTCCCCGGTGTAGAAGCTCAGACGGAGGTGGCGGACGTTCTCGCACTGCCAGCCGTAATAGCCCCACAGACACTCCGCCTCCCACTCGCGGCACATGCCCTTGAGCTTCTGGATGGGCTCCGGGTCCTTCTTGCCGGGGTAGGTCGTGGCGAAATATTCTTCGATTTCACTGGTGTAGCGGTCGATGTGGTTGAGGAAGTCTCCGTCGAACAGCTCGATCAGGTTGCGCAGCATGCGGCGGGCGTTGCCCTCGGCTTTCTCATGATCGTCGCGGCCGGCGACCCCGTCGAGGTACTGCCAGACGTCGCGATTGCGGTCGATCATGTTGTTTTGTTCGAAGTAGCCCTGGGCGATCAGCTCGGCGAACGTGCCGGCCTCGAGGAAGCGGCGAAGGTTGGCCATCTGGGCCCGCATGAATTCGTTGGTCACGGCAGTGAAGCCGCTGGTCAGGGTCATGAAATGATGCTGGTTGGTCCGGCGGCGGAAATGGCGAACGACCTGCGCGAAATAGCCGAGCATGATATCGTCATGGTGCGGCTCGGTGTGCAGGAAACACCGGTCCTTCTGGATGTTGCCGCCCGCCTCAATCTTGGCGATCAGACGGTCGTGGACCGCCTGCGCCAGCTCCTTGAGCTTCTGTCCGCGACGTTGCAGGACGAGCGCCGCCAGCGGGTGAGCATGACCATCCTCCTCGGTCAGGTCGAGCAGGCGCTTGTTGCGCTGCACCGCCAGTTCCACCAGGATCCTCTCGACCTCGTCGTCGCCGACGGTTTCCGTTTTCTGGAGGGTGACGACTCGCCGTTCGGTCAGATTGGCGGCGGCGCCCCGTGTGACGTAGAATCGCGCGTTGGGCAACAACTGGAGGCAGCTCGCGGGAATGTTGATGTGCGTCTGCGCCTGAATCGCCTCGGCCGCGAGGGCCGCCTTCGCCTGGCCGGCCGCAATGACGATCGCCGTGCAGTCGGGATTGCGTGTGATGGTGCGCAGGCCGATGGTGATGACCAGGCACTGGCGGGCGATCTCGATGCCGCCCAGATCGGTGGCGGCGGCCGCCTGCGTCTCGTAGTTGGTTGAGCACAGTCGCGTCGTCGAATTGTGGTCGGACCCTTTGATGTTGAAGCCGATGTGGCCGTCCGGGCCGATCCCGCCGAGGAAGAAGCCGATCCCGCCGAGCTGGCGGATGCGGCGCTCGTACTCCATGCACCACTGGTCGATGTCCTCGAGCAGCGTTTTCTGCCGGCGTTCCAGGTTGGTTTGCGCGAGGCGATACCGCAGCGTGAGGTCCACGTGCTTGTCGGGCCATACGCTCGCCAGCGTTTCGCCCGGCCGCAGGCCGATCGCGGTCGAATCGATCAACAGGGCCTTGGCCGGATCGAGGCCGAAACCGTCAATGTAGAAATGCTTCACATAGTGGTAGAAGCTGTTGTGCTGGGCCGAATCCAGCGGGTAGAAGTCGTCGATCTGCACGAAGTGCAGACTGGTCATATCGGGTTTCCTGGCCGGATCGACGCCGGCCTCTTCGAGAATCTTGTGCGTCTCCCGTTTGTTCCAGTTCGCCAACAGACGCTGGACCCATCGGATGAAGTGCTCGGGGCTCTTTCCCGTGGGCAGGCTGATGACGCCGCCGGGGTGGTTCTGGACCCACTCGACGAAGCGCATCGCGGCCAGCTTGCCCAGCGCGGGAAAATTGTCGACCACGATCGTCGGGATCTTTTCCGTCGGGTGATACAGTACGTCGAAGGAAGAGGCCTTGACGGCAGCCTCCTCTACCGGTGTGAGAACTACAGGTGTGTCTTCTGGCATGGGATTAGTTTGTCAGGCCTGCGATGGCCGCTCCAATAAGCGTGGCGTTGTCCACGCTGACAATTTCATAGTAGATGTTCTTCTGGTTTACGAGATACTGCTTGAGATAATACTCCACCTTGAGGCGCAGGCCCTTGAGGTGGTAGAAGGTGGTTCCCTCGGCGACGATGCAGACCGGCCGGCAGGGATTCCGGCCTTTGCCGGATTTGATTGCGGCCGAGGAGAGATTGGTGGCGGTCAGCTTCGCCGCCCGTTCGATGAGCGCGTCGACGAGAAAGTACACGGCGGTCAGGTCCCCGTCGGCGCCGGCCAGGGCCTTGCCCAGCACGTTGTCGCCGCTCTCGGGGCGGCTGAGAAACTCGCTGATGTCCTTCGTTGTCGTTTCCTTGATGGTCAGCAGCTTCGTGGCCACCGATTTGGCGAACAGGCCCTCCTCGGCGGCCCGGCGAATCGTGGCCAGGCAGAGCGGGCCGAGATAGGCGCCCGAGATCATCTTCTCGAACGTATTGATCCCCGGGTTGGCGGAGGCGGCGTTGAACTGTTCGTCGATATCGCCACGCGGGGCCTTGCCGAAACCGCCCGACTCGACGTTGACGATCTGGCTCCTGGCGGCGTCCAGGCCCTTGGCCTTGGCGATATTGCGGTTGGCCTCGATGTAGGCGGTGTTGGTGCCCGTCCCAAGAATGAAACCGACGTAGCTGTCGTAGTTGCGGCCGTCGGACGTGCCTCGGCCGGCCAGCAGGGTGGCCACCGTGTCGTTGAGCAGCACCATCCGCTTGGCGTCGGAGCTGGTCGACTCGACGATCGCGGCGTTGAGTCCTTCGCCGATCATCGTGCCCTCGACTTCCGGGGCCTTGATCTCCTTGGAGAAATACAGGACGCGACCGTCCTTGTTGGGGGACATCTCGATCGGGTAAGAGAAGCAGAAGCCCACGGACTCGCTCTGGCCGATGATATCGGCGACGTAGCCAGCCATCGTGCCGAAGAAGTGCTCGCGACTGACTTCCTTTTTGATGCCCGGCATCGGGAAGACCCGGAAATTCGCGATCTCGGGGTCGCCCTGGTCCTTGAAGCAGACCGTCCCGACGCGGAAGTTGGTCCCGCCGGCATCCATGACGATCACCGGCTTGTTCCGCGGCAGCTCGCGCTCGGTCTCGATGTACGTGGGGAGCATGGCCAGCGAACTCTTGACGCCGGTCAGGCCCTTGCCCATTTCGTCGAGAAACAGCTCGCACGTCTTTTCGATGCTGATCTCGGCGTGGAACATGCCGTGCTTGCTGAGGAACGATTCGATCCTGGCTTTGATCTGGTCCACCGGCTGGTCTCCTTCTGTCTTGGTTCGCTTCATGGGTCTGGTCAGTCGGAATATCCATTCGGGTGTTCGTTGTGCCACTGCCAGGCGGTTGCCACCATCGACTCCAGCTCGGGCCTGCGCGCTGTCCAGCCCAGCTCCCGCCGGATCTTCGTCGCATCGGAGGTCAGAAAGGCCGGGTCGCCGGGCCGACGGTCGGTCTCGACCACCTTGAAATCCCTGCCCGAGACACGCCGGACCGTATCGACGACCTCCCTGACGGAGTAGCCTTGCCCGTTGCCCAGGTTATAGACCTGCTCGGCGCGTTCGTCCAGCTTGCTCAGCGCCAGCAGGTGGGCCCGGCAAAGGTCGTCTACGTGGATGTAATCGCGGACGCAGGTCCCGTCGGGTGTCTCGTAGTCGGTTCCGTAGATCCTGATGTCGGGGCGCTTGCCCATCGCCGCCTGGATGGTCAGCGGAATCAGGTGCGACTCCGGGCGATGATCCTCGCCGCACAGACCGCTGTTGCCCGCGCCGCAGGCGTTGAAATACCTCAGGGCCGCATAGTGCAGCCGGCCGGCGCGGCTCTGGTAATGGCACATCCTCTCGACGGCCCATTTGCTGTCCCCGTAGGGGTTGATCGGCGCCTTGGGCATGTCCTCCGTGATTGGCACCGTCTCGGGCATACCATAGACGGCCGCCGTGCTACTGAAGACGAACTTGCCCACGCCGGCCGCCTCCATCGCCGATAGCAGGTTCTGCGTGTTCGAGGTGTTGTTGCGGTAGTACTTCAGCGGCTCACGGACCGACTCGCCCACCTCGATCCACGCGGCGAAATGCATCACCGCCTCGATACGCCGCTTCTTCAGGGTCTCAACGAGCAAACCGCAATCGGCCAAATCGCCGACGATCAGTTCCACGTCTCCGACGGCGGCGCGATGGCCCTTGCTGAGATTGTCGAAAACGACCGGCTCATGGCCCTCGCCGGCCAGG
Source organism: uncultured Pirellulales bacterium (assembly GCA_964575615.1). Lineage (GTDB taxonomy): Bacteria > Planctomycetota > Phycisphaerae > Sedimentisphaerales > Anaerobacaceae > Anaerobaca. The sequence continues at coordinate 38,937 of CAZNSM010000013.1, read as the reverse complement.
AGGGCGGTCATGTTGCTGCCGATATAGCCGGCGCCGCCGCAAACAAGTATCCTCATGTCGTTTCGTCTTTCTCCGGCCGGCCGATATGTTGTGCGATCTTTCTCAATATCTCTGCAGCGAGCTTCGGATCGTCGCCAAGGTCAATCCAACTCATGTCCCCCTTCTGCGTGGGGTCCGGATCGATCCGCTGGGTCGTTCGGGTGCTGTGTGAGTGGATCCGATAGGCCTGAGAGACGCTGGCCACCTCATTCCCGGGAAGGCTCAGTCTCTGCACGCGAATGGTACACCGGACTTGGAGCATGCCGTCGACCTGGGCAACCTCCACCAGCACCGAGCGACGAAGCGTCTGCAAATTGGCTTCGAGACTGCTGGCCAGGTCGGCATTGTCGGATCGCCAGAACTCGAAGAACTGCCCGCCCGTTAAGGGAAGGGTCTTGACGACGCCTGCCTCGGCATCAGCCTTCTCGACAGCAAATCGCATCTGCCGGAGCACCCTCGTGGCAGCCTCAACTGCCTCAGCGGTTCTAACTCCTGATATCTCAACGGTTTCTGCAACTTCGCCGCCTGGCTGCTGCATTGCGCATCCGCTCAGCAGCATTGCACCGAGCAAAAGGAGCACGGCGTTGGATATTCGAGGTCTGCCCATGTCAATTCCCGAAAGCCAGCTTTTTGGCAAAACGCAAATTATACGCTTGACCTCGCCTTGTCTCAAGTGCGATTGGCACACAAAGACCAGAATCTCCTGTGCGCCACCGGTCCGCCGAGCTGAGGACCGACGAATGGCGAGTGCTCTGAGTCGGTCGGTGAGGTTCATCTGCAAACTGATTCGTGGCGGAGGCATTTTACCTATCTTAAATGGGTATGACTCCTAAAGCCCACGTTGCGCTTGAGCCGATATGCCTGACGGAAAACCGCCTGATACTCGGAGTGTATTGTCGCGATGTCCTTGATCCAGAGGCAAACCGTTGCCGCCGAACTTCGCTCTCTGCCCTTGGGCCGAACGGCCGTCGAGTTCCTGGATTACCTTGTTGTCGAGGCGGGTCTTTCCGAAAACACCATTCTTGCATACGGTCGGGACCTCAAGGGGTTTCTCAGATTCTGCCGGCAACATGGGATCGACAGCATTGAGGACCTGAAACCCCCCGTCGTCCAGAGGTATATCCACGATCAGGCCCGCAGCTCGAAAGGGGAGAACACGGTCAAGCGTGCCCTGATCGCGATTCGCATGCTGCTGAGGTTCGCCAAGCTGACTGGGCTGATCGAGGACGATGGATCCGACGTGCTCGAAACCCCGAAGACCTGGTACAGGCTGCCGGCGGTCTGCAACAAGCAGCAGGTTGCCCGGCTGCTCCGGGCGCCGGACCCCCGCGAGCCCTTCTACCTTCGCGACAAGGCTATGCTGGAGCTGCTGTATGCCACCGGTGTTCGCGCCAGCGAGCTGGCTGGGCTGACAACCTCCGATCTCAACTTCGACGTTGGGTATCTGAGGTGCCTCGGCAAGGGAAACAAGGAAAGGGTGATCCCGGTTGGAAGAGCGGCGGTCCTGGCTACGCAGGACTATCTGGCGCAATTGCGCCCCAAATTGACCAGACCGGCCAGTGGAACGCATCTTCTCCTGTCTCGAACCGGCAGGCCGTTGACGCGTATTGAAATCTGGAGACTTGTCAAGAAGTACGCAGTCCGTGCAGGGATGCCTCGAAGTCTGACGGTTCATACGCTCCGCCATTGTTTTGCGACACACTTGCTCAGCGGGGGCGCGGATCTACGGAGTGTACAGGAGATGCTCGGCCATGTGGACGTGGGAACTACCCAGATTTACACGCACGTGGATCACGAGCGGTTGCGACGAATTCACAAGGAGTTTCACCCAAGGCCATGACCCCAATCGCCGGCGCGATGCATCAGGCCTCCTGGAGCGGACAAATCTTCGTTCTTGTTTCGGAAATAGGTGAAATCCGCATGATATGGAGTTGACTTGGGTCGATTATCAGGGCTACTATAGCGGATGATAGAATAGGCAAGCGTCTTCTAAAGGTTTCTCCAATGAACGCTCGGCGGTGCGGCAAGCTCCTGCTACTCCTGGCGATCTGGCCTATCCCGTGCCTGTGGGCTCAGGAAGCCGCACCCGTACCGGCCCACGAGACCGCCCAATCCGAAATCGACAAGCAGGTCAGGATCTACAGGAGCTCCCTGCTGGAGGGAAAAGACGAGCAGACGCGTCGGGATGCCGCGACGTTGCTGCTGTTCAGCGAGAGCCGTGAGGCCCGCAAAGAAATCCTCGACATCCTTCGCGACCCGAACCATCCTGCCGCACGGGCAGCCATCTGCAGGGCACTGACGGTGGCGCGAGACAACAAGCAGACGATCGCGGGCAAGGAGGAGTTGGTCGAGCCGCTGATGGGCGTTCTCAGTACTGAAAACGACCCCGAGAGGGCGGAGCTGGCGGCTCAGACCCTGCTGATTTTCACCTACGAGACGGTGCAGCGGCGGCTCGAGACGCTGATCTCCGACGTGAATGCACCTGACGTTGCCCGTTTGAACGCCATCCGGGCCCTGAAGTATCAGCCGGACGACAGGGCCGTCTTCAGGCTGATGAACCTTCTCGACAACCCCCATCCGGGTCTTGCGGCCGAATCGCGGCAGGCGCTGGAACTGCTCGGGATAAAGGTCCCAGACGATCCCAACGCTCTTCGGGCCCTCAACGATGCGCTTCAACGCCGGGGTCCCGAGGCGTTCCTGAACAACCCCGCGATCATGCGAAACTGGCTTATCAGTAGAGAAAACCGCATTCGCGAGCTGACGACCTCGCTGGCATCGTGGGAGCAGCGATACATGGTTGCCCTCGGCAGGCTGTACGACGTACAGCCCGATGAGAAGACCCGGAGCGATTTTATCGCACAGCAATTGAGTTCCGCGGAACCTGCCATCAAACTGTGGGCATTGGGAAAACTGGAGGAGCTGCGAAAGGGAACAGGGAAGGCCAAGTTGTCCGAGCAGGTGGAGAGCCTGCTCCTGGGCCTGGTGTCGCATCGGGACAAGCGAGTCCGCCTGAAGACAGCGAACCTCCTGGCCCTTGTGTGGGAACTGAACTCCACGACGCAGCTTCTGGAACAACTGCGCGTGGAGGAGGACTCTGACGTCCGGCATGGGCTGTTCGTTGCCCTCGGCAACGTCTGTTACTACGCATCGCTGCCCACGTCGGGTGTGAAAATCCCTGATGATGTCAGGAGAAGGACGCTTGAACTGGCGGTGCGGTTCCTCGAACTTCCCGACGCGGAGAAGGTGCGAAGCGGCGCCGATGTGGTCTGGCGTCTGTTGGAGCAGGACGGCCTGAGCCCCGAAGAGATCGACAAGTATCTGACGGCTCTGGCGAACCGATACGCGCGCGTCAATCCGGCGGCGAACCACGGGCTCCGCGGGGAGTTGCTGGGCGCCATGGCGCGGCTGTGTGCAGAGCGAAGCAAGTGCCGGGTCCAGGCTGCAAAGATGTACCGCTCCGTGTTCGACCAGGCACTGGGCGACGAATTGGAGCCGGTCAGGCTGGCTGCCCTCGAAGGGCTGACGAACATCGACAAGGCCACGGCGATGGCGAGGGCCAGAGCCGCTCTCGTCAATGACAGCAGTGCAGCGGTCCGCGCCAAGCTTGCCGATCTGGCCGGTGAGGTGGGAGGCCAGGAAGATCTGGACTGGCTCTCGAAGAGGCTTGCCACGGAAGGGGAAGGCGAGGCGGCCTGGCAGGCCATGCTCAAGGTCTTCCGCCGTTCGACGGCGGACGTGGTAGGCAAATGGGCGACGAATCTGGAAGCCGACCCGGGTACGTTCACAGCAGAGCGAAGGGTCGCTCTGCTGACAGTCCTCGAACAGAAGGCCCAGGCGGAGAACAAGGGCGACCTGGTTCGAGAGAGCAGGACAAGGCTTTTCGGTCTGTACCTGGCCGTCGGCGACCTGGCGAAGGCGACCGAGTATGGGAACCTGCTCTGGGACGCGACCAGAAATGCCCAGGAAAAGCGTGCGACGACCGGCAGCCTCATAGGAATGTGCCTTGAGGCCCCGGACCCGCCGGTTGATCTGGTCGGCTCGCTTCTTGAGAGACATCTGGCGGTGCAGGATCTGCAGCCTGACAGCCCCATCGCCGGAGCCATCAGCGGCTATATGAAAAGATCTGAGGCGACGGACCCCAACCAGCTGCTGGCGAAGCTCCGGCAGATCAAGCTCAAAGACCCCGAAGCACGTAAGGTCTGGCGGAAGCAACTGACGGAATGGGAGACATTCGCCAAGGCCAGGAAGCCCGTGGAGGGCGACAAGGTCAGCAATTAGTGGCGGCGGTGGAATCTCCGGTGGGCTCGCCCGGCGGTTGACCAGGCTTGGATGGGCGGTTGGGCGTCGGTGGGGGCGAGCTTTTTTCTATTTTTCCACTTTTTGTGTTTGCACATCCAGGGCCGCTCCCTTATATTCATCGATTTATAATCAACGACTGCCGGACCAGGGCCAGGGTCTTGTCCTAAGAGACGGGGAGAACCGTTCGTGGGGACGTTATCTCCTGACCGAAGGACTTGGCCCCGGTGCCGCTGTCGGTGTCGGTTTACAGAGGCCCGAGTCGGGGCCACGGAATCGCTCGCAGCGCTGCTGTAGCTCAGTCGGTAGAGCGCGTCCTTGGTAAGGACGAGGTCCTGGGTTCAAATCCCAGCAGCAGCTCCATGTAATCTGGCCAGGACCTGGACCTCTCGAAGGCATCCCGGTCCCGGCATTGAAGTCGCAAGAGTATTTCAGGAAGACAGAGGACAGGCAAAGAGCTGCTCAACTGCACAATTGGAGGTTTAATTGAAAGATGGCCAAAGCAGTATTTGAACGGACCAAGCCGCATGTGAATGTGGGAACGATCGGGCACGTGGACCACGGCAAGACGACGCTGACGGCGGCGATGACGAAAGTCATGGATCTCAACGGCCTGTCGAAGTTCAAGTCCTATGACGATATCGCCAAGGCGTCGGAAGCGCAAGGCCGCCGCGATCCGACCAAGATTCTGACGATTTCCACTGCGCACGTGGAATACGCGACGCAGAACCGTCACTACGCGCACATCGACTGCCCTGGCCACGCCGACTACGTGAAGAACATGATCACCGGCGCCGCCCAGATGGACGGTGCGATCCTGGTGGTCAGCGCCTATGACGGCCCGATGCCGCAGACCCGTGAGCACATCCTTCTGGCCCGCCAGGTGAACGTGCCGGAGATCGTGGTCTTCCTGAACAAGGTGGACCTCGTGGATGACGCCGAGCTGCTGGACCTCGTCGAGCTGGAAATCCGTGAACTGCTGACCAAGTACAAGTTCGACGGCGACAAGACGCCCGTCATCCGGGGCAGCGCCGTGGCGGCGATGAACGCCACGTCGGCCGCCGATCCGGCCTGTGCCCCGATCGTCGAGCTGCTCAAGGCCATGGACGAGTACATCCCGATTCCCGAGCGGGAGGTCGACATGCCGTTCCTGATGCCGATTGAAGACGTCTTCAGCATCAAGGGGCGCGGCACGGTCGGCACCGGCAGGATCGAGAAGGGCAAAGTTCACGTCGGCGACGAAGTCGCGATCATCGGCATGAGCAAGGACATCCGCAAAACGGTCGTCACGGGCGTCGAGATGTTCAACAAGACGCTGGACGAAGGCCAGGCGGGCGACAACGTCGGCCTGCTGCTGCGCGGTGTGGAAAAGAAGGAGCTTCAGCGAGGCCAGGTCATCGCCGCGCCGGGCAGCATCACGCCGCACACGAAGTTCCACGCGGAAGTCTACGTTCTGACGCAGGCGGAAGGCGGGCGCCATACCCCGTTCTTCCCCGGTTATAAGCCTCAGTTCTACTTCCGCACCACGGACGTCACCGGGCAGATCCACGGACTGCTCAGCGAAGAGGGCAAGAGCGCTGAGATGTGTATGCCCGGCGACAATATCACCATGAACGTCGAGATTATCTCGCCGATCGCCATGGAAGATGGGTTGCGGTTCGCCATCCGCGAGGGCGGTCGGACCGTTGGTGCCGGCGTCGTTACGAAGATCCTTGAGTAGCCGCGTCGGGGAACGTTTGGATTTCGCCGGGGCGTTGTGGATCGCTCGCGGTCGAATCGAACCATAGAACGGCGCCGCAGCCGGGCCAGGAAGGGGCACCTTCTTTGCCCGGCTGTTGTGCCCGGTTGGATTGACTTGGCATGGCAAAGAAGAGCAAGAGAGAGAACGTCTGGCTCGAGTGTACCGTCTGCAATCAGCGCAATTACAGAACGAACGTCAGCGTCGCCGAGGGAGCCCCGAAGCTGGAGCTGAAGAAGTTCTGCAAGACCGAACGCAAGCACACGGTTCACAAGCTCAGGCGAAAGTAGCCGTTAGGATGTCTGGGCGTGGGATAGGCCAGTAGCTCAATTGGCAGAGCGTCGGTCTCCAAAACCGAAGGTTGGGGGTTCGATTCCCTTCTGGCCTGGTTCGTGTTGAGGCACGGCTGTCGGCGTCGTGTCCAGGTGGCAAATTGGCAGGATAGGCGGCTCATGTTGACACAGATATACAAGTCAGGACAGGGCAAGTACACGCGGCTTTGCAGCGGTTTCGTTGCGGCGATCATCGTGGCTTTCGGCTGCTGGCGACTCTACGGGAAGCTCGGCGCCACCGACATGAATCTGTGGGTGGTGTCGTTGGTTCCTGTGGCGGTGTTTGTCGGTCTGGCCGTGCTGATCTACTGGCTGCTGAACAAGCCGGCGGTGGCGGATTTCCTGATTGCCGCCGAGGGGGAGTTGAAGAAGGTCAACTGGTCGAGCCGGCGGGAAGTGGCGGTCTCGACTCTGGTTGTGATCATCGTGGTCGTCCTTATGGCCGCGCTTCTGGGTACCACGGACCTGGTGTTCCAGATGGTTTTTGAGTACCTCCTCAGTTAAAGGGGGGGGCCGGCGCATGGCAGGATCGTGCGTCGGAGGAAACGGCCGGCTGGTGACGGACCACAGGTCGGGCCGCGCAAGGGTTAGAAGGTGAATTGACGGGTGTGCTCGTTCCGGCCGGATCGACGGAGCGGCACAATGAGCCGGGCGCGATAGCCCTACGATTGTGGACCGCTTCCGAAGCGGCAGACCAAAGGCACTGGGATGCACTGGTACGTCTTAAGAGTCGCGGCAAATAAGGAAATGCAGGTCAAGGAGGCCCTCGAGCGCAAGACGGCGCAGGAGGGGCTCGCCGATGTCATTGGGCGCATCGAGGTGCCGACCGAGCAGATCAAGCGGATTCGGGGGGGCAAGCAGACGGTCCACAAGCGCAAGCTGTATCCCGGCTACGTGTTCATGGAGATGGAGGCCACGGAGGACGGACGGGTTCCCGAGAATGCGTGGTTCATGATTAAGGGCACCGGCGGGGTCGGGGATTTCATCGGGACCGAAGGGATGCCCACGCCGATGCGGGATACGGACGTGGCCAAGATGCTTCTCGATGCCGACAAACCCGAGGAGGCGCCGAGCATCAAGGTCGAGTTCCAAAAGGGCGACCACATCAAGATTCGCGAAGGCGCCTTTGAGAATTTCGAAGGGACGGTCGATTCGATCGATGCCGAGCGCGGGATCGTCAAGGTCATTGTGACGATTTTCGGTCGCAGCACGCCGCTGGACATCGAATACTGGCAGATTGAGAAAGTGTGACGTGAGGCAGTCAAGAGCCTCGTAGCGAGTGCGGCGAGGCCGTGGCACGATAGCGCAAGGGTGTGAGATGGCAAAAGAAATCTTAACCAAGATCAAGTTGCAAGCGCCGGGCGGCAAGGCCACCCCGGCCCCCCCCATCGGTCCGGCCCTCGGCCAGCATGGGGTGAACATCGGACAGTTCGTCTCGCAGTTCAACGATCGTACGAGGGACCTCAACGGGATGACGGTGCCGGTGGTGATCACCGTATATGCCGACAAGAGCTTTTCGTTTGAGGTCAAGAGCCCTCCGGCCGCCGTCCTGCTCAAGCAGGCCGCCGACGTGGCCAAAGGCAGCGGCGTCCCGAACCGGGAGAAGGTCGGGAAGGTGACGCCTGCGCAGGTGCGTAAGATCGCCGAGACCAAGTTCAAAGATCTGAACGCCTACGACCTCGAACAGGCCGACAAGATCATTCGAGGCACGGCGCGCAGCATGGGAATCGATATTGAGGAATGACGGGGATTTGGGCAGCGTTGATATGAAGGCCAAAAGCAAACGATACCAGAAAGAGGTCCAGCAGGTCAGCAAGGAAGCGCTCAGCCTGGATGCCGCAGTAGACAAGATCAAGTCGTTCACCTCGGTGAAATTCGATCAGACGATCGAATGTGTTCTGCACCTGGGGATCGATCCGAAACAGGCGGATCAGTTGATCCGCGGCTCGCTGTCGCTGCCGCACGGCGTTGGCAAGCAGAAGAGAGTCATCGCGTTCTGCGCGGACTCGGAGGTCGAAGCCGCCAAGAAAGCGGGCGCGATCGAGGCCGGAACCGATGCGCTGATCCAGAAGATCACGGACGGCTGGCTCGATTTCGACGTGGCGATCGCTTCGCCCAAGGTCATGGGCAAGGCGGGAAAGCTCGGGCGGATTCTGGGTCCGCAGGGCAAGATGCCATCGCCGAAGAACGGGACGGTGACGGACGACGTCGTTACGGCGGTGGCGGAGTTCACCGCAGGCAAGATCGAGTTCCGCAACGATGCCGGCGGCAACGTGCATGCGGTAGTGGGCAAGCAGAGTTTCGACAAGAAGAAACTGGTCGAGAACATCGAGGCCTTCGTTTCGCACATCAAGAAGGTCAAGCCGAGTTCTGCCAAAGGGACGTACATCAAGAAGGCGTGCCTGTCGGCGACGATGAGTCCGGGAGTGCTGGTGAGCGTCTGACCGTTGGTGTATCGGGCGCGGGTAGGTCGGTCATAGGCCCCGGGAGTTCGGCCGAGAAGTCTGGCGACGTCGGCCGCGTCGCTCGGGATCGTGTATAGACGGGAGACGAAATGAGCAAGTACGTGAAACAACTGCTTCAGGCGGAACTGGAGAACCGGATCGTCGATGACGGAATCCAGGACTTCCTGGTGGTCAGGATGAAAGGCGTTGGGGGTGTCGACAACAATGTGATGCGTGGGGCACTGAAGGAGAAGGGTATTCACCTGACGGTGGTTCGCAACGCCCTGTTCCGGCGTGCTTTGCGCAACCGCAAGATGGATGCGGCGGCCGGGTTGTTCACCGGTCCGGCGGCTATCGTCTATGGCGGCGACAGCGTCGTGGACGTCGCGAAGGAGATGATGGACTGGGCGAAGAAGCTGGCGCCCATAGAGATCACCGGGGCCTTCCTGGACGGGACGGCTCTGGACGCGACGGGGGCGGCGCAACTGGCGACGATGCCGACGCGTGCTGATCTCCAGGGCCGGATCTCGGCCTGCATCACCTCGCCGGGCGCGGGTGTGGTCGGGGCCGTGATGGGGCCGGCCAGAGCCATTGCTGGTTGTCTGAAATCGATCATCGAGAAAGCGGAAAAGCAAGCGGCCTGAGACATCACCAGGTCTGTCCCTTCAATCTGTCACGAGCGATTACTAACGGCCTGTATGGTTGCCCCGCAAGGGTTAAACGGGACGGTGGAGTTCCGGCTACCGTCAGGCGTTGGACATAGAGGAGTTCTTACACATGGCTGACGAACAAACCAACAAGACGTGGGGCGCCGGAATCAAGGAACTGGGCGACAAGATCGTGGCCCTGAGCCTGCTGCAAGCCAAGGAACTGGCGGATTATCTGAAGGACGAATACGGGATCGAGCCGGCGGCCGGCGGTGCCGTGATGATGGCCGGGCCGATGCCGGGCGCTGCCGCGGGCGGCGAGGCCGCGGAGGAGAAGAGCACCTTCGACGTGATTCTCAAGGGATTCGGCGACAAGAAGATCCAGGTCATCAAAGAGGTCCGCGCGTTGACCGGGCTGGGCCTGAAAGAGGCCAAAGATCTGGTCGAAGGGGCGCCCAAGCCGGTGAAGGAAGGCGTCAGCAAGGAAGATGCCGAGGCGGCCAAGAAGCAGCTCGTCGAGGCCGGCGCGGACGTCGAGATCAAGTAGGTATCGAAGCACGGTCACAAGTCAGGATTTGGGGTGTGCCGGGCCGTGTGATGGCCCGTGGGTGCCGGTCAGACAGCTACAGAGCGTAGGAGCCACAGATGGTTGCGCGAACCGTTCGCAATTTCGGCAAGGTCCAGGACGCCGTGGAGATTCCCGATCTCGTCGCGGTCCAGAGGGTCAGTTACGACCGCTTCCTGCAGGAGGACGTGCCACCTACGAAGAGAGAGGATCTGGGGTTGGAGGCCCTGTTCCGGGAAATCTTCCCGATCGAGAGTTACGATAAGAAGATGACCCTGGAATACCTGTACTACGAGCTGGAGAAGCCGCACTACACCCCTCTGGAGTGTCGTCAGTTGCGCCTGACGTACGCCTACCCGCTGAAAATCCACTGCCGGCTTCGGTCGGAGAGCGGTGCGGACATGGCCGAGCAGGCGATCTATCTCGGTGAGATGCCCGTGATGATCGGCGGTGGCGAGTTCATCGTCAACGGCGCGGTCCGGGTCATCGTCAACCAGTTGCACCGCAGCCCCGGCGTCGATTTTCTGATCGAGAGCAAGGAGGGCGACCGGGTGCTGCACGGCGGCCGGATCATCCCCGAACGCGGAAGCTGGATCGAGATCGGCGTGACCCAGAAAGACATTCTGGTCGTCAAGATCGATCAGTCCAGCAAGATTCCCGCGACGGTCTTCCTCCGCGCGATCAGCCCCGACCTGGGGGCGACGGAGGACATCGTCCGCCTGTTCTTCCCGACGAAAACGGTCTCTGTGAACAAGCTGTCGCCGGAGATGTGGGCAGTCGGCCCGATCGTCAACACGGAGACCGGCGAGATCATCGTGGAGGCCGCCGCGCAGATCAGCGACAAGGTCTCGATCATCCAGCAGAGCGACATCAAGAAGGTGGAAGTCATCGAGCAGGTGCGCGACGCCATCGTTCTGAACACGCTGGCGGAGGACGATTGCGAGAGCCATGAGCAGGCCCTGCTGAAGTTCTACGTTCGCCTGCGCCCCGGCAACCCGCCGAACCAGGAAAAGGCCAAGACGTTCTTCGCCGAGAAGTTCTTCGACGCCAATCGCTATCGCCTGGGCAAGGTGGGGCGTTTCCGGCTGAACCGCAAGTTCGGTCAGTCGGTCGCCGAGGACGAGATGACGCTGCGCCCGGAAGACTTCATCAACACGATGAGGTATATGCTTGCCCTTCGAAACAACGAAGGCGAGGTGGACGACATCGACCATCTGGGCAATCGCCGACTGCGGACGATCGACGAGCTGGCGGCCGACGAGATTCGCAAGGGCCTGCTGAAACTGCGTCGGACGGCCCAGGAGCGGATGAGCATCAAGCGCGACGCCGAAGAAGCGCCGCGCGTGGCCGACCTGATCAACTCCAAGAGCGTTGCCAGCAGCATCAACTTCTTCTTCGGACGAGGCGAGCTGAGCCAGGTGGTCGACCAGACGAACGCGCTGAGCCAGTTGACGCACGAACGGCGTTTGTCGGCGCTGGGTCCGGGCGGTCTGAATCGGCGGCGTGCCGGGTTTGAGGTCCGCGACGTTCACATCAGTCACTACGGCCGCATCTGCCCGATCGAGACGCCGGAAGGCACCAACATCGGTCTGATCTCCTCGCTGGCCATCTTCACGACCATCGACGACTATGGCTTTTTGCTGTCGCCCTACCGGAAGGTCAAGGCAGGCAAGCTTACCGGCGAGGTGGAATACCTTCGTGCCGACGAGGAGATGCGGGCGGTCTTCGCGCCGCCCAGTGCGGTCAACTTCCAGACGCACAAGATCGACGAGGAAATGGTGCTCGCCCGCAAAGCCGGCGAACTCGCCCAGACCCCGCGGGAAGAGGTCGACTACGTCGATGTCTCGCCCAAGCAGATCGTGGGTGTTTCGGCCTCGCTGATTCCCTTCCTCGAACACGACGACGCGAACCGCGCGCTGATGGGTTCCAACATGCAGAGGCAGGCGGTTCCGCTGCTGAAAACCGAATCGCCGCTGGTCGGCACGGGTATGGAAGAGGTCGTCGGCCGGCACTCGAGCATGGTGGTGCGAGCCAAGCACGCCGGAACCGTCACCGCGGTGGACGCCACGCGCATCGTGATCAACCAGACGGACGAGTACGAGCTGGAGAAGTTTGTGGGTCTCAACGAGCGGACCTGCCTGAACCAGAAGCCGATCGTTCAATTGGGCCAGCACGTTCAGGCCGGCCAGGTGATCGCCGACGGCGGCGGCACCGCCCAGGGGGTTCTCGCCCTCGGCAAGAACGTGCTCGTCGGGTTCGTCTCTTTCGACGGGTTCAATTTCGAGGACGCCATCATCGTCAGCGAGAAGCTGTGCAAGGACGACAGCTTCACCAGCATCCACATCGATGAATTCACCACGGAGGTCCGTGAGACCCGGCTGGGCAAAGAGGAATTCACGCGGGACATCCCGAATGTCAGCGAGAAGGCGCTGCGCAATCTCGACGAGCATGGGATCGTGCGGGAAGGCACGCGCGTCTGCCCCGGCGACATCCTGGTGGGCAAAGTGGTTCCCAAGAGCAAGGTCGAGCTGACGCCGGAAGAGAAGCTGCTGCACGCGATCTTCGGGCGGGCCGGCGAGGATGTGAAGAACGACTCGCTGGAATTGCCCAGCGGTTACGAGGGGGTGGTCATCAAGACCGAGTTGTTCACGCGGCGCGGCGCCGGCGGGGACGACCAGAAGAAAGTCCTGGCCGAAGACATCAAGCGTCTGGAGGTCGAGACGAAGGCGAGGGAATGCGGGATCTTCCGGCAGATGATCGACGCGATTCATCGGCAGTTCGAGGTCAATCTCATCGACCCATCGACGAAACAGAAGGTCGGCGCCAGCGAGGATGACGAAGTGATCTTCGAGCAGATCGAGAACTTCGACATCAAGTGGGTCCGGCCGGCGGCGCTGCGGGACGACGTCCAGAAAGTGGTAAGCAAGTTCTGGGCCAAGATTACCGAGGAGGAAGAGGACAAAGCGCGGCGGATCGAGCGGCTCAAGCACGGGGACGAGCTGCCCAGCGGCGTCCTCCAGATGGCCAAGGTGTACGTGGCGATCAAGCGCACGCTGTCGATTGGCGACAAGATGGCCGGACGTCATGGAAACAAGGGTGTGATCGCCAAGATCATGCCGGAAGAGGACATGCCGTTCCTCGAAGACGGGACTCCGCTGGACATCATGCTCAACCCGCTGGGCGTGCCGAGTCGTATGAACGTCGGCCAGATTCTCGAAACGCATCTCGGGCTGGTCGCCAAGATCCTGGGTTTCGACGCCGTGACCCCGGTGTTCGACGGCGCCGATGAAGAGGACATCCAGAGGTTGACCGAAGAAGCCAACCAGTTGATGGCCAGTCGGCGGAAGGCCCTCGACGAACGGGGCGAAGCGCCCGCGGCCGACGAGATGTTCATCCACGTGCCGAAGACCCTCAAGACCCAGTTGTACGACGGACGGACGGGCGAGCCGTTCGATCAGAGAGCGACCATCGGCTACATCTACATGATGAAATTGCACCATCTTGTCGACGACAAGATTCACGCCCGGGCCACCGGGCCGTACAGCCTGATCACGCAGCAGCCGCTCGGCGGCAAGGCCCGGACCGGCGGACAGCGCTTCGGAGAGATGGAAGTCTGGGCGCTGGAAGGCTACGGCGCCGCCTACACCCTCCAGGAGATGCTCACCGTCAAGAGCGACGACGTGGAAGGCCGGACGAAAATCTATGAGTCCATGGTCAAAGGCCAGAACACGCTGGAAGCCGGTACCCCGTTGTCCTTCGACGTGCTGTGCAACGAGATCCGGGGGCTGGGGCTCAACATCCAACTCGAGAAGAAGCGTCTTGGGCGGACCGCGCTGTAAGTGTGCGGCGGGTTTTGAATTTGTAAGGGGCGTTCGATGTTAGGGAATATCTACGATCGGATTAATGATTACGGTTCGGTGAAGATCTCGCTGGCCAGTCCGAACGATATTCGCAGTTGGTCTTTCGGCGAAGTCCGCAAGCCGGAGACGATTAACTACCGGACGTATCGCCCGGAGAAGGACGGTCTGTTCTGTGAACGGATCTTCGGTCCGGAGCGCGACTGGGAATGTGCGTGCGGCAAGTACAAGGGCACGAAGTTCAAGGGGATCATCTGCGACCGGTGCGGCGTCAAGGTGACCCACAGCCGCGTGCGGCGCAAGCGCATGGGCCACATCAATCTGGCCGCGCCCGTCGTGCACATCTGGTTCTTCAAGTCGATCCCGAACCGTCTGGGCACTATCCTGGGCACGAAGAGCTCGGACCTGGAGAAGATCGTCTACTTCCAGGACTACGTGGTCACTGACCCGGGCACGACGCCGCTGAAGGCCGCCCAGTTGCTCAGCGAAGAGGAATATCGCGATGCGTTGAGCAAGTACGGCAATTCGTTCAAGGCTTCGATGGGGGCCGAAGCGATCAAGGCCCTGCTGGAAACGCTCGATCTCGAAGCGGTGAGCGCCCACCTGCGCAAGGCGATCTCCAAGACGAACAGCAAGCAGAAGATCAAGGACCTTACCAAGCGGCTCAAGACGATCAACGAGATCAAGACGAGCAACAACAAGCCGGAGTGGATGGTTCTTGAAGCGATTCCCGTGATTCCGCCGGACCTGCGACCGCTGGTTCTCCTGGAACGCGACAACTTCGCCACCAGCGATCTGAACGATCTGTACCGGCGCATCATCAACCGGAACAACCGTCTCAAGAAGCTCATCGACCTCAATGCCCCGGAAGTCATCATCCGCAACGAGAAGCGCATGCTTCAGCAGGCGGTCGATTCCCTTCTGGACAACGGGCGGTGCCGCCGTCCGGTGCTGGGCAGCAACAACCGGCCCCTGAAGTCTCTGACGGACATGATCAAGGGCAAGCAGGGTCGCTTCCGCGAGAACCTGCTGGGCAAACGCGTCGACTACTCGGCCCGATCGGTGATCGTGGTAGGCCCGAGCCTGAAGCTGTATCAGTGCGGCCTGCCCAAGAAGATTGCGCTGGAGCTATACCAGCCGTTCATCATCCGCAAGCTCAAGCAGCACGGCTTCGCCGACACGATCAAGAGCGCCAAGAGAATGATCGAGCGCCGCGACGAGCAGGTTTGGGATATCCTCGAAGAGGTCATCCATCAGCATCCGGTGCTCCTGAACCGTGCACCCACGCTGCACCGGATGGGCATCCAGGCGTTCGAGCCGGTGCTGGTCGAGGGCAATGCGATCATGTTGCATCCGTTGGCCTGCAAAGGCTTTAACGCGGACTTCGACGGGGACCAGATGGCGGTCCATCTGCCCCTGAGCGTCGAGGCGCAGGCGGAAGTGCATATCCTGATGATGACCACGGGGAACATCTTCTCTCCGGCCAACGGCTCGCCAATGGTCGGGCCCTCGCAGGACATGGTCATGGGCAATTACTATCTGACCGTGACGCTGGAGGACCTGAATCCGGCGGCGGCGCCGTCGGTATCGGCGCGCTCGCTCGCGGTGTTCCGCGACGAGTTTGAAGCCATGATGGCTTACGACACCGGCAAGATCGGGCTGCACGACAAGATCCGCGTCCGCATCCATCGCAAAATGGTGCGCGAGAAGTCGGGCGAGATTCAGTTCGCCGAGCCGCTGCCGGACGGCAGCGGGTACAAGCCCCGTGTGATCGAGACGACGGTGGGCCGTTGCCTTTTCAACGACATCCTGGTCAAGGAGATGCCGTTCTACAACCTGACGATGTCCCAGAAGAAGCTCAGTCAGGTGATCAGTGATTGTTTCGAATTTGCGGGCAACGCCGAGACGGTCGGCCTGCTCGATCGCATCAAGGACGTGGGCTTCCGCTACGCGACCCTGGCGGGCCTGAGCTTCGGTCTGACGGACCTGAAGATCCCGGCCAAGAAGGCGGAGATCATCGCCGAGACCGAGAAACGTGTGGCGAAGATTCTGAAGAACTACAACGACGGCGTGCTCACCGAGCGCGAACGCTACAACCAGGTGATCGATGCCTGGACGAACGCCCGCGTGGCCGTCACCAACGAAATGATCCGGGGCCTTCGGGAAGACAAGAAAGAGGATGGGACGCCCTATCTGAACCCGATCTATCTGATGTCGGATTCGGGCGCCCGAGGAAGCATCGACCAGATCCAGCAGTTGGCGGGCATGCGCGCGTTGATGGCCAAGCCCAGCGGCGAGATCATCGAGACGCCGATCAAGGCGAACTTCCGGGAAGGGCTGACGGTGCTGGAGTATTTCAGCTCCACGCACGGGGCGCGCAAGGGTCTGGCCGATACGGCTTTGAAGACCGCCAACTCGGGGTATCTGACCCGCAAGCTGATCGACGTGGCGCAGAACGTGATCGTGATCGAGCGCGACTGCCAGACGTTGCAGGGGGTTACGAAGAGCACGGTCAGCCGGGGCGATCAGGTCGACATTCCGCTGTCGCAACTGGTGATCGGGCGAACGGCACGGGACAACATCCGCAACCCGATCACGGACGAGATGATCGTCCACGAGAACGAGGTCATCACGCCGGAGATTGCGGCGAAGATCGAGGCGCTGGGGCTCGACGCGATTCGCGTGCGAAGCCCGCTGACGTGCGACAGCCCGTTTGGCGTCTGTGCGAAGTGCTATGGCTGGGATATGAGCACCGGCCGGCTGGTCGAGGAAGGCGCGGCCGTCGGGATCATCGCCGCCCAGTCCATCGGCGAGCCGGGCACCCAGTTGACCCTGCGAACCTTCCACACCGGCGGTGTCGCCTCGCGTGCCATTCTCGAACGAGAGCAGAAGGCCACGCACACCGCCACGGTTCAGTACCGCGACATCAATGCCGTCTCGCTCAAGCGCGACGACGGCACGGAGATCATCGTGGCCCTCAAGCGCAACGGTGAGATCGCCCTGCTGGACCAGAAGGAGCGCGAACTCGACAAGTTCAAGGTTCCGTATGGTGGCATCATCCTGGTCCCGAACGGCGAGAAGGTAAAAGCCGGCACCACGCTGTTCCAGTGGGACCCGCACCGGACGCCGATTCTGGCGGAGGTGCCCGGGATCATCCGTTTCGTCGATATCATCGAGGGCGAAACGGTCCAGACCGAAGAGGTGCGCGTCCGGACGTCGAAGCTCAAGAGCAAGGATGCCGACGTAAAGGTGCTGGAGCGCCCGGTGGTCATCGAGCACAAGGGCGACAAGCATCCGCAGATCATTATCGAGGATGCCAAGGGCAAGATCCTGGACGTCCACTATCTGCCGGCCGGGGCGCGCATCGAGGTGACCGAAGGCCAGGAGGTGCAGGCCGGACAGTTGCTGGCGCACCAGCCGCGAGCCACCGGCGGCACGCAGGACATCACCGGCGGTCTGCCGCGCGTAACCGAGGTCTTCGAGGCCCGCAAGCCCAAGGATCCCGCCGCCATGGCCGAGATCAGCGGACGCGTCGAGCTTCGCAGCGACAAGCGCAAGGGCAAGATGACCATTACCGTTCGCAGCGAACACATGGAGAAGGAGCACCACGTGCCGCGCGACCGCCATCTGAACGTGCACACCGGCGACATGGTGGAAGCCGGCGACGCGCTGACGGACGGCCCGCTGGTGCCGCACGATATCCTGCGGATCAAGGGCGAGGAGGCCCTCCAGAGATACCTCATCGGCGAGATCCAAAACGTGTATCGCTCCCAGAACGTCAACATCAACGACAAGCACATCGAGATCATCATCTCGCAGATGATGCGAAAGGTCGAGATCGACTCGGTGGGGGACAGCACGTTCCTGCCGGGCGAAGTGACCGACAAATTCGTCTTCCGCAAGGAGAACGAGCGTCTGAGCAACAGCCTGCGGGTCTCCGACAAGGGAGACGTGACCGAACTGGAGGAAGGCCAGATCCTGGAGAAGAAAGACCTGGCCAAGGCCAACGAGAAGATCGAGCTGCTCGGTGGAAACCCGGCCAAGGGACGCAAGCCCAAGCCGGCCACCGCCAAAACCCTGCTCCTGGGCATCACGAAGGCTTCGTTGTGGTCGGACAGCTTTATTGCGGCGGCGAGCTTCCAGGAGACAACAAAAGTGTTGACGGAGGCGGCGCTGGCGGGTAAAGTTGACGAATTGCACGGTTTGAAGGAGAACGTGATTCTCGGCCATCTGATCCCGGCCGGGACCGCCTTCAAGCCGCATCTGGAAATGAGAGTCAAGCATTTGGTCGAGGCTCCGGTGCCGAAGGAGCTGGCAGGCGTCCGGGAAGAGAAGGAAGCAGAGGCCAAGGCCGAATCGAGGGTCAAGGAAATCCTTGGCATTGATTAGGCAAGAATGGTTTTGAATCGAGATTGGGGTTATGCCGACGATTAATCAGTTAGTCAGGAAGCCAAGAGCGAAGTCCAAAGGGCAGAAGCGCGTCTCCGATATCAGCGGTTCGCCCCAGAAGCGTGGTGTGTGTCTGATCGTGCGAACGCAGACGCCGAAGAAACCGAACTCGGCCTTGCGGAAAGTGGCGCGTGTGCGTCTGACCAACGGCAAGGAAGTGACGGCCTATATCCCCGGCATCGACCACAACCTTCAGGAGCATAGCACGGTGATGATTCGCGGCGGCCGCGTGCGGGACTTGCCCGGCGTCCGCTATCATATCATCCGCGGCGTGCTGGACTGTGCGGGGGTCTCCGGGCGCCGACAGGGCCGTAGCAAATACGGGGCCAAGAAGGCAAAATAGCACTGAGAACCCTTTAGCAGGCATGTGAGGCGATAGAAAACGTTATGGCCAAGAAGTTTACCTCTTCCAGCGTCCAACTGAAGCCGGACCCCAGGTACAACAGCAAGCTGATCTCGAAATTCGTCAACTGCATGATGTGGGACGGCAAGAAGAGCACCGCCCAGCAGATCTTCTATGACGCCATGGACATCGTCGGCGGCAAGCTGAAGGACGTCCCGCCGGTAGAGATCTTCGAAACGGCAATCAACAACGTCAAGCCGCTGCTCGAAGTCCGCAGCAAGCGCGTGGGCGGGGCAAGCTATCAGGTGCCGATGCAGGTGAACCCGAGACGGCAGCAGTCACTGGCGTTTCGCTGGATTCTGGCGTCGGCGCGGGGCAAGAAGGGCAAGCCCATGTGCCAGCGTCTGGCGAGCGAGCTTCTCGACGCCTACAACAAGCAGGGCGGAGCCATGACGACTCGCGAGAACGTGCATCGCATGGCGGAGGCCAACAAGGCGTTCGCTCACTTTGCCTGGTAGCGTTTGTGGGTGACAATGCCACGGCGGGTTTCCCAGAAGCCGTGGCTTTTTTTTTACTTAAATCGGGCCGTCTGATTTGATGGTGCCCTCGATCAGTGAAGGTATGGGCAAGTTAGAGAATACGCGAAATATCGGCATCATGGCCCACATCGACGCGGGCAAGACCACGGTGACCGAGCGGATTCTCTACTATGCCGGAAAGACCTATAAAATGGGCGAGGTCCATGAAGGTACGGCGGTCATGGACTACCTGGAGGAGGAGCAGAAGCGGGGGATCACGATCACCTCGGCGGCCACGAAGTGCCCGTGGAAGGGTTCCGAAATCAATCTGATCGACACGCCGGGCCACATCGACTTCACCGCAGAGGTGGAGAGATCGCTTCGCGTGCTCGACGGGGCGGTGGCCGTTTTCGACGGGAGCGAGGGGGTCCAGGCCCAGAGCGAGACGGTTTGGCGTCAGGGGCAGAAGTACGGTCTGCCTTGCCTGTGCTTCGTGAACAAAATGGACAAGATCGGCGCCGACTTCGAGATGAGCGTCCGGAGCATTCACGACAAGCTGCTGGCCCACCCGATCGTGATGCAGATTCCCATGGGGGCGGGCGACCTGTTCGTCGGGATCATCGACCTGGTTGCGATGCAGGCGGTCTTTTACGAGGCCGAGAAGATGGGTGCCAGCTTCCGCGAGACCGACATCCCGGCCGAGTACGCCGAGCAGGCGAAGCACTATCGGGCCCGCCTGATCGAGCAGGCGGCCGAGCACGATGAAGCGCTGATGGACGCGTTCGTCAACGACCGGTCCGTCACGGCCGAGATGATCAGAAAAGCGGTTCGCAAGGGAACCCTGGCGAACAAGCTGAACCCGGTTTTCGTCGGGTCGGCGTTGAAGTACATCGGGGTCCAGCGTTTGCTCGATGGCGTGGTGGCCTACCTGCCTTCGCCGCTTGATAAGCCCGCTATTATCGGACACAAGGGCGACGACGAATCCAAGGAGGTGTCGGTCAAGTGTGACCCGAAGGCGCCTCTGGTGGCCCTGGCGTTCAAGATCACCAGCGATTCGCACGGCGATCTGAGCTTTCTGCGAATCTACCAGGGGACCTTGAAGTCTGGCACCCGTGTTTTGAACGCCAACCGTGGCGCGAAGGAGAACATCACCCGCGTGTTCGAGATGCACGCCAACGAACGCAGGATCCTGGAGGAGGCGTCGGCCGGGGATATCGTTGCGGTCATCGGGCTCAAGCAGACCCTGACCGGCGATACGATCTGCGACACGAAGAAACCGGTGACACTGCCCAGTATCACGTTTCCCCAGACGGTCATCACCATGTCGATCGAGCCGCGAACGGCCGCAGAGCGGGCCAAGCTGGCGACCGCCCTGGAAGCGATCCGCCGCGAGGACCCCACGTTTGAGTACAAGATCGACCCCGATACCGGCCAAACAGTCATCTGCGGTATGGGAGAACTCCACCTCGAGGTCCTCCAGCACAAGCTCACGCGGGAACGAAAGGTCGATGTCAGGGTCGGCAAGCCTCGGGTGGCCTACAAAGAGGCCATCACCCAGCCGGCCCAGGCGGAGGCCAGGTTCGTCCACCAGAGCGGTGGGCGTGGCCAGTACGG
Organism: uncultured Pirellulales bacterium; assembly: GCA_964575615.1. Taxonomy (GTDB): domain Bacteria; phylum Planctomycetota; class Phycisphaerae; order Sedimentisphaerales; family Anaerobacaceae; genus Anaerobaca. The sequence goes on along the minus strand of CAZNSM010000013.1, from coordinate 18,095 downwards.
GCACGTGGTTCTGGCCGTGGAACCCCTGCTTTCGGAGGATGGACACTACCTCACGGACCTGCGGTTCACCGCCAACGTCACGCCGGACCAGGTTCCGAGGGAGTACGTTCCGTCCGTGGAACAGGGCGTCCGTGAGGCGTCGGGCAATGGCGTCCTGGCCGGCTACCCGGTCGTGGGCCTGCGGGTGACGCTTGTCGGAGGCTCGTTCCACTCGGTGGATTCGTCGGAGCTGGCGTTTGAACAGGCCGCCGGGATGGCCCTCGAAAAGGCCATGAAGGAGGCTGGGCCGGTCCTGCTGGAGCCGGTGATGCGCGTTCAGGCGGTCGTCCCGGAAGCCGCGTTTGGGGCTGTTCAGGCGGATCTGCTGGCCAAAAGAGGGCTGATAACCGACTGCCGCGTCCACGGCAACATGCGCGTGGTGGACGCGAACGTGCCGCTGGTAGAGCTGTTCGGTTATTCCAGCGACATCCGAAGCCTCACGGCCGGCCGCGGGAACTTCACGATGGAGCCTCTGAGCTACGAAAGAGTCCCCGATCAGGTCGCCAAAGCGATCCTTTTCTGAACCGCATCAGAAAATTTCACTTTTTTGTGCGGATTTGTGTGGCCGGCTGTTGACGCCATGTGGAGTTCGTGATAAATTTTTGGTTTTTCAGCTGTAGCGAGCATGGTCAGGATGACCGTGCGATACATAGTTACGCTGTGGCATATCTGTGATTGCCATCAAGGATGGCTCAGTTGGTTTTCTTTGTGACTTGGGGTTTGGCGAAGCTGACAACGGCTTTGCAGTGGCCTTCTGCGGGCCCGAGCCTCAACCCTTTAAGGAAGGCCGAGTTCGGTCGTCGGTTGCACCTCGATAGCGAGGGCGAAACAGTGGACCGAAGCCTTTCCTGTCTGTGACCAAGCGAAAAAGCGTTCATCGGGGTAGACGTAGTGTCTGCACCGACGGATGGTACTGTAAGTGTGGGTAATGACGCCGGTGTCGTTGGCGGTCGCCGCAGCCCGTCAAAACGAGTGGTTCGGCGGCAAAATGCGACGATCGGGTGGTCCAGAGGAGTAGTATGGCTGCCGAAACAGAGAGAATTCGAATTCGGATGGAGGCATACGATCATCGGGCGCTGGATGCCTCCGCCCGGGAGATCGTAGAGCACGCTCGTCGGACGAACGCGCGGGTCAGCGGCCCGATCCCGCTGCCGACGCGCATCGAGCGATACACCGTGCTGCGCAGCCCCCACATCGACAAAAAGTCGCGCGAGCAGTTCGAGCTTCGGACGCACAAGCGACTCATCGATATCCACGAGGCGAACGCGAGGACGGCCGAAGTGCTGAACCGTCTGGTGGTTCCCGCGGGCGTTTTTGTGAAGATCAAGGCGTAAGACCAGGGACCTTTGAGTATGGCCATGTTGCTTGGGAAAAAGGTGGGGATGACCCGTGTGTACGACGAATCGGGGGAGTTGATCCCGGTAACGGTGATCGAAGCTGGACCATGCACGATCACCCAGGTCAAGACCACAGAAACAGATGGGTACGACGCGATCCAGGTCGGGTTCGAGGATGTTAAGGCGTCGCGGCAGAAGCGCCCGCAGGTGGGGCACGCCAAGAAAGCCGGGACCGCGCCGAAGAAGTTCGTCAGGGAGTGTCGGTTTTCAGACAAGCCGGAGAAAGAATACAAGCCGGGCGATTCGCTGACGGTCTCCGTGTTCGCGGATACCAAGTATGTCGACGTGACCGGCACGAGCAAGGGCAAGGGGACGGCCGGGGTGATGAAGCGGCATGGCTTCGGCGGTTTCCCCGCCTCGCACGGCACCGAGCGACGGCACCGGGCGCCTGGTTCACAGTCGGGTTATGCTACGAACCGAGGCACCAGCGGCGGTCCCAAAAAGGGATTGCGCATGGGCGGCCACATGGGAACCGACCGGGTAACGACGAAGAACCACAGTCTGGTCTCGATCGACGAGGAGAAGAACCTGCTCGTGGTCAAGGGAGCCGTGCCGGGGCCGGCCGGTGGGTACTGCATCGTGCGAACGGCAAAGAGACCTCAGTAAGTGAATGAGTGTACCAGCGATGATGGAATTGACAGTCTATAACCGTAGCGGCCAGGAGGTCGACAAGGTCCGCGTCGATGAGACGGTGCTGGGCGGCGCGGTGCGGTACGCCCTGCTCAAGCAGGCGATCGTGATGTACCAGGCGAATCGACGACAGGGAACCGTCAAGACGAAGGGCCGCAGCGAAGTGGCCGGTTCGGACAAGAAGCTCTTCCGGCAGAAGGGAACGGGCAACGCCCGCGTGGGCAACCGCCGAACGGGCAAACGGGTCGGCGGCGGCATGACCTTTGCGAAGGTCCCGAGGGATTTCCGCCAGACCATGCCGCGCACGCAGCGGCGCCTGGCAAGGGATTCGGCGGTGCTGGCCAAGCTCCGCAAGAACCAGGTGGTGGTCGTGGACGGACTGGGGTTCGCAGAGCCCCGCACGAAGGAGTTTGCGGGCATCCTGAAGAACCTGAAGATCGACCGCAGTTGTCTGGTGGCGGTGAAGGAATACGATCAGAACCTCTACAAATCGGCCCGGAACGTCCAGAAAGTGGCGGTGCTGCCGGTGGCGGATTTGAATGCGGGGGATATTTGCACGCACCAGAGGATGTTGTTCACGAAGGACGCTCTGGTGGCGTTCCTGAATAGAGACGCCGACAGCGAGAGCTGACGGGTGAACGGGTAGAGCCTGCGTCGCGCGAGGCGCGACGGCACGTTAGAGAATGCGGTCCTGGAATGGATGATTTCAACGTAATAGTTCGACCCTTGGTCACCGAACAGGGGATTCATTTCGCCAACGCGAAGGGGGCGTATGCCTTCGAGGTCAATCGCAAGGCGAACAAGACGCAGGTGAAGAACGCCGTGGAGAAGATTTACGGTGTGAAAGTGGACAAGGTCCGGACGGCCAACCGCAAGGGCAAGCAGCGGCGTCGCGGTCGGGCGATCGGCATGACTTCCAGTTGGAAGAAGGCGATCGTGTACCTGGAGCCGGACTACCACATCGATCTGTTCTGAGGCGGTACGATAGAGAGATAGCGCGATATGGGCATTCGAACTTATAGACCAACCAGTGCGGGGCGTCGGAACAGCTCCGTGAACGATTACTCGGAGCTGACGACGGATCGGCCGGAAAAGACGCTGTGCAAGCGGATCAAGAAGCACGGCGGCCGCAACCATCGCGGGATCGTGACGGTGCGGTTCCGTGGCGGCGGGGCGCGGCGCATCTATCGCGTGATTGACTTCAAGCGCAACAAGGACGGGATGGCGGCGAAGGTCGCGACGGTGGAGTATGATCCGAATCGCGGCTGCTTCATCTCGCTGTTGGAATACCAGGACGGTGAGAAGCGGTACATTCTGTGCCCGCTGGGGATCAAGGTGGGCGACGTGGTGGAGAGCGGCCCGGCGTGCGAGCCGAAGGTGGGCAACGCGATGCCTCTGGGCGCGATTCCGGCCAGCCTCGAAGTCCACAATGTCGAGATGACCGCCGGACAGGGCGGCAAGCTGGTGCGCGGCGCAGGCAACGCGGCGCGCATCGTCGCCAAGGAAGGGGATTGGGTCACGCTGGTGCTGCCGAGCGGGGAAATGCGGATGGTGCGCAAGGAGTGCCGTGCGACGATCGGCCGGCTGAGCAATCCGGAGCGGCAGAACATTCGCATCGGCAAGGCCGGGCGCAAGCGGCACATGGGACGCCGGCCGCACGTCAGGGGCAAGGCGATGAACCCCGTGGCGCACCCGATGGGCGGCGGGGAAGGCCGCTCCAACGGCGGGCGACACCCCTGCTCGCCGACGGGCAAGCTGGCCAAGGGCGGCAAGACGCGCAATCCTCGCAAGATCAGCAACAACCGGATTATTCGGCGCCGCAAGAATACACGGCAGGGGCAGTTGACGCTGTAATGATGGGATGCCCTGTGGAGCTTGGCGCGGCGTAGGCCGCACCGCAACCCCGGGCACTGAAGAGAGCCAAGATGGGTAGATCGCTCAAAAAAGGACCGTTTGTTGACGAGAAGGTGCTGGCCAAGGTGAGCAAGCAGACCAGCGAGGGAAGCCGCAACCCGATCAAGACCTGGGCGCGACGCTGTACGATTGTGCCGGAGTTCGTCGGCTTCACCTTCATGGTCCACAACGGCAAGATGTTTCACAAAGTGTTCGTGACGGAAGACATGGTCGGGCATAAGCTCGGGGAGTTTTCGCCCACGCGGACGTTCAAGGGACATTCGAGCAAGAAGATCAAATAGGACGTGCGTGTGGAGTGCACGGTGATCCACCGGGTACAGGACCGAAGGTATGATTAGCGCAACGAAACTCAAAGAAGTGTGTCAGCGAAAGCGAGCGACGGCCGACGACCTGGGTGCGAGCCTTGCCCGCGGCGGGTTCGACGACAAGAAGGCGGCGGCCGCGGTGCGGAACTGGCAGAAGGGTCTGTTCAAGCCGGCGCCGCAGACGGAAGACATCCGGCGGCTCGCCGAGGCGCTGAACGTGGAGGTGGGAGATATTGCGGCCTGGCGTTCGTCGTATCAGTACGCCCCGATGTCGGCGCGCAAAGTTCGGCTGGTCACCGAGTTGATCGTCGGGCGCAGCGTCCAGGACGCGATGGACATCCTGAAGTTCACGCGCAAGCGTGGCGCCGCGATGGTCGACAAGGTGCTGAAGGCGGCGGTGGCCGACGCGGACGAGCAGCAGGCCGACGTGGATCAGTTGTACGTCAGCGAGGCGCGCGTCGACGACGCGGGCATCCGGCTGGGGACCAAGCGGTGGATCCCGAAGGATCGCGGACGGGCGCATCCGATTCACAAGAAGGCCTGTCATATTCACGTGACGGTGACGCAGGCGTAAGCAAGACAAGGTGCAAAGAGTATCGAGATAGCTGACTATGGGCCAGAAGACATCGCCAATCGGTTTCAGGACGGGAGTCACCCTCGGATGGCAGAGCACGTGGTTTGCCCCGAAGGCCAATTATGGGGATTATCTCGTCGAGGATCAGAAGATTCGCGATTTTGTGGACCAGCGCTTCAATCAGCGGATGCCGAAGGGGGCGGTGGCGCGGGTGGAGATCGTTCGGACCCGCAATGAGGTGAATGTGACGCTGCACAGCGGGCGTCCGGGCGTGGTGATCGGGCCGCGCGGGGGTGAGGTGGACAAGCTCCGCGAGGAGATTGAGAGCCTGATCCAGCGCAAGGTCACGGTCAACGTGGTGGAGATCAAGGACCCCGATCTGAACGCGACGCTGGTGGCGCAGGGGATTGCCGAGCAGTTGGGCAAGCGGGCGTCGTTTCGGCGTACGATGAAGCAGTACTGCGAGGGCGCGATGAACGCCGGGGCGCGGGGTGTGAAGATCATGTGCTCCGGACGTCTGGCGGGCTCCGAGATGGCGCGGACGGAAACGCAGAAGATGGGCAGCATTCCGCTGCACACGCTGGATGCCGACGTGGACTACGCGCTGGGAACGGCGCGGACGACGTACGGCGCGATCGGCATCAAGGTGTGGATCTACAAGGGCAAGTTCGGCGAACAGGCCGAGCCGGTGCGTCGTCGGCCGCGACGCCGGCCGCCTCGGGCGATGGGAGATTCGAGGCGACCCGAAGGGGCGCGACCGGAGCCGATGGACGGCGGGGACGCCGCAAACGTTGGTGAGGCGGGGCCCGTCGCAGGGGAATAGACGCCGATGCCGGTTGGGGCATCGGTGGGAATGAGTAGGGAAAGGTCGTAACACATGGCGATGATGCCGAAACGAGTGAAGTACCGTAAGAGCCAGCGCGGGCGGATGAAGGGCAACGCCACGCGGTGCAACTACGTTGCATTCGGCGAATACGGTCTTCAGGTGCTGGAGACGAGCTGGATCACGGCCAAGAACATCGAAGCCGGCCGTGTGGCGGCTACGCACTTCCTGCACCGCGAAGGCAAGGTGTATATCCGGGTGTTCCCGAGCAAACCGGTCAGCTCCAAGCCGTTGGAAACCCGAATGGGCAAGGGCAAAGGGGAGCCGGAGTTCTGGGTGGCCAGAGTTCGGCCGGGCCAGGTGTGCTTCGAAGTCGGCGGAGTTACGGAAGAGGTCGCGCGAGAGGCGCTGGCCCGCGTGGCTCACAAGATGCCCATCCGTTGTCGCTTTATTCGCCGCAGGCACGCGGTCTGAGAGAGGATACGACGTGAAGGCCAAGCAGTTGAGAGAGATGACGCAGGACGAGCTTCAGAGCACGATGGAGGACCTCGAGAGGCGCCTCTTCGATCTGCGATCGCAATCGGTCACGGAGAAGCTGGAAGACTCGAAGGCAATCATCAATACGCGCCGTGACGTGGCACGCATCAAGACGCTGTTGCGCGAGCGCCGCAAGTAACGGTCACGATCGCAGGGGCGGGTTGGAAATGGTCTCTATGGAAATGCAGAAAGAAGCAAAGACGCGAACGGGCGTGGTCAGCAGCAGGAGCGGCAGCAAGAGCATTCGGGTGACGATCGAGTACAAGGTCAAGCACCCGAAGTACGGCAAGTACGTTCGGCGGCGGACGAAGCTGGCGGTCCACGACGAGCAGAACGCTTGCGGGGTGGGCGACCTGGTGGAGATCGCCGAGTGCCGGCCGCTGAGCAAGACCAAGAGCTGGCGCGTGGTGCGCGTGGTGCAGAAGGCAATCGCGGTATAGGACCGAATTCGAGACGGCAAGACGATGATTCAGCAAGAAACCATGTTGGACGTGGCCGACAACTCCGGTGTGAGGACGGCGCTGTGTATCAAGGTGCTCGGCAAGGAGGGCGCGAAGGGCAAGTACACGCGGCCGGTGGCGCGGGTCGGTGATGTGGTCTGCGTGGCCATCAAGAAGTCGCTTCCCACGTGCCAGTTGGATGACAAGAAGGTTCACAAGTGCGTGATCATTCGGACGAAGAGCCCGGTGAGACGGCCGGACGGAAGTTACGTTCGGTTCGACAGCAACGCGGCGGTGATGATCGACAACGACGGCAACCCCATTGGAACGAGAATCTTCGGGGCGGTCGCGCGGGAGCTGCGTGAGAAGAATTACATGAAGATTATCTCCCTGGCCAGTGAGGTGGTGTAACTCCTTGCAGGACCGCTCCGGGCGACGGAAGACGAGGCAGGAACAGATATGGCCGTACATGTAAAAAGAGGCGACACGGTGCAGATCATCGCCGGGGACCACAAAGGCGCCACCGGGCGCGTGCTGCACGTATACCCGGACAAACAGGTGGTGGTGGTTCAGGGGCAGAACGTGGCGAAACGGCACGTGCGTCCGTCCCGGCGGAACCCGCAGGGGGGACGCATCAGCGTCGAGCAGCCGATTCACATCAGCAACGTCCTGCCGGTGAACCCGAAGTCGGGCAAGGGCAGCCGGGTCCGCTACCAGCAGAACGAGGGCGGCGCCAAGAAGCGCGTGGCCCGCGATGGGACGGAGATCGGCACGGTCAGGAAGGCGAAATAGGAACCCAGGTGGCCCCGAGTCACGCCGTCGGCGTGCGGGGACGACAGGCAGAGAAGAATGGCACGTTTACGAGATTTGTACAAGGCGAAGATCGTTCCGGAGCTGACGAAAGAGTTCAGTTACACGAACGTGATGGCCGTACCGAAGGTGGTCAAGGTGGTGGTCTCGATGGGCATCGGCAAGGCCTGCCAGGACAAGAAGTTCCTGGAGATGGGCAAAAAGGACCTGGCGATGATCACGGGACAGACGCCGGCGGTATGCAAGGCCAAGAAGAGTGTGTCGAACTTCAAGGTCCGCGAGGGGCAGGAGACCGGTGTGAAGGTCACGCTGCGCGGCGCCCGGATGTACGAATTTATGGATCGCCTGATCAACCTGGCGATTCCGCGGGTGCGAGACTTTCGGGGTCTGAATCCGAACGGGTTTGACGGCCGGGGCAACTACTCGATGGGTCTGGGGGAACAGAGCGTATTCCCGGAGATCAATCCGGCGAAGGTGGAAGCGCAGCAGGGGATGAACGTCTGCTTTGTGACGACGGCCAGGACGGACGAAGAGGCGCGTCGGTTGCTGTCTCTGTTCGGCATGCCGTTCCGAGGGCAGGCGGAGGCCACGCCGGCGAAATGACCGGCCCGCACAACGAAGATTGTGGAGCGCGTTGAATGTCAACGAAAGCATTAGAACTCAAGGTCAAGAAGAAGCAGAAGTTCCGGGTCAGGCAGTATACCCGCTGCGAGCTGTGTGGCAGGTCGAAGGCGGTGTACCGGAAGTTCAAGATTTGCCGGATCTGTTTCCGGCGATTGGCGAACGAAGGCAAGATACCGGGAGTCAAGAAAGCCAGTTGGTAGGGTTTGGCCGGCGCCGAACGAGCCGGAACATGCGGGATACGGATTATGAGTTTGAGCGACCCAATTGCTGACATGTTGACGCGGATTCGCAACGCGGTTCGCGTGCGCAGGACGCATGTGAACGTAAGGGCGTCGAAGATCTGCGAAGGCATCGCGGCGGTCCTCCAGCGGGAGGGCTACATCGAGGGCTTCGATCGGATCGACGACGGCAAGCAGGGCAGCCTGCGGATTGCCCTGAAGTACGATCAGGAGGGCTGTCCGGCGATCACCGAGATCACCCGGACGAGCAAGCCGGGGTGCCGCGTGTACACCGGCGTCGACGATCTGCCGAGGGTCCTCGGGGGCATGGGCATTGTTGTCGTTTCCACAAGCAAAGGGGTAATCAGCGATCGAGGCTGCCGCGAGAACAAGGTCGGTGGCGAGATCCTCTGTACGGTAAGCTAAGATGAGTCGGATTGGAAAAAAACCGATTGAGCTCCCGAAGGGCGTGAAGGTCGAGCTGAAGGGCCAACAGGTGAAGGTCTCGGGACCGCTGGGCAGCCTGGACATGGATTGCCATCCGTGCATCAAGGTGACGGTCGACGGCTCGGGCAACCAGATCGAAGTGGTGAACCCTCAGCCGGACGACCGTATGAGCAAGCAGCTGCACGGCACGATGCGGGCGCTGCTGGCGAACATGGTGACCGGCGTGAGCAAGGGGTTCGAGCAGAAGATGGAGATCTACGGGACCGGCTACAGTGTCAAGGACCAGGGGGGCAAGCTGGTGTTCCAGGTCGGGTACTGCCATTCCGTGGAACTGCCGATCCCCAAGGGCGTCAAGGTGAAGATCGATGTGCCGGCGACGCGCGGCAACGACGTTCCGGCCAAGTTCTCGCTCAGCAGCATGGACAAGTGCGTTCTGGGTCAGTTTGCGGCCAACATCCGCCGGGTCAGGCCGCCGGAACCCTACAAGGGCAAGGGCATCCGTTACGCGGATGAGCATATCCAGCGGAAGATGGGGAAAGCGTTCGCCTCAGGCGGGGCATAAGTGAGAAGTCGGCTTTATGAAGAGTGAACAACACAAAAAGGCGGCGCTGCGGCGCAAGCGTCTGGTGAGAAAAAAGGTGCACGGAACGCCGGAGCGGCCACGGTTGTCGGTGTTTCGGTCGAACCGCCATATCTACGCTCAGATCATCGACGATCTCGCGGGCGTTACGCTGGTGGCGACGAGCACGCAGTCGAAAGTCCTGCGTGATCAGGTGACCGTGGGAGGCAACCGCAAAGCGGCCGAGACCGTCGGCGAAGCGCTGGCGAAGAAGGCCCTCGACATGGGCATCAAGTGCGTGTGTTTCGATCGCAACCGTTACAAGTATCATGGGCGCGTGAAGTCCTTGGCCGATGCGGCAAGAAAGGCCGGCCTGGCCTTCTGACAAGGGCGCTGGGAACCTGGGAGACGACATTGGCAACTGAACCAGTGAGAAAAGCCGAGCACGAAGAGAAGCCGTTGGAAGATACGGTGGTCAAGATCTACCGGTGTGCGAAGGTGGTAAAGGGCGGGCGGCGATTCAGTTTTGCGGCCTTGGTGGTGGTTGGCGACCGCAAGGGGAACGTCGGCATCGGCTACGGCAAAGCCAACGAAGTGCCGCTGGCGGTCGAGAAGGGCATGAAGGACGCGAAGAAGTCGATGCACGGCGTGCCCTTGGTGGGTCGAACGATCCCGCACCAGATTACGGGCCGGTTCGGGGCGACGAAGATCGTCCTGGTTCCGGCCAGTCCGGGCACGGGCGTGATCGCCGGCTCGAGCGCGCGGGCGGTGCTCGAATATGCGGGCGTTACCGATGTGCTGACAAAGGTTTACGGAAGCACGGCCGCCAAGAATGTGGTGAAGGCCACCCTCAACGGGCTGCTGAGGCTGCGCAAGAAAGAAACGATTGAAGCGTTACGGGGTGTCGCCATTTCGTAGCGGCCACGATGACCAATTGGGTGATCTAAATGTTGAGTCATGAGATAACTTCTGTCGTAGGCAAACGCAAAGCACGCAAGCGGGTTGGACGGGGCCGCGGATCGGGTGTCGGCAAGACCGCCGGACGCGGACACAAGGGCAGCCACAGCCGCGCGGGGGCGACCATGCTGTCGCTCTTCGAGGGCGGGCAGATGCCTTTGTTTCGACGGGTGCCGAAACGCGGGTTCAACAACAAGCAGTTTGCCCGGCGCTTTGAGATCGTAAACGTCTCCCAACTGGAAGGTTTTGACGATGGCGCCGAGATCGGGGTCGAGCAGCTTCTGCGAGCGGGCCTGGTCGATGGCCTCCAGAGTCGCGTCAAGATCCTGGGAGACGGCGAACTGACCAAACGGTTGCAGGTGGCCGCACACGGGTTCAGCAAGGCGGCCGAGCAGAAGATCGTCGGGTGCGGCGGCACCGCGACGAAAGTGGGCGGCAAGGAAACGAAGAGTGCCCGACGTAAGCCGGCGTAAGGATGGCTTGGCGTCTTGCGGGCGAAGGGGTCCGAAGCAGAACGCGGAGAACAGGTAAGTGATCGGAACGATTGTCAACATCTTTCGGATACGGGACTTGAGGAACAAGATCCTGTTTACGGTTGCACTGCTGATTATCTATCGCGTGGGCTTCCATATCCCCAACCCTGGTTTCGACCAGGGCCGGATTGCCTCGGCCCTGGATGCCGGCAGGGACACCGACAGCCCCCTCGGTCGAGCGGCAGAGTACCTGGAGATCTTCACCGGCGGTACGCTCAGCCGCAGCAGCCTTTTTGGGCTGGGGATCATGCCGTACATCACGGCGTCCATTATCCTGATGTTGTTGGGCGAAGTGATTCCCGCACTGAAGAAACTGCGCCAGGAGGGCCAGACCGGGTATAAGAAGATTCAGGAGTACACACGGTATCTGACGGTGCTCATCTGCGTCGTCCAGTCGGTGATGTACATGAAAATGTTGGGTGGGTATACCTATCCCGGCATGGAGGTCCAGGCCTACATCATGGGCATCGTCGGGATGACCGCGGGGACCGTGTTCTTGATGTGGCTGGGTGAGCAGATCGACGAGTACGGGATCGGCAACGGGATCAGCTTGATCATCATGGCGGGTATCATCGCTCAGATGCCCTGGGCGATTCTGAGGCTGGCCAAACAGGTCGACTTCACGGTTGGGGCGCCGACCGGATCGATCGGGCCGGGCAAGATCCTGTTCCTCGTGGCGGCGTTTGTGTTTGTCGTCGCGGGGGCGATCCTGATTACGCAGGGCCAGAGGCGGATTCCGATCCAGCAGGCCAAGCAGATGCGCGGCCGGCGCATGTATGGCGGCCAGCGTCACTATCTGCCGTTGCGGGTCAATCACGGCGGCGTGATGCCGATTATCTTCGCATCCAGCTTCATGATGTTCCCGCCGATCATCGTCCAGCAACTGGCGAGCCTCTTTCCGAGGTCCATGGCCCTGCAAACGGTTCTCGGGGCGTTGAGCGGCAGCGCGTACACGTACAACGTCCTGTACATGCTGCTGATCTTCCTGTTTGCGTATTTCTGGGTGACCGTGCAGTTCCAGCCGAGAGAGATGGCGAAGAACCTTCGCGATTCCGGCAGCTTCATCCCCGGGCTTCGGCCGGGACGACGCACGGCGGAATACCTCGAAACCGTCATGACGCGAATCACGTATTTCGGGGCCGCGTTCCTGGCCGCGATTGCTGTGGTTCCGACGGTGCTGACCTATTTCCTGGGAATTGACTGGACGATCACGACGTTCATCGGCGGAACGGGCCTGCTGATCGTCGTCAGCGTCTCGCTGGACCTGGTCCAGAAGATCGAAGCCAACCTGCTCATGCGGAGTTATGAGGGATTCAGTTCTTCGGGCAGGATCAAGGGAGCTTACGCATGAGAGTTGTGCTGTTGGGAGCACCTGGCGCCGGAAAAGGAACTCACTGCAAGCGGATCGTTGCCCGGTATGGGCTGCTTCATCTGTCCAGTGGGGATATCCTGCGACGAGAGCGTGCCGAAGGCACAGCCCTGGGCAAGAAGGCGCAGAGCTACATGGACGCCGGGACGCTGGTTCCCGACGATCTGATTGTCGAGATGATGAGCAAGGCGATCCAGGCAGCCCCCGCCGGCGGCTACGTTTTGGATGGTTTTCCGCGTACGGTCAGGCAGGCCGAAGCCTTGGATCGTGCTTTGGCGAAGGGCAACAGCGGCATCGACGTCGTGATCAACCTTCAGGTCAACGACAATGTCGTGGTCGAGCGGATTACCGGTCGGCGGAGCTGCCCGAAGTGTGGCGCGGTGTACCATGTCAAGAACATGCCGCCGCAGCGCGATGGGGTCTGCGACCACGATGGGGCCGCGCTGGTTCAGCGGCCGGACGATACCGCCGAGGTGGTGAAGAATCGGCTGGCGACCTATTACGAGCAGACCGAGCCGGTCGTGGAGTACTACAAGGCCAGAAGAGACGTGCGCGACGTGCCGGCCGACGGAGAGGCCGACGCCGTGGCGGCTACGTTGTTTGAAGAGTTGGATGCTCTGAAGTAGGCGGGTCGGTTGGACCCGCCGGGGCATTGGCCCATAGACGAGAAGTGAAGTTGGATCGATGGCTGTAACGCTTCGGAGCCGTAGAGAAATCGAGTTGATGCGTCGGGCGGGTGCGGTTGTCGCCGACGTTCTTTCAAAACTACAGGAGATCGCAGAGCCGGGTGTCACGACGGCGCAGTTGGACCACGTGGCACTGGAGATGACCGCCCGGGCGGGAGCGGACGCGCTGTTCAAGGGCGTGCGCAGCCCGCAGGCGCGGAAACCCTTTCCTGGGGCGATTTGTGCGTCGGTCAACGACGAGGTGGTCCACGGGATCCCTTCGGAGACGACCGTGCTCCAGGCGGGGGATATCCTGAGTGTGGACTTTGGAGTCCGACTCGGCGGCTACTGCGGGGATTCCGCCACCACCGTGGCGATCGGCCGGATCTCGCCGGACAGGCAGAGGCTTCTGGACGCGACGAAAGGGATGCTGGATGTCGCGATTGCCGAAGCCCGGCCGGGCGTCCGATGGAGCCAGGTCGCCGGGAAGATGCAGCGATATGTCGAGGCCGCCGGGTTTTCGGTGGTCCGGGATTTTGTGGGACATGGCATCGGAACGAAGATGCACGAGGATCCCAAGGTCCCGAACTTCGTCAGCGAGGAGTTGCTCGCCGACGACATCTATCTGACCGAAGGAATGGTCCTGGCGGTTGAGCCGATGGTCAACGCGGGCAGCTATCACGTCCGGACGTTGGCGAACGGGTGGACGGTGGTGACGAAAGACGGCAAGTGTTCGGCGCATTTTGAGCATACGATTGCGATCGTCAGGGGCGGTTGTGAAGTCCTGACGAGGAAAGAACAGGGGTGACCTGCGGTCCGCCCGGCGGTGCGGCGATGGCCGCAATGGGTCAGCCCACGAGGTCAGAGATGCAGATGGCCAAGAAAGACGCGATACGGCTGCAAGCGAAAGTGATCGAAGCTCTGCCTAACGCGATGTTTCGGGTCGAGTTGGAAGGTGGGCACAAGGTCCTGGCCCACGTCTCGGGGAAGATGCGGATGAATTTCATTCGGATTCTTCCCGGGGACATGGTGACGGTAGAGATGTCGCCGTACGACCTCAATCGAGGACGGATCGTACTGCGGCATTGAGGTGTTCGTGCCCGGACAGGGGCCGCAACGCACGAGAGTCGTCGGAAAGCGTGGAAGAGAAGATGAAGGTCAGAAGCTCAGTCAAACGAATCTGTGAGAATTGCAAGATCGTCCGTCGTCGCGGGGTCGTTCGGGTCATCTGCTCGAACCCCAGACACAAACAGCGTCAAGGGTAAGGGGCTGTAGGCGAAACGGACCGCGGGAGACCCCGCGTCGATTGCAGATGGGTGCTAAAAGGGAGCCAATATGCCGCGTATAGTGGGTATCGATATTCCGGACAACAAATCGATCTGGATTTCGCTGACGTACATCCCGGGGATCGGTCGGCATACGTCGGAGATGATTCTGAAAGAAGCCCGCATCGAGCGGATGACCAAGGCGAACAAGCTCAGCGAAGATGAGCTGAGCCGGATCACGCAGATCATCGACCGCAACTACGTGGTCGGGGGCCAGCTTCGCCGCCAGGTGGCGCAGAACATCGCCCGCCTCCGCGACATCGCCTGCTATCGGGGCATTCGGCATCGCCGGGGCCTTCCGGTGCGGGGCCAGTGTACGCAGAGCAACGCCCGGACGCGCAAGGGCCCGCGCAAGACCGTGGCCGGAAAGAAGGGCGTCAAAGAGAAGCGCTGATCGGCGTCCGCGAACGCCGTTCGGCGAGCGGAAGCCGCACAGACCGGGAAAACGAGGCAGCACTATTCGGTAAGAGAACCAGATGGCAAAGAGCGGAAAACGAAAAGTTCGGAAGAACGTGGTTCGAGCGATCATCCATATCAAGGCGACGTTCAACAACACGCTGATCACCGTCACGGATATGGATGGGGACACGATCTGCACCGGTTCGGCCGGGTGCGTGGGGTTCAAGGGCTCGCGAAAGAGCACGCCCTTTGCCGCACAGCAGGCGGCGCAGCGCTGCGCCAGCACGGCCATGCGAAACGGTGTTCGAGAGGTCGAGATCAAGGTCAAAGGACCCGGCTCGGGTCGCGAGTCGGCGATTTCCGCCCTCCAGGGCGCCGGGCTTCGGATCGCCTCGATCGAGGACGTCACGCCGCTGCCGCACAACGGGTGTCGACCGCCGAAGCGTAGACGGGTATAAGCAAAGGCTCCAGGAGACTCTACAGGAGATCGATTGATATGGGACGTTATCTCGGTCCATCGTGTCAACAGTGCCGCCGCGAGGGAATGAAGCTGTTCCTGAAAGGCCTCAAGTGTGAAACCGCCAAGTGCCAGGTGGAGCGCCGACAGCGGAACCTGGCGCCGGGGATGCATGGATGGCGCCGGGCGCGATTGAGCGAATATGGGGTTCGTCTTCGTGAGAAGCAGAAGATCAAGAGGTACTACGGCCTGTATGAACAGCAGTTCATGCGGTACTTCCATGAGGCCACGCGCCTCAAGGGCAACACCGGGGAGAACCTGCTTCAACTGCTCGAACGGCGGTTGGACAACGTGGTGTACAAACTGAATTTTGCGCCGTCTCGCAAGGGGGCTCGACAACTGATCGCCCACGGGCACATCCATGTGAATGGTCATAAGGTGGATGTGAGCGACTACACCACAAACGTGGGAGACCGGATCGAGATCAAGGACTCTGAAAGAAGCCGCAAAGAGGTGAAGCAGCAGCTCGAGAGCAACCCGAACTTCACGACGCAGGCCTGGCTCCAACTGGATCGGGACAAGCCGGCCGCCACCATCGTGGCGATGCCGAGCCGGGAAGACGTCCAGATTCCGGTGGAAGAGCAGTTGGTCGTGGAATTCTGTTCGCGGTAGGCTCGGAGGCCATGAATGCGGAATGGGGCGGCCCGTCGGGCGACGGGGATCGGTTCCGCAGGAGGCTGTGTAGTGTACGGATCAAAGTTTAGATCGGAGGCCTGTATATGCGAGTGACGTGGCGTGGCTTAGAGTTGCCGACTCGTGTTGAAAAGGACAGCGTTGTTTCGACGGACAAGTACGGAAGGTTCTACATTGAGCCGTTCGAGCGTGGATTCGGTACGACCGTCGGGAACAGTCTCCGACGTGTGTTGCTCTCCTCGCTGGAAGGCAGTGCGGTCACCTCGATCAAGATCAGTGGAGTGGATCATGAGTTTACCTCCATCGCCGGCGTGATGGAGGATACCACGGATATTGTGCTGAACGTCAAGAGCCTCGTCATCCGCCTGCAGGGCGAAGGGCCCAAAACGATGAAGGTCTCGTCCAACAAGGTGGGCGTGGTCACGGCGGCCGACATCGTGGCCGACCCCGCGATCGAGGTCTTCAGCAAGGATACGGTGCTGGCCACGCTGACGGACAAAGTCAATTTCGAGATGGAGATGGTGGTGGAGAACGGACGCGGGTACGTCCCGGTCTCGGAACGAATCGCGGATGCGGATCGGTTCGATCAGGAGATCGGGCTGATTCACCTCGACGCGGTGTATTCGCCCGTGACACGCGTTCGCTACACGACGGAGAACACGCGCGTCGGTCAGCGGACAAACTACGACCGGCTCATCATGGAAATCTGGACGAATGGCACCGTAGCGCCAGACATGGCGCTGGTCGAGGCCGCCAAGATCCTCCGCAAGCACATCAATCCGTTCGTCCAGTACTTCGAGCTGGGCGAGGAAACGGTGGCCGGCGAACTCGCGCAGGAAGAGCCTGAGAAGGAGATCGACGAGGAATTGGAGGCCAAACTCAATACTCCGATTCAGGAGCTCGAATTGTCGGTTCGGGCCAGCAATTGTCTGGAATCGGCGAAGATCGAGACCGTTCGCCAACTGGCGGCGATGAGTGAGGCGGATCTGCTGAAGATCCGCAGCTTCGGAAAGACCTCGCTCCGCGAGATCAAGCGCAAGCTCGCTGACATCGGTCTGTCGCTGGGTACGAAGGACGGGGGACAATAGCCCTCGGGCCCGTCACGAGAACGGTTTGGCACTATCGAAAAGAGGAATCTTAGCATATGCGTCATCGAGTTGCAGGACGTCAGTTGAGCCGAACGAGCGAGCACCGTCTGGCGTTGCGCCGGAACCTGGCTCAATCGCTGATCGAGCATGAGACGATCTCGACCACCATCGAGAAAGCCAAAGAGGTCAAGCCTTTCGTGGAGAAGCTGATCACGCTGGCCAGGAAAGGCAAGCTCGAGCATCGGCGCCGTGCCATCGCGTTGCTGGGCAACCGGGATATCCTCGATATCGAGGACGGCAAGACCACGAAGAAGGGGACCGTGGTCGGCAAGCTGTTCAGCGAGCTTGGGCCGCGTTATCTGGAGCGGCCGGGTGGCTATACGCGGATCATCCGTCTGTCGTTGCGGCGTCTGGGCGACAATGGGCAGCTCGTGCTGCTTCAGCTTCTCGGGCAGGATGAGCCCGTCAAGAAAGAGCGGAAGACCTCGACGAAGAGAGGCAAGACGAAGAAGACCGTCGGATCGGCCAAATCCAAGAAGTCGGCGAAGGCCGCGGCCGCCAGTGTTGCGGCGGCTTCGGAACAGACCGGCACAGAGGTGACGGAGTCGGAACAGGGCGCCGGGGACAAGCAATAGCACGGGACCTGGCCGACGGGGTGATCGGGCGAGCATGGATGACTGCATTTTCTGCAAGATGGTCGCCGGAGAGATTCCGGCAGTCAAGGTCTACGAGGATGAGGCGGTGCTGGCCTTTCTCGATATCGGACCGATCAGTGATGGTCACACGCTGGTGATTCCAAAGGTCCACTGCGGGAAAGTCCACGAATGTGATCCGCAGGTTCTGGCAGACGTATGGTCGCGTCTGGGCCGGATCGCGGGTGCGATCGTGAGGGCGATGAAGGCGGACGGCTATAACGTGCTGTGCAACAACGGCCGGGCCGCAGGCCAGATCGTCGATCACCTGCACTTTCACATCGTGCCGCGCAGGACAGGCGACGGCGTCTTCACGGAGTGGCCCGCCTACAAGTATCCCGAAGGCCGCAGTGCCGAAATTGCAGAGAAGATTCGCAGAAATCTGACCTGATCGGAACTTGTGCTTGATGTCGCGTGTGGTTTGTGTTATTTTGCGGTGCGTGTGAATTGGCTTTGAAGGCGCGCCGGATGGCCTGAACAGAATGCCGTCCGGAGCGTATCTCGATAGAATTGACCGCGGGGTAGAGCAGTCTGGTAGCTCGTCGGGCCCATAACCCGGAGGTCGGAGGTTCGAATCCTCCCCCCGCTATTGAGGCAACA
>CAZNSM010000012.1:30843-53454 GCA_964575615.1 uncultured Pirellulales bacterium | reverse complement strand
CGCCCGCGCATCGGGCCCGTCGAGCCGGTCCGGGCGCAAGTCTCCAAGCTGCCAGTGCTGGCTCGCCAGTCGCTCGCGCATCTGCCGGAACACCTCGATGTGCTTGCTTTCCCACTGGGCCAGTTGGACGAACAGCGTGCTGATGCCCGCATCGTTGCACAGACCCGCCGCCCGGCGGTAGAACTTCACCCCGTTTCGCTCGATCTTCTCGGCGATTTCGAGCACCTCATAGCCGCTCATTTCCACGTCCATCGGCATGACTCCCACGTCCGAATCGATCCCGGCCTCCGACAAGACTTCGCAGCGCCGGCCATTCTGTCACCTCTCTATAGGCCGCCAGAGCGTTCCCGGTTCAGAAATGCGCGGGTAGCCTCTGGTCAAATTGCCCCCAATATGGTAGAGTATCGATATCACTATGGACGAGATTCGGAGAAGGTTGGCCCTCATCGAGACGCAGCTCAGCCAGCAGAATCTCCACGCGCGGCTGATCGACACTGCCGGTCTGTTCTTCCCGGCTGTCGGCCTCATGGCAGGGATTGTCGCCCAGCACGCGATCGCGACGTCGTTCGGACCGGCCGATTCGTCGCAGCGGCTGTGGCCACAGATCGCGGTGCCGGTTCTCATGGCCGCAGCCCTCTGCGTCGTGATGGCCTGCACAGTTCAGCGTTGGCGGCCTTCCGTCGCGGCGTGGGGCGCCCTGCTCTGCTTCATGGGACTCGGGGCCGTCCGCCTGAGCGTCTATCAAACGGCGGCCGGCGACGACATTCGTCACTTCGTGGGCACAGAGCGCGTCCTGGCAACCGTGCGCGGGCGCATCGTCACGCGGCCCCTCAGCATCCGGGCGGACTGGTGCTTTGCGGAACTGACGTTCACCGATCCGCCCACGGCGTTCCACGTCAGACTGGATCGGGTCAAGACCGGCGGCGGCTGGGTCGATGCGAGCGGCGTCGTGCGGATGCAGATCGACGAGCCGACGCTGACCCTGAAGATCGGCGACACCATCCAGGCCTATTGCTGGCTGTATCGATTCGAGGCGCCGAGGAATCCGGGGCAGTTCGACCTGGCCGCACACCTGGCGCGGAGCAACATCTACATCGGCGCCTCGGTCCCGTCGGGTGACGCGATCGAGAGGCACCGGACCGCTGGCGTGAACCCGTTCGCCCGTCTGCGCACGCGATTGGGCGAAGGCGCTTCGGCGGCGCTGCTGTGCGGCGTAGCGTCGACGGAAGACTCCCACGGCCTGGCGGAGGCCCTGCTGCTGGGCAACCGGGACCGAATCGACCGGCAGACGTACGAGGCCTTTCGCCGGACGGGATTGCTCCATCTGGTCAGCCTGTCCGGCATGCACCTGGGCATCTTCGCCGGTATGATCTGGTGGCTGGGCAAGACGGCCGGCCTGATGAAACCCGGACGCGCCGTTCTGTGCGCCGTGGCCGTAGCGGCGTTCCTGCTGACCGTCCCGGCGCGGGCGCCTACCGTTCGGGCCGCAGTCATCGTGTGGGCCTTCTGCGCCGCGGTCCTGGCACGCCGTCGCACCAGTGCTTTGAACGCCCTGTGCCTGGCCGCAATTATCGTGTTGCTGATCCGGCCGACCCAGTTGTTCGAGGCGGGCTGGCAGTTGTCGTTTGCCGCTGTGGCGGGAATCCTGGCGCTGACCAGTCCCATCGAACGCGCCTTCCATGACCTCACGCACGGCTGGTTTCACTGGCAGGACCTGTCGGCGAGTCTGCCCATGTATGCGGTCAAGCGCGTTGGCAGCGGCGCCGTCCGACTGCTCGCAGCCGGACTGGGCGCCTGGATGGGCGGCGCAGGAATCCAGCTGTACCACTTCTGGACCGTTACACCGCTGGCCAGTCTCTGGACGGTGCTGGTCTTTCCTCTGGTGTCTGCGATCCTGACGATTGGCTTTGTGAAGATCATCCTGTTCTTTCTGTTGCCGAGCCTGGCCGCCGTCCTGGGAACGTTGCTCGCGCTGTGTACGGACCTGCTCGCTCAGATCGTGGTGCTCCTGAGCCGCCTCGACACCAACACGATCGTCATCGGTCGCGTCACGGTCGGACTGGTCGTCGGCTACTACGGGCTGGTGCTCTTCGCCCGCTTCGGACGCATCCGCCGTCCTTACCTGAAGCGGGTCCTGTGCTTCGCGTTGGCCGTAGTCCTGCTTGCCTGGATCGGCACGGTGAAATGGAGCCGCACCTGTCGAGATCACCTGCAAATGACCTGCCTGGACGTCGGACATGGCCAGGCGATCGTCATCCAACTGCCGCACGCCAAGACCATCCTTTTCGACGCCGGCTCGATGTACCAGCGGGACATCGGATCGCGGATCGTGCTGCCCTTCCTGAACTCCGTGGGCATTACCGAACTCGAAGCCATCATCGTCAGTCACGGCGACGTCGACCACGTCAACGGAATCCCGGAGACCGTGGATGGCTGCACGGTCCGTCACGTGTATGCCGGCGAGGCATTCGGCGTCCCACCCCAGAGCGATCCGACGGCAGACCTGCTGACCGAATCCCTGCGCCACAGGAAGCATCCGATAGAGCCCCTGCCGACGGTTCTCGATGCCGGAGCGGCCACGATTCGCACGCTCTGGCCTCCCGACGACCCATCGTGCTCGCGCCAATTGAGCGACAACGACCGTTCCCTGGTTCTGCTCATCGAATTCGCGGGCGTGAAGATTCTCCTGTGTTCGGACATCGAGGAGTTCGCCCAACAGCAGCTTCAGGTCCGATATCCCGATCTGAGAGCGGACATTGTGGTCGTTCCGCATCATGGCTCGACAACGACACAGGACAAGACGTTCCTGGAAGGGCTTGGGGCCTGCGTGCCGATTTGCAGTTGCGACCGAAAGCAGTACGCGCGCAGGGGCAATTCGGCCGAAGAAGAAAATATCGGCGGATTCGCAACCGCTCGGAACGGCGCGATTAGCGTTTGCGTAGAGAGTAGCGGTATGGTATCAACGACAGTACAGATTCCGGATTCAAAAGGAGATTAGGCCAATGACGAATCGCCACAGCGCGTGGACAGCAATCCCCTTGTCGATCACCCTTGTCGTCCTGTCGTGGGCGATCGCATCAGCAAGCGAGGTGTACAACTACCCGACCCCTCAAACGGACCCGAACGACATCAGCTTCTACCATGCGCCGGCCAGGATGCAGTCGTATCCGGCCGGAGCCACCAGGGTCCGAAATGTCATTCTCTGCATCGGCGACGGCATGGGCCTGGGCCAGGTGACCCTGGCGCGCATGAAGGCGATCGGCGCCGAGGGCAAGATCCACATGCAGCGTCTGCCGGTCCATGGACTGATTTCCACCCACTCGGCCAACCGGCTGGTGACGGACTCGGCGGCGGGAGGAACGGCCCTGGCCTGCGGGATCAAGACCAACAACGGGATGATCGGCATGGCGCCCGATGAGACGCCGTACTACAGCATCCTGGAGGCGGCACAGGCCAAGGGGATGGCGACCGGTCTGGTCGTCACCTGCACGATGTCACACGCCACGCCCGCGTCGTTCGGTTCGCACGTCAAGAGCCGCAAGATGGAGCCCGAGATCGCCGAGCAGTTGATCGGCAATCGGATCAACGTCCTGTTCGGCGGAGGACGCAAGTACTTCCTGCCCAAGTCGCATTCCGACAGCGGGCGAAAAGACGACCGAGATCTGCTGGCCGAGGCCGAAGACGCCGGATACACCGTCATCGGAACCGCCAATCAGTTGCGATGGGCCCGCGGGCCTCTCGTGCTGGGTTTGTTCCAGGTCGATGCGATGACGACGCTGAAGCCCGAACCGATGCTGGCCGAGATGACCGAGAAGGCCATCCACATCCTCGACGAGACCGCGACGGACTCGCGGAAATACGGCCGGGGTTTCTTCCTCATGGTCGAGGGCAGCCAGATCGACTGGGCCTGCCACGCGAACAATGCCGAAGCCTGCATCCGGCAGACCCTGCTGTTCGATGAGGCGGTTCGCGCGGCGGTGGACTTCGCCATCGCCGATGGACGCACTCTGGTGGTCGTCACCGCCGACCACGAGACCGGCGGGTTGACCATCCCCGAAGGGAGCCTCAAGGGCGACGAAATCAAGGTGCACTGGTCGACCAAGGGACACAGCGCCTCGCCCGTGCCCGTATACGCGATCGGACCAAAATCCGAAACGTTCGGCGGGGTGTATGACAACACGGAGATCCCGCAGAGAATCGCTCAGGCGCTGGGAATCAAACCGTTTCCGCAGGCCAGGAAATGAGCCGCCGACACATCATGCGAATCGACGCCACGCACGCGCCTGCCGTTCAAGTGGGGGACAAGGTCCACAAGGGGCAGAATCTGTGTGCGAGTGAGGGCGAGAATACCTGCATCTGTCCGATCACAGGGACGGTTGCGGAGGTTCGGTTTGACCCGGCGCAGCACGAGTTCGTAGTCACGATAGCGCCGACCAAGCGGGGCTGAGATTCCGTGTCCCGCAGGGCGGGCAGCCGAGCGCGTCGCGCTATCGCATATGGACGACGATCTCGACGCGGCGGTTCTTGGCCTTGCCGGCGGCGGTCGTGTTCGGAGCGACCGGGCGGGCCGGGCCACACCCGGAGGCGCGGATCTGGCTGTCGGGGATACCCTGGGCCATCAAGTAGCGCGCCACCGAGAGCGCCCGCTCGGCGGACAGCTCCCAGTTGTCTTTCCACAGGTCCTTGGTCTTGGCGATGGGGTCAGTGTCCGTGTGCCCGACGACATCGATCTCCTTGCCGGCGTACTTCGACTTCAGGACGGACAGGATATGGTCAAGCTCGGCGCTGGTGGCGCTCTTCAGCTCCGCCTTGCCCGATGCGAACAGAATCGTGTTGGGCAGCGTCACCGTGATCGTCCCGGCCGCCGCATCGAACGCCACGTCGTACCCCTCGCCGAAACCGGTCGCTTCGGCCGGAGTCTGGTTCAATTCCTCGATCTGGCGACGCAGATCGTCGATCGTCTGCTGGTCCTGGCTGATCTTCTGGGCCAGTTGCTGCTTCTCGTTCTGGAGGTTCTCGAAACGCCCTTTGAGGTTCTGGTGCTCGACGTTGAGGTAATCGTACTTCTTCTTGTAATCGGTGCAGCCGGAAACCAGAGACAACCCCACAACCAACAGCAGCGGGACGATCGCTTTGACCTTGACGACGTGCATTCGAGACCTCCTTGCAATCCTATGAACGCAACTGTGCCCTCTCAGTGCAAGAAAAGAAAGGCAAATTCCCTTACAATCCGATCGTGGAAAATCATAACGGTCAAGACAGCTAAAGACAAGAAAGGACCGTAGGGAATCTGGCGAATTTTTTTGAAAAACGTCTGGAAGAGCGCCCAGCCGAGTCCGAAGAACGGTGCGACGAAAAACGCGACCACCACCATCAGCGGGCCGATCACGGCTCCGGCGGCGCCCATCAGGTGGACGTCGCCCAGTCCCATCGCCTCCTTGCCGAAGGCAAGCGTCCCGAGGACCCGGGTCGCCCAGACGACGGCACAGCCGACGAAGTAGCCGAACAGACTGCCGAGGAACCCGGCGACCGCGTGGTTTGCCAGGAGGCCGGTCCACCAGGCCGCGACCGCCGCCGGCCGGGTCAGCACAACGTTCGCCGCGATCGCCCCGAGGATGATCGGCGTCAGGAAGATGATCTCTCGCATCGCTTCGAGGCGATGGTTGAACTCGGGGTCGTCAGCAAACGGGAAGGCCCCCTTCTCGATCTCGGGCTTGTCCTCGACGGGTTTGGCGCCGGCCTGGGCTTCGGGCTCCTGGTAGCTGCGATGGATCAGACCCGCTTTCAGAAGCAGCAGGCTGATCGCCAGGCCGACTCCCGCGCCGAGGGCCAACGCGCCGGCGCCCGGCGACGCGACCGGCAGCAGCGAGAAGGCCTTAATGACTTCCGGATCGATCAGATACCCCCCGACCGCCGCGCCGATGAATCCCACGGCGGTGGCGAACCAGCAGATCGACAGCGGGATGATCCAGAGCTCCAGGTCGATCCCTGAGCCGGCGATGAACGCCGCGAGCAGGACCACGTGAACGACATAGACGAACCGCCCGTTCGGCGTCTGCATGCCTTGCCGCAGCGGCGAGTGGAAATAGACCAGGTAGAGTCCGAGAAAAACCAGCCCGGTGAGCAGCTCGACAACGAAGTACCGCGGCGAGATGCGCATGCCGCAATGGCGGCACTTGGCTCGCAGGACGAGCCAGGAGACCAGCGGGATGTTGTCATAGAACCGGATGGGCTTGCCGCAGCCGGGACAGGCCGAGCCGGGACTCACAAGCGACTTCTCACGCGGCAGGCGGTAGATCACGACGTTCAGGAAACTGCCGATGCAGCAGCCGAACGCAAAGGTGAACGCACTGATGATCCATTCCTGTGCCGCCACATCGCCTCCCGTGCCATCGTGGACGCTCTGCCGTTCGTACGGGCGAATGATGGTTCGCCCCTGCGCTACTTGCCGCCCTTCTGCTCCCTGCGTCCGACCGCTCCGGCGACCCTCATCGGCAGCCCGAACAGCCGAATGAAGCCCTTCGCGTCGGTCGGATCGTATTCGGCGCCCATCTTGAAGCTGGCCAGGTCTGCCTGGTAGAGGCTGTGCGGGCTCTTCATGCCGGCCGGCGTGCAGCGGCCCTTGAAGAGCTTGACCCGGACGTCGCCCACGACGCTGCGCTGCGTGACGTTGATGAAGGCGTCGAGGGCCTCGCGCAGCGGGCTGAACCACTGGCCGTAATAGACCAGCTCGGCGTATTTCAGCGCGACCTGCTGCTTGTAGTGCATCGTTTCGCGCTCCATCGTCAGGCTTTCGAGGGCGGCATGGGCGGTCATCAGGATCGTTCCGCCCGGCGTCTCGTAGACCCCTCGCGATTTCATGCCCACCAGGCGGTTCTCCACGACGTCCACCTGGCCGATGGCATGCCGGCCGCCGATCTCGTTGAGCGTCTCGATCATCTTGACGCCGCTGGTGAGCTTGCCGTCGAGCCGAACCGGGACGCCCTCGTGGAACCCGATCGTCACGTAGTCGGGCTTGTCGGGCGTGCGGCTGACCGGCTGCGACATCACGAACAGCCCGTCTTTGGGCTCGTTGGCGGGGTCTTCGAGGTCGGCGCCCTCATGGCTGATGTGCCAGAGGTTGCGATCGCGCGAGTAGATCTTCTTCTTGCTCTGCTCGATCGGGATGTTGTGCTTGCGGGCGTAATCGACCGCCGCCTCGCGGCTGGTCAGCTTGAAGTTCGGGTCCTTCCACGGCGCGATGATGTCGAGCGTCGGGTCCAGGGCCATGAAAGTCAGCTCGAAGCGGACCTGATCGTTGCCCTTGCCTGTCGCGCCGTGCGCGACGGCGGTGGCCTTCTCGGCGTGCGCAACGTCCACCTGGTGCTTGGCGATCAGAGGCCGGGCGATGCTGGTGCCGAGCAGGTAGCCATTCTCGTATATGGCGCCGCTCTTGAGCATCGGCCAGAGGTAGTCCTCGACGAACTCCCGCCGCAGGTCCTTGACGATGCACTTGGTGGCCCCGCTGGCCAGGGCCTTCTTCTTGATGCCCGCCAGCTCGTCGCCCTGCCCCAGTTCCGCGGCAAACGCGATGACGTCGTACCCGTACGTTTCCGTCAGCCAGGGCAGGATCACACTCGTATCCAGCCCGCCGCTGTATGCCAACACGACCTTCTGCTGCTTCTTCGCCATAATGCCATCCTCAAAACGCCAAGAATCTGGAAACGCGGATTATACGCATACCCCCGGCGTGATTCAACGGAATATCGCAGGCGGACACCTTCCAAAGGCGGATGGGCGGGATTTGGTCCCGATCGCCTCTTCAGGGGGCGCATTCGCTCTGCGGCGTCTGTGCCCAGCCGCCGGGAGCGCCGCCTCGCCGGTCGCGGCTGTAGTAAAAATACAGCGACAGGTCCACCGCCACCAGGACCATGTTCAGGGCGTAGAGGGCGATGATCCAGTCGAAAGACTGCGTGGCCTTGTAGATGACGCCGTTGAGGTAGCCGAAACAGACGATCGCCATGAACAGCGGGCTTTTGCCCTCGACTTTCCGGGTGCGCAGCGACTTGGCGATCGAGATCGGCCAGCTCACCCCGAAACAGACCAGCATCACCGCTTCGAATATGGACATACTGCGGAACTCCTCGCCCACAAGGCACAACAGCAGAAGACACCTGCAGCAGGATGCTCCTGTGTGCTCTGGCGCCCCGGCGGGAGATGCAAGGCGCAGAGTCCCTATGAGACACGGCGGCACGCTCGGTTGTGCGTATTTCTACGGTAGGCGCCAGTAGAGGATTCGCCCCTACTCCATCTGCTCGATCAGGTAGTTCTGGAAGCCGATCTGCTTGATCTGGTCGAGCTGCACTTCGATCCAGTCGATGTGCTCCTCTTCCTCGCGGAGAATGGACACCAGCAGCTCGCGCGTGCCGTGGTCCCCGGCGTCGCCGGCCAACTGGATATCGGCGTTGTAGTCCTTGATGGCGGCTTCTTCCGCCTTCCAGTCGTTCTTGAGCTGCTTCTCGACGTTGTCGCCGATACTGATCTTGTTCAGCTTGCTGACGGTAGGCTTGCCTTCGAGGAACAGGATTCGTTCGATCAGCTTCTCGGCGTGTTTCATCTCGGCGATGGCCCGCTTCTCGATCACGCCATGAAGGCGTCCATAGCCCCAGTTTTCGCACATCTCGGCGTGGACCATGTACTGATTGATCGCGGTCAGCTCGTCGGCCAGCCGGGCATCCAGCGCCGCAATGACTTTCTCGTTTCCCTTCATCGGTGTTTCTCTCCTTACCTGTAGTTCTTCATCTGCCCCCGCGGGCAGCTCTCGACCACAAAGCACATGCCGGCAATGCTAATGCCTCGGTCGAGACGTCGCCAAGAGAGGAATTCCCTGATTTTCGACAAGAAAGACCTTCGTCCGGCGTCAGTTGAGTTCCTTGATTTTCATGTTGCGGAAGTAGATCGGCGCGCCGGCGTGCTTGCCCTGCAACCCGATGTTGCCGTGCGTGGGCAGTTCGGCAAAGGGCGTGCTCAGCCAGGACGGGATCTCGCTGCCGTCCGGGTTGGTCTTGGCGCTGGTCCACAGGGCCATGTTCATCACCGAGACCGTCTCGCCATTGATCATGACGTAGATCATCTGATCGCGGCAGGTGACAGTCATACGGTTCCATTCGCCGGGCCTCTTGACCATGCTTTTGGTCGGCGCCAAGTGGCCGAAAATCGCACCGCAGTGCCACGTGGCGGGCTGCTTGGCCCATTCCTCCGAGAAATCGTCGGCAATCTGGATCTCGACGGAGTTGGGAATCCAGTTCTTCATATCGGTGCAGTAGACAATCACGCCGCTGTTGGTGCCTTCGGCGGTCTTGAACTCCAGATCGAGGATAAAGTTGTCGTAGTCCTTCTTCGTCCAGATCGCCTCATCCTTACTGGCGGTCAGGACACCACCCTCGAACGTCCAGACGCCCTCGGGATACGTCGCATCGGACAGGTCGGGGGCGAACAGGTCGTTCCACGAGCTGGCCTTCGGGTGTGTCTTGGGCGGCACGGAGCCGTTCTGACTGCACGAGGACAACAGGAGACTGCCACCGACCACCGCCAACACCACTGCCTTCTTCATTTCCTTGCTCCTTGAGAAGAACCGATACCTCACTCGATTCGGCGCCCTGTGGCGCGGACCGTCGGGACATTCTACCGCCCCGCCCTCGCAACCGCCAGTGCGAAGCATTCCATCTGCCCGCACCGCGTCCGTGCGGGCCTTCCAGCGGCCTGGAGCGTGTGTGGCAGCCTCAAACGCGGAGCGTTTCGGGATGGTGCCTCGCATTGGCAGTCTTCTGAAATCGGCGAGACAATCCAATCTGCCATCCCCAAGCTTCGCTTGAGGCTGCCACGCACGCGCCACGATGTCTTCCTACATCCGGACGCTTCGCACGGTCTCGAACACGATGGCCGCCAGAATGATCGAACCGCCCACGACGGTGCGAAGCGACAGGGCCTCGTCGTGAATCAGGTAGCCGAAGAACGCGGCGTAGAACGGCAGCAGCGTCGCGATGATCCCGACCGTTTTGGCGCTGAGGTGTTTGAAGCTGGCGGAAAACAGCGTGTGCGGAACCGCCGTGAAGACCACGCCCAGCAGGAGCAGCAGGCCTCCCGTGGCGGGCGTCCAGGCCGCTCGGTCGATGAACAGCCAGGGCAGCAGCACCAGTCCCGTCACCAGCATCTGCCAGAACATCAGCACGCTGCCGGTGTACTGATGGACGTACTTGCGGGTCAGCAGGTTGCGGGCCATGAAAAACAGGCCGGAGATCACGCCCAGCACGATTCCCTGGGTCGTCGCGTCCGACAGGCTCATCGCCGGCGTCATGATCGCAATCCCGACGAAGACCACGACTGCCAGAAGGATGTCGGACTTTCGCAGACGCTCCGAGAAAAGAAACGGCTCGATGATCGCCGTGATGACGGGATACGTGTGCAGCGACAGGATTGCCACCGCGGCGGTGGAGACCTTCAGCGCCTTGAAGTAGGTCAGCCAGTGGGCGCACAGCAGCAGGCCGAGCGTGAGCATCAGCCCGTAGTGCCGGCCGCCGCCGGCTCTCAGCGGCCTTCGCAGAGCCGCGAGCATGGCCACCAGGGCCGCCGCCCCGATCAGGGACCGCAGGCAGATGATATGCGGCACCGGCAGCGCGATGCCCTTGGCGAACATCGCGGTGCCGCCCCACATAAGGACGGCAACGTTGAGTTGAATGAGACTGATCTTTCTGGGCTGCATATCACGTCACAAGACCGCCGAACGGTCCCGGCTCTTTATGCGGCAAACGCCTGACGAACACAAGGATGAAATCGTGTTGCCGCCGCATCGTCATTGATTCTGTCTTCACAGAGCCTTGCCTCGGCGAGCGAAAACCCGCATAATTCTTTCAAGGGATCCGCCCGGGTGACGCAGGATGCGAGCCGCCCGTAGGCGGGCCCGCCAAACATGCTGGTGACCGCAAGAGGAAAGGACGCTGCGATGCGACAGTGGACATTGATTCTCCTGCCGGTGGTTCTGGCCGGACTGTGCCGGGGCGCACAGGAACCGGACCTGCTCATCTGCGATTTCGAGGGCAACGACTACGCCGGCTGGCAGGCCACGGGCGACGCGTTCGGCAACGCGCCGCCCCGAGGCACGCTGCCCGGGCAGTTGGCGGTGACCGGCTTCGTGGGCCGTGGTCTGGTCAACAGCTTTCGCGACCGCGACGCGTCAACGGGCACGCTGACCTCGCCGCCCTTCCAGATCGAGCGCAATTACATTCACTTTCTGATCGGCGGAGGCGGCTATCCCCGCCTGACCTGCATGGACCTGATCGTCGACGGCAGGATGGTCCGCACGGCCACCGGCCGCAACAACCGCCCCGGCGGCTCCGAGCGCCTGACCGCGCGGTTCTGGGATGTCTCCGATCTGGTGGGCAAGACCGCGCGACTGCGGATTGTGGACAGCCATACGCGTCTCTGGGGCCACATCACCGTCGATCACATCTTCCAGGCAAACTCGAAGGACGATTTCGACCAGAGCAAGGAGTTTCGGCTCAGCGCGCGATACCTCAACTTCCCGGTCAAGAACGGCGCCGCCAAGCGGCGCGCCCGGGTTATCATCGACGAGCGCGTTGTCCGCGAATTCGAGATCGAGTTGGCGGACGTCAGTCCCGATCTCTATGTCTTCCTGGACATCAGCGCGTTCCAGGGCAAGACGGCCACCATCGAGGTAGACGGCCTGCCGCGTTCCTCGCGCGGTCTGCACCTCATCAGCCAGTCCGATGAGATCCGAGGCGCCGAGAGCCTGTACCGCGAGAGGCTCCGGCCGCAGTTTCATTTCACCTCGCGACGGGGCTGGAACAACGACTCCAACGGCCTCGTCTTTCACAAGGGTCTGTACCACCTTTACTACCAGCACAATCCTTACGGCGTGCAGTGGGGCAACATGCACTGGGGCCACGCCGTCAGCGTGGACCTGGTTCACTGGACCGAGCTTTCCATCGCCCTGTATCCGCAACAGTTCGGCGACTGGGTCTTCTCGGGAAGCGCCGTGGTCGACGTGAACAACACCGCCGGCTTCCAGAAAGGCGACGAGCCGCCCATCGTGGCCGCCTACACCAGCACCGGACGAGGCGAGTGCATCGTCTACAGCAACGACGGCGGCGCGACCTTCACCGAGTACGAGGGCAATCCGGTCGTCAAGCACCAGGGCCGCGACCCGAAGGTCATCTGGTATGGACCCGGAAGGCACTGGGTCATGGCACTGTACCACGAGGTGGATGACAAGCGCACGATTGCGTTCTACACTTCCGACGACCTGAAGAACTGGCAATACACCAGCCTGATCGAGGGCTTCTTCGAGTGTCCCGAGATCTTCGAGCTGCCGGTCGACGGCAAGACCGATGACAGGCGATGGGTTCTCTACGCCGCCGACGGCGATTACCGGATCGGCGCGTTCGACGGCAAGACCTTCACGCCCGAATCGGACAAGATCAAGTTCAGCCACGGCAACTGCTTCTACGCGTCCCAGACGTACAGCGACATCCCGCCCGAGGACGGGCGGCGCATCCAGATCGCCTGGGGTCGGGTCGAGATGCCGGGCATGCCGTTCAACCAGATGATGCTGTTCCCGGTCGAGCTGACCCTTCAAACGACGGAGGAAGGGCCTCGTCTGTTCGCCGTGCCGGTCCGGGAGATCGAACGGCTCCAGGAACCGCACCGCGGCTGGGAGAGCCAGAAACTGGCGCCGCGAAAGGACCTGCTCTCCGGCGTCAAGGGCGAGCTGTTCCGCGTCGTCGCCCGGTTCGAGCCGGGGCAGGCCCAGCGCGTGACCCTGGACATTCGAGGCGTCCGCATCGTGCTCGATCCGCAGAAGAATCAGCTCTCCTGCCTGGACAAAACCGCCCCGCTGTCGCCTGTGGACGGCAAGATCGCGCTGGACGTCCTGGTCGATCGCACCTCGATCGAGATCTTCGCCAACGACGGCCGCGTCTATATGCCGATGGGCGTGAAGTTCACCGACGAGAACCGGTCCCTCGGCTTCTTCTGCGAGGGCGCCCCGATCACAGTGAACTCGCTTGACGTCTTCGAGATCGCCTCAATCTGGCCATAGCCCCGCGGTCGCCCTCCCAACCGGCACACGACAGATACGCCGGCAGAATCGCAGGTGATTCGTCGCCCGCGAACGCTGCGCTTTTTTTCGCATGGTCCCTTCGAACCGCTGAACTGGAAATGCTCCTGCCAAGTAGGATTAAACAAGTCTGATATATCACAGATTGTTGACATTGTTGTGTTTCTTGCTGGCAGACATGATGTGAAGGGAGGCATAGATCATGGCGAGATTGCGAATCGAGAGCATGGGGGTCGTATTGGCAACGTTGTTCTTCCTGGCCGGGGCTGCGGCGCAGGCTCAGGCGCCCGACGTGAGCTGGACGTTCGGCGCGATCGGATCGTCTTCGTACCGGCTGGACGCCTTCACGCCGGCCGGAATCGAGTTCGGCACGATCGGCAGCACGGACCCGACGCTGCCCCTGGCGCTGGGTAAACGGTACCAGGTCAGGGTGACCGACTACATGATGCACCCGTTCGAGGTGATCGCCAAATCGCCCTCGCCGACGCAGGACAAGGTGCTGCTGTCGATGTCGATTGCCGGACCGTTCGAATCCGATCCGAAGGTCAACTGGCAGGACAACGGTCAAGGGACAGTCGCCTTCACACTGACCGCCGAGCTGTACCAGGCGATGACCGAATCGGGCCGAACGCCCGGCTATCGGTGCCGGCCGCACTTCATGGAGATGCGGGGCGATTTCACCGTTGCCGGCCTGCCCCTGGCTGAAAGCATCCAACCATCGCCCATCCGAATCGACCTGGCGACCGTCGCCTCGGGCCTGATCGCCCCCGTGGACCTTCAGCCTGACCCGGCCGTTGCCGAACGGCTCTACGTCATCGATCAGGCGGGTCTGGTGCGCACCATCGAACAGGGACAGCTTCTCGAAACGCCCTTCCTCGACGTGCGAGATCGCCTCGTCCAGCCGTTGGGTATCCTCGGCAGCTTCGATGAGGACGACTACGACGAACGAGGCCTGCTGGGCCTGGCGTTCTATCCGGGATTCGCCGACCCGAGCAGTCCCGGCTACCGCACGCTGTACACCTACACGAGCGAGCCGGTCGGCGGTCCCGCCGATTTCACGCTCGACCTGGCACCCGATCAGGTGAACCACCAGAGCGTCGTGACGGAATGGCAGCTCGCCCGGGTGCAGAACGTGGTCGATCCGAGCACTGCCCGCGTGGTGCTGCGCATCGATCAGCCGCAGTTCAACCACAACGGCGGCTATCTCGCCTTCGGCCCGGATGGCTACCTCTACATCGCCTTGGGCGATGGGGGAGCCGCCAACGACGCTGGAGCGGGCCACGGCCCCGACGGCAACGGTCAGAACATCCACACCGTTCACGGCAGCATCCTGAGGATCGATCCCCTGCCGCCGGCCTCGACCCCCGACAGCCGTAACGCACCGAGCGCAAACGGGCAGTATCGCATCCCCTGGGACAACGAGTTCGTCGGCATCGACGGCGTCGACGAGATCTTCGCGTACGGCTTCCGCAACCCGTACCGCTTCAGCTTCGAGCCGCTCACCGGCGCGCTGATCGTCGCGGACGTCGGACAGGGCCACGTCGAAGAGATCAACATCGTGCGCAAGGGCGGCAATTACGGCTGGAAGATCAAAGAGGGTGACTTCCTCTTCGATCCCGAGGATATCGCGGTCGGCGTGCCTTTCGAGGACCCGGCTCTCATCGATCCGGTGGCCCAGTACGACCACGACGACGGTCTGGCGGTAGTGGGCGGGTTCCTGTACGTCGGAACGCAGGCGCCTCAGTTGCGGGCGATGTACGTGTTCGGTGACTTCTCCCGCGCGTTCAGCGCGCCACAGGGCCGGCTCTTCGTCGCCGACCTCTGGTCCGGCCGGATCGAAGAGCTGCTCATTGGCAACCAGCAGCAGCCCTTGGGTCTTTTCGTCAAGGGAATGGGGCAGGACCGCGACGGCGAGGTCTATGTCCTGGCCAGCACCGCGCTGGGGCCCTATGGCAATACGGGGGTCGTATTCAAGATCGTCGCGGCACCCTGATCGGTAGCGATCAGCTGCAGATCTTGTGGCGGAAGACGAAGAAGACGGCGCCGAAGATGCACAGGCCCGCCCAAAGGTAGTCCAAACGCACCTGCTCCTTCATGTAGAGGATCGAGAACGGGACGAAGATCGTCAGCGTGACCGCCTCCTGGAGGATCTTGAGCTGCCCGACGTTGAGCAGGGTGTGGCCGATCCGGTTGGCCGGCACCTGGATCAGGTACTCGAAGAACGCGATTCCCCAGCTCACCAGCGCCGCAATGATCCACGGCCGATGCGACAGGTTTCGCAGATGCCCGTACCAGGCGAACGTCATGAAGATGTTGCTGCAACACAATAGCAGCGTCGTCGTGAAAATCACACGCATACACCGAAACCCTTTGCCAGCCCAAAACCTTCCACCTCCGCCGCGACCACCGCGACCGAGCCGGCGAATATCAAACCCGAAAAGCGGCCAATACACAAGGGCCGCCGTGCGGCCGCGCGCTATTTGTGTGTGCAGGTGTCAGGGCACCGGCATCTCTGAGCCACTGAAGCGGCTGGGTGGCAGCCTCAAGTCCGCAGGACTTGGGGATGGCTGAAAGTGTCGGCGTCTCCGGACATAGAAGGCCCAAGCATACCCGCCATCCCCAAGGCTTCGCTCCGTTCGACTTCGCTCAGGCTTCGCCTTGAGGCTGCCACACGCATGCCAGGATATCTTCACACACACCGCTATCTCCTGCGACGCGGTTTCGGGCTGTGGAGGCGGGTGATTTTGGCGAGCAGGTCGGGTCGTTGGCGGTCGCGCAGGAATTCGGCCAGGAGCGTGCGGTTCTCGCTTTGGTAGTACTGCATCAGCGCGGCCTGGAGGCGCTTTTCCTTTCGGGAGGTGGGGACGTGGATCGTGCGTCCGGCGGCATCGACGCCGGAGACGTACATCGCCGTCGAGAGCGTCAGCGGGATCGGAACGAAATCCTGAACCTGTCGCGGCCGCCAGGAACGGGACACGAGATATTCGGTCAGCTTCAGGGCGTCCTCCGGCGTGCAGGCCGGGTGGGCGCTGATGAAGTACGGCACGAGGTAGGCCTCCTTGCCGACCCGCCGGCAGGACTCGGCGAACCGCCGCTCGAATTCCTCGAACACCTCGAAATGCGGTTTGCCCATGCGGTCCAGCACCTCGGGGCAATAGTGCTCCGGCGCGACCTTCAGATGACCACCGACGAAGTGCCTGACGAGCATGTCCAGATAATCGCGGCTTTGCAGAGCCAGATCGTGCCGAATCCCCGAGGCGACGAACACATTGGTACGCTTCGACCCATCCCGGCTCCAGCGGACAAAGGCCTCCATCATCTCAAGCATCGGGCCGTGGTCGAAGCCGGCCTGGCGGCAAGGCGCCGGAAACAGGCAACTGGCCCGCCCACACGTCTCGCTGCGGCCGCAGTCCATGCCGTACATGTTGGCGGAAGGCCCGCCGAGGTCTTCGATCGTGCCGCGAAACTGCGGATGCCGGCGAAGCCGGTCCGCTTCGGCCAGAAGCGAAGGCAGGGACCGCGAGCGGATCTGCTTGCCCTGGTGACATCCGATCGAGCAGAACGAGCAGCCGCCGAAGCAGCCGCGATGCGTCGTGATGGAGAACTGCACCGGCGTCAGCGCCGGCACGCCGCCTTGGGCGTCATATCGCGGGTGCCACGCGCGGGTGAAAGGCAGATCGTAGAGTGCGTCCAACTCCTGGGCGCTGAGCGGCTCAGCCGACGGCATCACCACCAGCGTGCCGGGGTCCTGCTCCTGAACGACCGGTCGCCCTTGCAGTCCGGCCTGCCCCTGGTACTGCTGATGCGCTGCGATGAACAGCGATTTGTCGTCGTTCTGCTGCGACAGCGAGGGCAGACGCACGGCATTATCGGGGACCGCGATCCCCTTGTGGGCGATGTAGGCGGTGCCGGGAATGTCGGTCAGTTCGTGGATCGGCCGGCCCGCGTTCAGCCGGGCCGCGACCTCGGCCACCGCCCGCTCGCCCATGCCGTGGATCAGCAGGTCGGCCTTGGCGTCGACCAGGACGGACCGCTTGAGCTGGTCCTCGATGTAGTCGTAGTGGACGAGCCGCCGCAGACTGGCTTCGAGCCCGCCCAGCACGATGGGCACATCGCGATAGGCCTCGCGGGCGCGGGCGGAGTAAACCAACAGCGGCCGGCTCGGCCGCAGGCCCCTGACGCCGCCGGGGCTGTAGAGGTCCTGCCGGCGCCGGTGGCCCAATGATGCGTAGTCGTTCAGACGCGAATCGATGCAGCCGCTGGTAATCCCCCAGAACAGCCGGGGTTTTCCCAATGCGCGGAACGGCTCGACGCTCCGCCAGTCGGGCTGGGCCAGCACCGCGACGCGATAGCCCAGCTTCTTCAGCCACCGCCCAATCAAAGCGGCGCCGAAGGACGGGTGGTCCACGTAGGCATCTGCCGTAATCAGGACGACGTCCGCCTGGTCCCAACCCCTGCGGCGCAGGTCCTCGGCCGTCGTCGGCAGGAATCGATCGATATAGTCGGCACTCTTACTCATGGGACGATTATACCACAGGGCCGCTCGTGGTGTTCGAAGCTCCAACGATCGCCCCCCGCCAGCACAAACGAATCTCATGGAAAATCTTCGCAGGTGGACGACCCTTCTGCTATCATCGTGTTGGCTTCCTGATCCTGGCATTGTGCCGGGTCTTTGATCCGGCTAACTTCAGGAGCGTCGAGAATGACACATGACGAAGCGCTCATGCTGATCATCTCCTGTGCGGTGGTCGTCGAGATCGTCGCGACGTACCGCCACCTCCGGCAGATTCCGCACGCATTACTGATCCTCGGCAGTTTCGCCGGTCTGGTCCTGGGCAGCCTGAGTACCGTGGCCGAAGGTTTCCTCTGGGCCGATCTGTTCAACTGGCTGGAGCATTTGTCGCTGATGGCAGGAGCGATCCTGCTGGCCCTGTGGTGCGCCCTGGTGTTCGGACCCCGGAACAGGAGGGTCCCTGATGCGCCCGATGGCATACCTTGATCTGATATCGTTTTCCGCCAGCGTGGTTGCGGCAGCGTTTGTCGTTCGTGGCTGCAAACGGTCGGGCTTTGCGCCGGCGGTCCCGATCCTCCTGGCGGTCCTGCTGGCCCTGATGGCGTGCTACCACGCCGCCCTTTTCCTCGAGTGGTCGGGCCTGACCGCCGGACTGGACTGGGTGGAGGACATCGCAGGCCTTTTCATCCCCTTCACCTGGGCCTTCGTCCTGTATGCGTTCGTCAAGAACGCGGTCGAGGACGAGCTGCGGGCCTACCAGCAGAGGCTGCGATCGCTGGCCTCGGAGCTGTCCCTGGTCGAAGAGCGCGAGCGGCGACGGATTGCCGCGGGACTCCATGACTACGCCTGCCAGAACCTCGTTCTGTCCAAGATGAAGCTCCAGGGCCTGCCCGTGACCGAGACGGACGAGATCGAAGGCATCTGCGATACCATCGATGAGACCATCGAAAGCGTGCGCGGGCTGATCTTCGATCTGAGTTCGCCGACGCTGTACAAGTTCGGCCTCGAAGCGGCTCTCGAGGAACTGCTGGAGGACAAGGTGAAGGCTCAGTACGGCATCGACGGCACTTTTCGCGACGACGGCGCCGCCAAGCCGCTGGCGGAAGACGTCCGCATCGTGCTGTTCCAGTCGGTTCGCGAGCTGCTGATCAACACCATCAAGCACGCGCAGGCTCGCTCCGTGACTGTGGACATCGGACGTCTCGACGACTCGATCCGAATCACGGTGGCGGACGATGGGATCGGCTTTGACGTGGAGGAGACCCTGATCGGCACTTCACGTCGTCGCGGGTTCGGCCTGTTCCACATCCGCGAACGGCTGGATCTTCTCGGCGGCCGTTTCGACGTGGAGTCCCGGCCCGGCCGGGGAAGCCGCTTCACACTCCTGGCCCCTCTGGAGACAGGGACCACCGCGGCTCGCGAGACGCCTGACGGCTCCGAGGACTCCGCCGGCTGACACGATCGGGTCCTGCACCGCATTCCAATCCTCAGATCGATCCCGATCGAGGCGCGTCAGGACGGGAAATCCACGCGTCGTTCGGATTCCGGGTTGACGTTGGGCGCACAAGAGATACTATTGGAGTATGTCGAATAGTTGCCGCCAGCTTCGTCACTGCGTCTGCACGGGCCGGTCTCTGGACCGGATGTTGCGTCCGGCCGTTCTGACGGTCTTGTGCGATCACCGGCAGGGCCTGCACGGGTACGCCATTGAGAAGCAGTTGCAGGTCTTCGGTTTCTTCCGGGAGCAGTTGCCCGACTATACGGGGCTCTACCGGCTCCTGAAACGCATGGAGGCCGAGGGTCTGCTCCGCTCGACGGAGCAAGATTCGCAGGCCGGGCCCTCCAGGCGCATGTTCCGGCTCACCAACCGGGGCGCGAACTGCCTGTCGCACTGGTTCGCCAGTCTCACGCAGTATCGGCGGATGCTCGACGACCTGCTCGGGCATATCGGCAGGAGTATAGAAGGCAGAGTGACCTGATTGGGTCAAGCGGGAGCCAGCCGCTACAGTCTCGGCCCTCCAGCCTGGTATTGAGACGTTGGAGCTGTTGTCAGGGGAGATACAATGTCACGGGACGAACGGATTGAGGGGCTGTTGGCCGAGGCGGCCGAGGGCCGGGCGATCAGCAAAGCGGAGGCGAAGACGCTCCTGTCGCTGCCGGAGAACTCGCTCGAAGCCGCCCTGCTGCGGTCGACGGCCGACCAGGTGTCGCGCCGACGCTTCGGCAACCACGCCCTGCTGCTCGGCCAGATCGGCGTGGACATGGAACCGTGCGACGGCGATTGCGCCTTCTGCTTCTTCGCCAAATCGCACACGAGCATCCAGGCGTCGGCTCTGCCGACCGAGGAAGTCATCGCCCGCTGCGAACGGTTTGCGGCCGGCGGCGCCCAGGTCGTGTTCCTGATGACGATGCACCGGTTCGGGTTCGAGTGGTTTCGCGATCTGTGCGTGACGCTGCGCCGTTCGATCCCTGCCCATCTGGAGATCCTCGCCAACGTCGGGGACGTGACCCTGTCGCAACTGCGCGAGCTGCGCGACGTCGGCGTCAGCGGCGCCTACCACGTCTGCCGGCTTCGCGAGGGTCTCGACTCGTGTATGACGGCCGCACAGCGACGGGCGACCATCGAGCGGATCATCGAGTCCGGCATGGCGTGGTACAACCTCTGTGAGCCGATTGGGCCGGAACACACGGCCGAAGAGCTGGCCGAGCAACTCTGGCTCGGGGTCGAGCTGCCCTGCCGACAGCACGGGGCGATGCAGCGCTTCCCTGTCCCCGGCTCGCCGCTCTATGCCCACGGACAGATTTCCCTTGCGCGGCTCGGCCAGATCGTCGCGGTCGTCGCCCTGGCCACCGCCCACAAGAAGGAGACCGCCAGCATCGCGGTGAACGTGTCCAACATCGTGGGCCTGTTCAGCGGCGCCAACGCGTTCTTCCCGGAGGCCGGCGAGCCGCTGGCCGAGCAGCGTCCGACGGACCATCCGACCGGGCCGGAGGGCTTCACCACCGCCCTGTGGCGCCAGAGCAACGAGATCACCACCGCCGACTGCCGCAACATGCTCGCCGCCGCCGGCTTTTCCCACCTGACCGACACCCAGGGAAACCCCACCCGCCCCCTGAACGCCAGGACCTGAGGCGCTCGAAGCGAGAATTCCGGGTTGAGTCTTCCGGCGGAAGGTCGCTATGATAATGGTGACCGATTTCGCTGAATTCAATGGAAGGAAGACCTCATGCTTCAGTTCAATCACAGCCGCATTCTGTTCGTGTGTCTCATTCTGTTTGCGTCAACTGCCTCCTACGGGGACGACTGGCCTCAGTTTCGCGGTCCCGGCGGACAGGGAATCGCGAAGGCCGAGAATCTGCCCGTGACCTGGAGCGAGACGGAGAACATCGCCTGGAAGACGGCCCTGCCCGGCTATGGGGCCTCCAGTCCCATCGCGCTGAACGGCCGGCTGTACCTCACCTGCTACAGCGGGTTCGGCATCGAGCGGGACCAGTCGATGGCCGACCTGAGGCTGCACGTCGTCTGCATCGACGGCGCGCATGGAGCGATCCTCTGGGATCGGCAGATCGAGCCGACGCTGCCCGAGTCAGCACGCGTGCGCGAGCACGGATACGCCGCCGCAACGCCGGCTACGGACGGCAAACACCTGTACGTCTTCTTCGGAAAAAGCGGTGTGTTCCAATTCGACCTCGACGGCCGACCGGTCTGGCGCACCAGCGTCGGGACCAACGTCCATGATTGGGGCTCGGGCGCCTCGCCGGTGCTCTATGAGAATCTGGTCCTTGTCAACGCCGCCGTCGAGAGCGAATCACTCGTGGCCCTGGACAAGGACTCGGGCAAGGAACTCTGGCGGGTTGGCGGCATCCGTGATTCGTGGAACACCCCGTTGATCGTGACATCCGAATCCGGCCGTCGCGAATTGCTGCTCGCCATCAAGGGCAAGGTGCTGGCATTCACTCCGGATCGCGGCCAGACGCTCTGGTCCTGTGATACGGGCATCACCTGGTATATCACCCCGAGCATGGTGGCGGCCGACGGCGTTGCGTACTGTCTGGGAGGCCGATCGGGCATCGCCGCGCTGGCGGTTCGCACCGGCGGCAGCGGCGACGTGACAGCCACACACCGTTTGTGGACCAGCACCAGCGGGTCCAACGTGTCCTCGCCCGTTATTCACGACGGGTATCTGTACTGGATGCACGAGCAGCGCGGCATCGCATTCTGCGCCAAAGCCTCCAGCGGCCAACTTATGTACGAACAGCGACTGGAGGGCGCCAGGCAGGTCTATGCCTCGCCGTTGCTGGCCGAGGGACGGCTCTACTACCTGGCGCGCAACGGCGAGACCTTCGTTCTCGCGGCCCGGCCCGAATTCGAGCAACTGGCCCACAACAAGCTCGCCGACCGCAGCACGTTCAATGCCAGCCCGATCGTCTGCGACGGCAAGCTGATTCTCCGCAGCGACGAGAACCTCTACGCCATCGGGAAGATGAAGTAGGAAGGCTTCAGTGTCTATCGGTCAGCGGCGGCGAACTTCGTCCAGGCGAGCCGAAGCTCGGCGACGCGGGCGGGATGCCGGGCAGCCAGGTCGTTCTTCTCGTACGGATCGGACGCCAGGTCGTAGAGCTGGGTGTTGCGGCCGTCGTTGGCCAGGACAAGCTTCCAGTCTCCCGACCGCACGGCCGAGGCGTTCGGGGTCTTCCAATACAGCAGTCGCTGGCCGGAAGGCTCCGCCTCGCCACAAATCGCCGGCCAGACATCACGCCCATCCCAACGCAGATCTCTCGGCGGCCGGTAGCCGACCAGCCCGCACAGCGTCGGCATCCAATCGACGATGTGGACGAGCGCCTCCGAACGGCCGGGCTTCAGGACGCCGGGCCAGCAGGCCAGCGCCGGCACGCGAATGCCGCCCTCATAGACCTGCCCCTTCCAGCCGCGCAGCGGGCGGTTGTCGCCAAGAACCGTGTGCGGCTTGTCCGCATAGCGGCC
>CAZNSM010000012.1:18628-30743 GCA_964575615.1 uncultured Pirellulales bacterium | reverse complement strand
GTCATGCTGCGATTCGATCACGCGAACGGCCTCGTCGGTGATCAGGTCGGTCGCGTGGCCTTTCTCGTCGAGATACTGATCGTTGCGATGCCAGGAGGGAACACCCGTCTTGTAGTGGTGCGTATACGGATCGATCTGGCCGTGAAAGTACCCATACGAGGTGTCGAAGCCGTACCTCAGCGGGGTGCAGTCGGGCGGCGAACCCATGTGCCACTTGCCCACGATGGACGTGGCGTAGCCGCAGTCGCGAAGGGCCTGGGCCAGTGTGACAGTGTCGTCGTCGAAGATCCTGCCGTAGGCGGGCGCGGTCACGCCGAACCGGCTCGGATAGCGGCCGCTGAGAAACCCGACGCGCGTCGGAGTACACGTGGGCATCACGTAGTGCCGGTCGAAGCGGACCCCTTCTTGCGCCAAACGGTCGATGTGCGGCGTTCGAATGGTCGAGCCATGGTAGCCGACGTCGGCCCATCCCATATCGTCGGCCAGAATGAAAACGATGTTGGGCCTCGCCGCGCTCGGCCGCGCCGCG
Organism: uncultured Pirellulales bacterium; assembly: GCA_964575615.1. Classification (GTDB taxonomy): domain Bacteria; phylum Planctomycetota; class Phycisphaerae; order Sedimentisphaerales; family Anaerobacaceae; genus Anaerobaca. The sequence goes on along the minus strand of CAZNSM010000012.1, from coordinate 30,214 downwards.
GCAGGGACGCGACGCCGCAGAGGCCAGACGCACCCCACCGCCGCTGCGGCCGACAGCTTCAGAAACCTGCGACGCGCGATGCCGTCGAGTTCGCCGGTTATAGCCATGCTTCGTGCTCCTGTCTGACCCGGACTTGATTGACGACGGATGCCCGATATCTGCAACAGTCATCCGGTATCGACGACCGATTGTCAACCGAGATATTGGGTGAGCACGTCTGGAGAGGTCGCGGCGTGAAAAGAAAAGGGGACATCGCGCCCGTCCGTCGCGGTCCGTTCGGAGGCGGCGGAGGGGCGGATGTCCCCGGAATCGATTCGATCGGGTTTAGAAGTGATGCACCCAGCGGACCTGGAAGCGGTCGCCTTCGGGACGATTCTTGACGCTGGTCTCGAAGTAGGCGTTGAAGAACAGATGGTCGTTCTGCGAGAAGCTGTACATCGCGCCGGGTCCGATGCCCAGGACCTGCTCGCGGCCGGAGACCTCCTCGCCGTCGATTTCCGAGTCGGTCACCTGCTTGAGGTAGTAGCCGTTGACGCCGGCCCGCAGCTTTCTGGGGATCAGCTCGTACGAGGCGGCGAAGTTGCAGTGGACCGCCTGGCCCGGCTGGACCTCCGTGTCGTCGTTCTCATCGTTCCAGAGGTAGTGCACACGCCACGAGGCGGTGAGCTTGGGCGTGAAGAAGTAGGTTCCCGCCCAGTATGGATTGAACGAGAAGAAATTGCTGCCGGGGTTCAGTCCGTTGTCCTCGTCGTACTTGCCCGTGGGCCAGATGGTCTGGAGCTCGATGCGATGCATGAACTTGGGACCATTGGCGCCCATGATCGGGTCCCACTGGAGGTACGGGCCGACCAGGATGTCGCCCACGCCGGTCCCGTTGTCATTGAGGGGCGTCGCGGCGTCGAAGCTGACGACCGGGACGATCACGTCGAGGCCCCACTTGCCGCCGAACAGAAGCTTCTGGTCGGACTGGTAGATGAACTGGTTCAGACTGACCCAGACCTCCAGTTCCGGATCGAAGGGAGGACCGTCAACCAGCTCGTCGGACGTGTAATACTGGATGTACTCGGCGAAATAGAAGCCGGGTCCGGCCGGCGGACCGCCATCCATGAAACTGGTGAAGCCGAGATTGACCGCCGGCTGATCGAACGCCGCAACCGGCAGCACCAACAGGGACACGAGCAACAGGCCCGCGCCGAACACAGATGAGCGACAGCATTTCATAGCTTACCTCCTAAAACGCACACAGATTGGCCTTCTTGCACGAGAATCCGCTGAAAAACAGCCGCATGTTAATATCGGAAGTCCGTTCCCTGCGCGACCACATTTTACCGACCTTTTTCCCCCACCGCGAGTCCGAAATCGACACATTCTGCTCCGGTCGGACAAACGCCCGATTCCCCCGCAGCCCCTTCCCCAGCGTCCGGGAAAGCTCACCGCAAGAGGCAAACGTCCGATATTGCGGTAAATCCTACGGTAGAAAGGACTTGGCGGCCGCCAGCTTCTCGGGCAGGTAATGCTCGATCACGTAGTTGAGGTCGTGGACCGCGAAGGCCTGTTGCTCGGCCCTGACACCCATGTCGAGCAACTGCTGGATGGCGTCCTGCCAGGGCTTGAAGTGCTGGACGAACGGATCGTTCTTCAGCGCATCCTTGGCCCGCTTGACGTCGACCTCCTTGAGGGGATGGGTGGGGAGCTTGTAGTCAACGATGTCCTGGGGCGTGACTCCGAGAAACCTGGCGTTGGGCACGCAGAAATAGCGGTTGATGTGTGCGGCGTTGCCCGAGCCGACCTTGAGGGTCCGGTAGATGTTGAACATCCCGTACGGGTCGCAGTCGACGAAGGCGTAGACGGGCAGCTTCAGCTCGTCGGCCAGCCGACGGATGAACCGCCGGCACGCCCGTGTCGGGACGCCGCCCATCGAAACGAGGATGCAGTTGGCCTTGCGCCAGTAGCTATGCTTGACCAGTCGCTGGAACATGCCGGCCGTCTCGATGGCCAGGACGAATTTGGCCTTGGTCTCGAACTTCAGGTGCTCGACCGAGATGGGGATCGAATAGGCGCCGGAGCCGAACTGCGTGCAGTCGATCCGCAGGGGTTTGCCCGTGTCGGGCTGGCGGTCGACGACGATAAGCTGGCCGGCAATCTCGCCGCCCTTCTCCTCCGGGATGAAACCGAGCTGCTCGCGGTTGACCTCGAACAGCGCTTCGATGTCGTCGAGCACCGTGTCCGATTCGGGCTGCTCGTCGAACCGCGCATCGTCCCAGTTCTTCGAGACGTAGTAGGCCTCTCGCTTGGTCATGATCTCATCGTCCTCGACGAGCGTCTTGGCGGTGGACATCATGCGAAGGGTCTGGGCGAACGTCTTGACCGTTGCGACGGTCAGCGTGCGGGTCTTCCGCTTGCCCCGCAGTTCGAGGAAGCCGGTCTTCGGCAGGTACTTCACGTTGCTCAACGCGCGCAGCGGAAACGACAGCGTGGGCTTGCCCTTGTGCTGGATCTTGTCCCGAACGGAGGCGGCGGTGTCTTTGATTCGATTGGCCAGCTTGCTCACGATCGGCTCCTTTCGAGGACGTCGGTCAACTGCGTCACGAGCGTCTGCTCCTGACGCTCGGTGAGGTTCAGCATCTCCCGCAGGGCGATGGCGACGTGGGGAATGTACTTCTGGATGTAGGCCTTCTTCTTTTCGGATTCGGCGGCTTTGCGTCGGCGGCGGATGAACACCGCCAGCCGACGCCCGCACTCCTGCAGCGCCAGCCGGACCTCTTTGATGATCTCGGGATAGTGCGCCACCGCCTCCTTGCTCTCGGAGGTGAACGGCACCCAGACCGACGCCATGTGCACCAGGATGACCAGCGGGCCCGAGGGCAACGCGCCGTTGGCCTGCTGGAGGGCGTAGTTGCGCCAGTCCGTGGAGATCACCGACTTGGTCATCGCACAGGCCGACTGCTGATAGAGCAGCGGCACGCGATTGGCGTAGCGCAGCACGCGCGCCAGTCCGTCGGCCTCCAGCGAGCCGCCATAGGCCAGCCCCGCCTCGATCTGGAAGGGATTGCCGCGATAAACGGACGGCGGACGCGTCACAGCGGTGTAGAAATCGGCCTCGATCTGCGTCTTGAGGCCTGCGAGAACCAGCTCCTCGCCGATCGGGCTGAGGCAATCGGTCGGCGGGTTCATGATCTTCGTGCGGTTGATCGCCTTGAAGAGGTTGTCCGCCTCCTGCCGGGCGATTCGCGAGGGCCGGGCCCGCTCGTAGAGCTTGGCGGCCTCGCAGATCTGCTTGGCCACGCGCATGCTGACGCGGGAGAAATCCGTGTGCAGGAAGGACTGGAGCGTCTGCGCCTTGGTGTCGTGGAGCATCTTGATGAGCACGCCCAGTTCGACCCCGTACGGGTGCGGCTTGATCTCCCGCGTCTCGGCGGGCAACTGGTCCGTGGCCCGCTTGTAGTCCTTCACCTCGCCCTCGGGCGTGACGAACTGGAGCGAGACGTGCGGGTTGGCGATGGCGGTCTGTTCGAGGTACTCCTCCACCGACTGGCGGCCCTTCTGATACTTGGCCTCCAGTTCGATCTCGACCCTGGTGCCGCGATCGACGGGCCATTCGATCGTCTCATCGACGATGATTCGCGGCTCGTTCTTCTTGGTGTCGATCTCCAGCTCATAATGATGGGCCGGCTTGTTGCGGCTGATCTTCGACGTGATGGAGACGGGCTTGCCCGTGGTGAGCTGCCCGTACATGCCGGCCGCCGAGATGCCGATCCCCTGCTGGCCGCGTGACATCTTGAGCCGGTGGAACTTCGAGCCGTACAGCAGCTTCGCGAAGATTTTGGGGATCTGCGTCTTGACGATGCCCGGGCCGTTGTCCTCGATCGTCACGCGGAAGCGGTCCTCTTCCGAGCCGGGCGCGACGATCACCTTTACCTCAGGCAGGATTCCCCCTTCCTCGCAGGCGTCGAGCGAGTTGTCCACGCCCTCCTTGATCGTCGTCAGCAGCGCCTTTCGCGGATTGTCGAAGCCAAGCAGGTGGCGGTTCTTCGTGAAGAACTCCGCCACGGAGATCTCACGCTGGCCGCGAGCCATGTCCTCGGCGGTTGCGCGGCGGGCCGGTTGCTTCGTCGCTGGTCGCTCGTCGCTCGGGATTTGTGGCTCAGGCAATGGCTCCGGCGTCGGGATCGGCTCGGTCGCCGCCTTCCTGCCCTTCCGCACCGCCTTCTTCGCAACCTTCTTGGCAGTCTTCTTCGCTGCCTTCTTCACCGTCTTCCTGACGGGCTTCCGTGCGGCTTTCTTCTGTTTCCCATGAACCGCCCCGGCCTTCGTCGCGGCGGCTTTCTTCCTGGCTTTTCCCATCGGTTCGATTCTTTCCTCGCAAATTCAGCCCACCCAAAGGCATCATCTGATAGCGAAAACCGGCATCTGCGTCAAGCCCGCGTCCGGACTAAGTGGCGGGTGGCAGCCTGCGCGAAGAGCAAAAGGCAAAGGGCAAAGATCAAAACAGCGGAATCCGGCTGCGCCGGATGACTTCCTCATTTTTGCATTTTGCTGTTTGATCTTTCCAAGCTCTTCGAGCCTGAGGCTGCCACGCACCGTATGCCTGATGCAGGGCGGGACACCCTATGCTCTGTCGTATTGCGGGATCGGGAGTGTCTCGCCGTCCTTGAGCGCCGACTGGTGCGCGACGACCCCGGGGACGGTCATCGCGAGGGCCTCGTAGACATTGACGAGCGGCTCGCGGTCTTCGAGGATCGCGGTGATGAACTCGTTGGCCAGCGGCCCGTGCGAGCCCCCGTGCCCGCCGGCGGGCATGCCGGGCGGCAGCGCCGGCGGCGCGATGTCCGGCAGGTCCTTCAACAGGCCGCGATACTCCGTGTCCTGCATCCATCCGCGCTGGCCGTAGACGCGGCCGGTCTCGACGACCACGCCCTGCACGCCTTTGCACATGAGCATGCGCGAGGCGCCGCCTTCGCTGGTCTGGAACAGCGCGATCTCATCACTGTACGGATTGTCGTATTTGTTGGCGCCCGGCCTGTTCGACGGCAGACCCGCGTCGAAACCGATGCACGAGACGGAGGTGAACCGCCCGCCGGAGACGCCGATGTAGTAGGCGGTCGAATGTGTCGGATACCACAGCGGAGGCGAACCGATGCGCCAGTTGTTGAACGATCCAATGGGGGTCGGGCTGAAATGGAAGTACTCGCCCTCGGAGTACACCAGCTTGCCGAAGCCGCCGGCCCGGTAGATCTGCCGCATCGCGCAGCAGTCGGCGCGGTAATAGCTCGTCTCGGCCATCATGTACTTCAGGCCGGTCTTCCGGACGGCCTCGACGAGCTGCTCGGCCTGCTCGATCGAGCCCCACACCGCCGGCACCGCCGTCATCACGTGCTTGCCGTGATGGAGCGCCTCCATGCAGTGCTTGGCGTGGTTCGGCGCATCGGTGGCGACGAAGACCGCCTCGATCTTCGGGTCTTTGACGAGCACCTCCAACGACTCGTACGATTTCTCGCAGCGGCACGCCTGCATCAGTCCCGCGCGCCGCTCGGGGATCAGATCGCTGACCGCGACGATCTCGACGTTCGGATGGTCCTGGAAGCCGAAGGCGGCGCCGAACTGGCAGACGCCGTAGCCGACGATGCCGACGCGCACCTTCCGATCGGAGACCGGCTGCCAGACCTTCTCCGTGGATCGCTGGTTGCCCCTGGCGGCGCCGGCGGAGAAGCTCGCCACCGCTGTCGCTCCGAGCGAAAGCCGACCCAACGTTTCGAGGAAATCGCGGCGGTCCATCGGTCCCAATCCAGCAGTCGACATCGGTCAACCTCCTTCATCGCAGGCGGTAAGTGAACCGGCCGCAGCACACGTGCGGCTCGCGGTCCGGCCTGTCCATTCTACGCCGATTCGGCGCGCCGCGCCAAGAAGCCATGCCCAAGAGGGGGCACGACCGCTTCTGGCCGCTCGCCTGGGCACCCTGCAGAAGCACGAATAGTGTAGGGGCGAATGATTATTCGCCCCAACCGGTCCGAATCCCGAAACAAGCCCGAATGACCCAACATCCAAGCTCGAAACACGGAGGCCATCGCGTGCAACTCGGCCCTGCCTATGCAAACCGCGGCGGATTTGGAGCCTTTGGACTTCGTGCTTTGAATTTGCCTCGAGTTTCGTGCTTCGGATTTCGAGCTGGTCCTCGCCGGCGCGTCTTCACGCACTGGGTGGCAGCCTCATCCCGATGTCTATCGGGATGAGGCGGCCACACACATGCCAGGATGTTCTTACCCACACGGAAGACAAAGCGATCCGGCATCCCTACCGGGCCTGCCGCCGGTAGGTCTCTTTCATGACCAGCGTACAGGCCAGAGCCAGGACCGATGCGATCAGGAGCACCAGGAGGACGACGCGATAGCCGGCGAGGGGGTATCCCGCATCGGGAGCGTGGGGATAGGCGTCGAGAATCCGGCCGAGCAGCCACATGAACACCGCGCCCCCGAAAAACGGGAACAGGTTCACCGTTCCGACGGAGGTCCCTGCCATCGCGACGGGAAACAGCTCCTTGGTCGTGGTGAAGCCCATGATGACAATGGCCGACGAGAACACCGAGAACAGGAAGAACCACACGAAGAGCGCCCAGTGCGGCAGGCTCGCCGGCCGCACGACCACCAGCAGCATGAGCAACGAGAGAATCGCCGAGGCGAGGATGAACACCCGCTTGCGACTTCGCAGCAGCCTCTCGGAGAGCAGGCCCAGCAGCGGACTGCCGATGATCATGCCCCAGGCGAGCATGCTCAGGACCGCCCCGGCCTGGCCTTTGCTCATGCCGTAGACGTGCATGAGATAGGGACCGCTCCAGAGGCCGCCGAAACCGAAGAAGATGCCGCAGTCGAAGAAGAACCAGATGGCCACCGGCCAGAAGTGCTTCGTGGCGACCACGCGCTTGGCGCCCGCGAACAGACCGACGTTCGTAGTGATCCCGACTTCATCGGGATGAGGCGCTTTGTCAGATGGCTTTGCGGGAACGGCATGATCGCCGGTCGGCGCGATAGAGGGCCAGCCCTTGTCGGAAGGCCGGTCGCGAACGATCAGCCAGACCAAGGCCATCAGCAGCAGGCTCGCCCCTCCGATCACCTGAAACGAGACGCGCCACCCGAACCAGGTGGCCAGCAGACCGAGAAGCCACGTCCCCGCCAGCACGCCCACGCCCCCGACAGCGTTGAGGATTCCGGCCATCACGGCGAATTCGCCGGCCCGGAACCACTGCGAGAGGATCTTCATGGTGGGGATGAAGACCATCGAGACGCCCAGGCCGACCGCCACCCGTGCGGCAAAGGCGGTGCGGATGCCCGGCGCCAGGCCGAAGAACACGCTGCCGGCCGCCGCCAGCAGCAGGGAGACGGTGACGGTCTTGCGGGGCCCGACGGAATCGGCCAGCAGTCCCGCCGGAAACTGCATCGCCGCGTAGCAGTAGAAGTACACCGAGCCGAGCAGACCGAGGACGCCGGCCGCGACGTCGAAATCGGCCGCCAGATCGTCCGCGACGACAGACAGCGAAAGGCGATGGAAGTAGACGAAGAAGTACGCCAGGCCCAGCACCGCGAAGATAGCCCAGCGGTAGACCATCATTCTCCGCTCGTGCGGCGTCGGCGTCACCGGACCCATCGTCTGTGGCGTCACAGGCTCACTTCCTTCCCGCATCGAATAGACTGGAGGCTGTAGGCTGGAGGCTGGAGGCTATAGGAGCCCTTCCAGCCTCCTGGCTCGTTCGCCCCATTCTACAGAGGTCCGTGACCTGGCGCCAACCATTCGCACGATACGATTGCCCGCCCCGACGCAGCGTGGGCCAAGGGCCTCGTCGCATCCGGAAGACCGCGTAGGCCGTAGGGGCGAAGCATGCTTCGCCCTTGCCCCGTCCTCTTGGGTATAGGACAGACAACGCACTCGCAGTGACGCCATCAGGCGTTCCGTTCGTCGCGTGCCCACAGGACCGTCCTGTCCTACTGGCGTTGGGGCTGGCCGGGGTCGAACGGCTTGTTGACGTGAATATACTCGATCAGCGGATGACTTGCCCTGAAATTGCTGACCGTTTGTTTGTCGATGGGGTTGTCGGTTTCAAGAAGGAGCGACTCCAGAGATGCAGGGCCCGTCAGGGACGAAAGGGCCACATCCGGTATGTTGCCGCCGATTCTCAGGCTTCGCAGCGCCGGCAGGCCGTTCAAGTGCGACAGGTCCTCGCCCGTGCAGTTCGAGAGGTTGAGGGCCCACAGGGTTCGCAGCGTACGCAGTCCTCGGAGATACCGCAAGTATGATCCCGGCAGAGGGGTCGTCGATTGGATCATCAGCGTCTCGACCGAGCGTAGGTTCGCAAGAAACGCAAGGTCCTCATCGTGCAAAGGCAGGCCGGCTATGTAAAGCTCCTTCACCGCCGTCAATCCCGACAGGTCCAATGTTCTTTCGTCAGCCCCGGCGAGTTTGGCGTGTTCTCCCCATGGCCCATTGACCTTCAGGAACTCCACATTCGACAATCCATTCAAGTGGTTCAGGCTGCTGCGAGTCAGAACATGAAGCTGTAGACGCTCCAACTGCTTCAGCTTGCCGATCGACGCCAGACCGCCGTCGCCTACAGGGGACGCTCCGATGAGCAGGTCTCTGAGGTTCTTCAACGGCTCCAGGCTGGCAACATCGGCATCGGGCAGTGGGTCGCCCGCTTCAATCCTCAGTACCTCCAGCGAACCGAGGCTCGCCAGATGGGACAGGCCCGTCGGGCCGTAATAATCCTGCCGGCGGTCCTTCAGCGCGATGCCGAGACACTTGAGGTTGCCGAGCGTTGCCACGATCTTGAGCCCATCGGCCGAGAGGTAGCTGAGCCCCTCGATGGATTCGAGTTGGGGCATTGCCGCAAGCTGCCGCGCGACCTCATCGCCATACTGCTGGCCCGGCAGGCCGGCCCACGCGTGGCTGAAATCCACTCTCTTGAAGTTCCTGAGACCTTTCAGATGGGCCACGCCGCCCGGCGTGAGTTTGGGCTGGCCCATGATGAAGTGCAGTTCCTCCAGGCTCTCGATTTTGCTGATCGACGCCAGGGCCGCATCGGTGAGATTGTCCGGACCCCAGAGCGTCAGGCTCCTGAGTTGCTTGACGCCTTCGAGGTATTTCATGTGGCGGTCGTAGAGAGGGCCGCCACCCTTGGCGCCCCAGAAACACAGCCGCTCCAGCTTGGGCAGCTTCGCCAGCTCGGCCAGGCCCGGCCCCCACATTCTCCCGCCCACGATGCTCAGCCAGCGCAGGCTGGAGATCTGAGCCACCTCCTTGAGTCCGGTGTCGGTCAGACCGGTATTGAGGCTCAGGTACTCCAGGTTGGGCAGGTCCTTCAGCACCGCCAGCCCCCGGCTGCCCAGCGGGAACTGCGTCAGTTCCAGACCCTGGAGCGCTCGCAGCGATCTGAGGTGTTCCAGACCCGTGTCGGTCAGGCCGACACTGTTCAGACTCAGCATCCGAAGGCCCGTCAGATGTCCAACCGGCTCCAGCAGTCGCGGCTTCGCGCCCGCCCTCTCGTACATGGCAGAACCCACCGAGAGCCAGAACAAATCGTTCGGATCGAGAGTCGCCAGCCCCCAGAGGTCCTCCGGCCTCTGGCGGGCGCCATCGGCGATCAGCATTCGGTAGGCATGGGGATTCTCTGCCCGCAGCCGGGCCGCCTCGCGCGGGGTGAGGTCCAGAAAGACCATCAACTTGATGTTCCGATCATTCGGTGCGCCCACCGGGCCTTGTGCGCGACCAAGGTATTCCCATTCGCCGAGGAACCGCACCCCCTTCGGGTCCCAACCCGGCCCTGATTCGGGCTCCAGAAAGAGATTGCCCACCCATTGATCGGCCGGAAAGGACAGCGTCCGCGTCCCACCGCCCGGCAGTTTCGGCGTCACAAAGCCCATCTCCCCGGCATCCAGACCCGCAGCAGGCCAAGACAAAACAGACAAAAACGCAACCAAGAACACTCGCCGCCGTCTCATATCAATCGTCTCCATCGTGGAGTTTCAGGAGCTTCCAGAGGCCCTCGACGCGAACCAGGCGAGTTCTCAGAATGAAGGTCTCGCCGGGCGCGCGGCTCCGGCCATCAAGAGTGAATCCCGTGTGGACGGTCGCGGTCCAGACGACCGTCGCCGCGTCGCCTTCCTCGCTCGCGTCCACCAGTTCGACGGGCGGCCCGAGATAGCGACGGTACAGGCTTTCGTTTGGGTCCGGCACGCCGCCACAGAAGCATTGCGACAAGGCTTCTGCGCTGCCGCGGTCCAGCAGCTCCAAGACGCTGTGAACCGCCTGGGCGGGCGTGCTCAGGTCGGGGGCATCATTTGCGTCAGGCCGGCCAATCCCAAACAGCACGGCAGGCACCGGGCCTGAGCGGGCGTCGTCCGTACTGCGCAGCTCGCTTACCAGCGGCGTATCGCCCAGGGTCACATTTTGCTCGTCCGCCTGAGGCACAGACGCCGCATCCGGCGGCACGGGGGCCGGGCCCGAGCGGTACAGGCAGGCAATCGCCCATGCGACGCCCGCGACTCCCGCCGCGGCGAGTGCGACCTTTACGGCTCTCGCCTTGCACCGCTTCGACACCATGAACGCTCTCCAATGTCCATCTATAAGTCGCAGCGGCGACGCCGGCGATACAAGAAAAACACCCGCCGCAAGCAGATTTCCTCGGCAAAGACGCAGGAAGGACATATTGCATTCGCCGTTCGCAGTGTGCCCGTAAGGGCATACCTTCGATGGAACAGGTAACGCCTTACGGCGTCACTACAAACCTATGCCCTCACGGGCGCACTACAAACGGGCGAATCGCTCGGCGATGTGGAGGGCGGCTTTGATGCCGTCGGCGGCGCTGGAGATGATGCCGCCGGCGTAGCCGCTGCCCTCGCCGACGAGGTAGAGGTTCTCGAAGCCGGCGCAGAGGCCCGTCCTGTCGCGGACCGCCTGGATGGGCGAGGAGGTCTTGCTTTCCAGGCCCAGAATGGCGCCCGTCTCGAAGCCTTTGATCTTGCGGGCGAAGTCCTTGAGCCCTTCGCCAATGGCGTTGCTGATCTGCGAAGGCAGCATCTCCCACAGCGGCGCGGGCTTCAAGCCGAGCGGATAGCTCGATTCGAGAACGTCGGACGGCCCTTTCCGCATCACGAAATCGGCGATGCGGCACGCCGGAGCGGTAAAGCCGCTGGAGTACTCATAGAAGCTGTGCTCCAGCGAGCCGAGCCAGTCGAGCGCCTCGGCCGGCGCGATCGATCTACCCAGCAGCGATTCGAGACTGACGGCAGCGACGCATGCGGCGTTGGCGAATCGTCCGGCCCGGCGGTAGTAGCTCATGCCGTTGACGACGTTCGTGTCCGCGTAGGCAGTCGCCGGGATAACCGCACCGCCGGGACACATACAGAACGTGTAGACGGCTCCCAATCCGGTTGCCGTGTCGCGCCCGCCGCAGGCGGACTGCCCGCGATTCGAGGGCGGGACGCCCTCGCCACGTTGGCGCCCCTGGGCGTTGAAGGTCAGGCGATACTCGGCGGCCTTGACGCCGGGCAGGCTCGCTTTGCCCCATTGGGCAAGGTTGATCAACTCCTGCGGATGCTC
>CAZNSM010000012.1:0-18528 GCA_964575615.1 uncultured Pirellulales bacterium | reverse complement strand
CTGCCGAGATGCGGATGGGCCATGTACGCGATCTCTTCGGGAGCGCCGGCGCGGATGTAGCTGGCGAGGATAAACTGCCGCTCCGACCGGATGTGCTTGCTCCGCGAGGTGAGCTTGCCGTCGGAGAAGGTCCCGGCCCCGCCTTCGCCGAACGCATAATTGCAGGACGGGTTGAACGCGCCGGTCATCTCGAACATGCGAATGCCCTCGGCCCGCGTGTCAACGTCGGAACCTCGCTCGAGGAGCGTGACGTGGACGCCCGCCTTCTGGAGGACCAGCGCCGCGAAGAAGCCGGCGGGACCGGAGCCGACAACCACGGCCCTCCGCCCCGGCGCAACGTGCGGAATGTACAGAGGCGCAGGCGTCTCGGGAGCGCCGCCCTCGATCTGGTCCGAACTGACCCCGACGCGGACGAGCCAGTGGATGTCGCTCTTGCGGCAGGCGTCGAGGCTCTGGTGCTCGATCGTGTACGAGAACTCCGACAGCGACAGCGCTTTGCCGATCCGCTCGCGGAGCATCTCGTCGCTGTAGTCGGTGGGAAGCTTCAGTGAAATCACCCGGTATCCCATGCGAAAACCACCCTGCGATCGAACGCGGATTCTCACTCCAGGCTCGCGCGGAGGGCCCACTGGGCCTTGTCCGCACGCGGGGCCTTGTAGCTCGTCAGCCGGGCCAGCAGCGTCTCCGGCGTCTGGTCCACCAGCAGCAGGCCGCGATGGGCCGGGTCAATGAATCCCTGCGCCGTCGCGTGGTCGACAAAACGGATCAGGTCGTCGAAGTATCCTGCAACGTTCAAGAGGCCCGCCGGCTTGACGTGGAATCCAAGCTGGGCCCACGTCAGGATCTCGAGGATCTCCTCCATCGTCCCGAATCCGCCCGGCATCGCGATGAACGCATCGGCCAGCTTCGCCATCAGCGCCTTGCGCTCGTGCATGTCGGCGACGATCCGCATGTCCGCCACATCCGTCAACGCCAGACCCATCTCGTGCAGCGCCCGGGGGATCACGCCGGTGACCTGGCCGCCATGCTCCAGCACGGTCCGCGCGATCACGCCCATCAGGCCGATCCGGCCCCCGCCAAACACCAGGTGCAGCCCGCGATCGGCGAGGACCTTGCCCAGCGCGCGGGCCGCATCGGCATACTCGGCCCGCCCGCCGACCCCACTGCCGCAATAGACACAAACTCGTTTCATGCACAAGGTTCCAACTGTCCGGAAAAGGCGCAGAGGCTCGACCGCCCACGCAGCGGCGCAGAAGGTAGTCCCACCATGCCCGCCTGTCAAATGGAATCGAGCATCGAGCGAGAGGAGGTGTGTGTGCAGATTTCAGGGTACCGGCATTCCTGAGCCATTGAAGCGTCTGGGTGGCAGCCTCAAGTCCGCAGGACTTGAGGCTGCCACACGCCTGCCAGGGTGTTGTCGGAGAGAGAGAGAAGAGTCCAAACACGATTGACACGGCGCGACGACGAAGCGACAATCACGACCGAGACAGCATAGACCGACACCGCGGAACAGAGACGCGATGAAACCGAGGAGCGCTGCGATGCGCTCCTGCATCGCAGAAAGGAGCGGACCCCATGGAGCCGATTCTGGCCAAGTGCGGCTATCGTTGTGACCTCTGCCCGGCCTTCGAGGCCAATCTCAAGAGCGAGCAGGACAAGAGAAGGCTGAGCAAAGCGATGGCGAAGTACTTCGGCTGCCGGGTGCGTCCGGAGGAAATCCACCCGTGCAAGGGATGCCAGGCCGCCAAGGAGACCCCCGACAAGGATTGCCAGGTCTATCCCTGTGTCCGCAAGAAGGGCCTGGAGAACTGCGGGCAGTGTCCTCAGTTCGGCTGCGACAAGCTCAAGACGCGGATGGACGTGGTGGAAGAATGCCTGGCCAAACACTCGGACGTGAGCAACGAGGACTACCGGCTCTACTTCCGCCCGTATCTGAGCCGGGCGGCGCTGACGCAGATCCATCTGTCGCGCGGCGGTTAGGACGGCGGCAACGTCGTGCCGGGGCTATGGCTGGCCGCCCAGAAACCGGCGGGCGAAATCCGCAAAAGGCACCTCGCGGAAATACCGGCCGTGGATCGCATGCGTCAGCTCCATGTCGTCCATGTCGTCGTACTGCGGATACTTCTTCCGGACCTGCACAATGGTCATCTTCTGAAGCATTCGCCGGATCTCCACGTCTTCCGGCCGGACAGGAGTTGGCGTCTCTGTCGCCGCCTCCGCGACGCCTGTGGCCCCGGACGCAGTCGCCTCCGCTTCCGCCGGAGCCGGCGGCGCAGTCAAGGGCGGCGGATACACTTTCACTCCGGACTTGCGGAACTCCGCGGCCTGGCGGTCCATCTGTCCGGCGGTCATGATGTTGGGATCGAAAGCGTACCCCCGCTGTCTCCAATACGCCGCGTTGCGAATGGCCTGCGCCCGTTCGAACATCTGTGCGCACGTCATCGTGTCGGCATCGAACGTGAACCCCTTGACCTTCCAGCTCCTGGCGCAGATCGCCGCCCGCGCACGAGGGTCGCGCATCCCGGCTGAACACCCCACCACCAGCCAAGGCAAAGCCAACACAACAACCACGCGATATATCACGGCAGACTCCATCGATCCAGAACCACAAGCATGGACTCGACCATGATATATCCACCATCAGCCTCTGTCCACCCCCTTTTCAGACACGATGTCACTCCATACTCCACCTCGTCGTACGCCCGACTCCGTCTCTCGATCGAGCCGCTCGTGCCCCGCCTTTCGCCTCAAATCATCAATAATCAATCATCACTCATCAATGTAGAGCTCCCACCACAAACGGGGATAGTCCTTCCCTTCGAGCATCCATGCGACTCTAACGATCCGCCGCCGGCGTCATGCATGTGCCCGTCACGGGACCGGGAAGACAACGTCGTCGATCCAGGCTGTATCCTGGCCCATAGACGACCAACCCACCTTGGAGTATGTCCAAGTGAAGGTGTGTGTCCCAGCGGTGATAGGGAAAGACACCTGTTCCCACTCCTTCCGCCCTGACCACGAGGCTATGAGCTGGTCGTCGATGTAGAAGTCCAGGGCTGCCAGGGTGCTGTGACAGGAAACCTTCTGCCAGAAGCTGATCTCTCCAGCCGCACAGGCCAGAACAGTCGCCATGGACGTGCTCTGGTCAATCAGAATAGACCCGGCCCGAGCGCTGTAGGTTCCGCTGTGATGTTCCTCCGAAGTGACCGTCCACGGGACGTCCCCAGGGTACTGCCACGGGAGGTTCGTCAAGTCACCTGTCTCGAAGTCCTCAACGGCAACAACGCCTGTCTCATCAGCCCCCTGCCAGAACAGGAGCGGATATCCTCCTTCCGTGGGCATCATCCAGATATCCTCTGTCCCGTTGCCCGTCTCGCCCACGAAGTCCCAACCGGCATCGATAAACGTACTGGCTGTCTGCATCTCGGCCGTGGTCAAACCTATGCCGCCGGCACTTTCGGCCCGACCCGAGGTCTGGGCGTCCCAGAATGAGTCGGTTACACTCGACCCGCCCCCGGCACAGCCCGTCAGGCCGCCGCCGTTGACTGGGCCTGTACTGTAACACCGAGTCACCGGACCGTAGTTGCCGCCCACCAGTCCCCCGACCCACGTTCCCGTTCCGCCGACCGCGCCGGTGCTGTAACAGTCTGTCACAGCGCCCCAACTCTCGCCGACCAGGCCTCCGACGCTGAAGCTTGCGCCGGTGACCTCAGCCTTGCTCCAACAGCAGGTGACGCTGCCGCCTCGCGTATACCCTACCAGACCGCCGACGGACGTGTCGGTGCCGCTGACCTTGCCGGTACTGTAGCAGCAGGTGATACTGGAACCTCCGCTGTAGCCCACCAACGCACCGATGGCACGTCGACTGCCGGTCACACTGGCGTTGAGAACGCCGAGATTCCGGACCTCGGCGCCGACTTCCAGGCAGCAGAACAGTCCCAAGTAGCCCTGCCCCGCAATCCTCAGATTCGAGATTGTGTGACCGTCACCATCGAAGACGCCGGTGAAGGGAATCGCCTCTGGATCATAGTACCACGTGGCGGGGTTGGTGTCCGGGCCGATCAGGTTGAACGCGGGCCGGCCGGCCTTACCATCGAAATCCGACAGGTCGATATCCGCCACGAGCGTGAAGTGCTTGCTCCAATCCCCGGGATGGACTCCGATGTCGTTCATCTGCTCCGCCGTTTGGATCAGATACGGGTCGTCCTCCGTCCCGCTGCCTCCACCGTATTTCTCGTGAGAGGTTTCCCATGACAGATGAGGATAGTCCTTGCCCTCGTCGATCGACCAGACGTCCTCCGTGCCGTTGGCCGTTTCACCTGCAAAGTCCCAGCCGGCATTGAGGAAGGTGCTGGCCGTCTGCATTTGAGCCGTGGTCTTCTTCGTCCCGCCGGCGCTGCTGCTCTGGCCCGAGGTCTCCATATCCCAGAAACAGCGGGTCGTCTGGCTGTAGGGATAGTCCTTCCCGATGAGTCCGCCGCCGGAAGAGCCGCCATTGACGCGACCGGTGCTGTAACACTCGATCACCGTACTGTCGCTTTCTCCCACCAGTCCCCCGACCCAGGCGGCCCCAGTCACGGCAGCGGTGCTGTAGCACTGTTGTGTATGACCGCAACTGTAGCCCACCAGTCCCCCAACGGACCACGCGCTGCCGTAAACCATACCGCCGCTGAAACAGCGGGTTATGCGGGCGCATCCGTACCCCACCAGCCCGCCGATGTAGGTAAAGCCGCGAACCGTTCCGACGCTGGAGCAGTTGGTAATGCCTCCGCCGGCGCCGGTGCCAACCAACCCCACCAGTCCGCCGGAGTAACCATCCGAACCAGAGACGTTGACCCCCACCAGCCGGAGGTTCTTGACCTCGGCGCCGGCTTCCATTTGGCCGATCAGGCCTGCACAGCGGATTCCACCCACGGTCAGATTCCAAATGGTGTGGCCGTCCCCATCGAGAACGCCGGCAAACGGGGGGCCGGAAAAGGGCCATCCGAACGTGCCGGCGTGAGGTGCAACAGGCGCCTTCGTGAAGATCCGACCGCCAGGCACGCTGGGGCTTAGATCGATGTCGGCGGTCAGGATGAAGTGTTTGTCGTAGTCCGCGGGCGTCTCGCCGACGGCGATCAGATCGGCGGCCGTAGCGATTTGGTACGGGTCCTGTGCCGTCCCACTGCCGCCGGAGTACTTCGCTTGGGCGGCTGGGACAAGGGCGAGGAACAGGGCGATTGCGGCATACGCTCGGAATGTGCTTGGAGTAGCCATGATATGCCTCCGGTTGAACAGGTGAACGGTGAGAATCCCTCGGAATACGCGTGCGGCGTGCATTCTTCTACCCTCCCGACAGGCGAGCCTGGCATGAACAGCGGCTCGGCATGCAAGCAGACAACGGCAGCGCGGGACTCAAGCAGACCGCCCACCTGCCGTCGACAACCAATCCATTATACCTGTTTCGGCCGACGCGGTCGTATTGTGGGAACTACGTATTTTCCGCAGGCGCCAAGCGACGGACCGCATCTGCTGAATGTGGATGGACGCCGGGCGCTCGCGGTGGCGGTGGTGTTGGCCGCACAGCGTTCGGCTTCCGCTCTGTGATTCAGTCGGTCAGCGTGAAGGCCGGCAGGCGGACGATCTTGCCGCCCTTCTGGGCCGACTGGTGGGCGCAGAGTCCGACGCAGGTCCAGTTGGCGCTGGTGACGGCGTTGGGCCGCGGGTCGCGGTCTTCGAGCAGCGCCGAGACGAATTCGTTGACCAGGTGCGGGTGCGATCCGCCGTGGCCGCCGCCCTGGATGAACGAGAGGTGTCCGGCGTCCTGGATCGAACGCGTGAACTTGCGAATCTCTTCCGGCAGCCGCTGCGCGTAGTCCGGCACCCGCACGCGAGAAGGAATCTGGGGTTCGGGCTTCTTGGCGGTGTGAAGGACGTGCTCTTCGCCCTCAACCAGCGTCCACTCGAAGCTCTTCTTCGAGCCGTAGACGTCGAAGCTCTCGCGGTACTGCCGGGCCGTGTCGAACAGGAACCGCCAGATGTGAGCCGCGACGTCCGAGTCCTTGATCTTGATGTGACACGATTCGATGGCGAACCTGTTGCCGCTCTTGCGGGCCAGCCTCGCGTTGATGGCGCCGGAGCCGAAACAGGATACGTACTCGGCCCGGCCGCCGACCAACCCCAGCACGGGCGAGACCACGTGCGTGGCGTAGTGCATCGGGATCATCCGCTCCCAGTACTCGGGCCAGCCCTCCATGTCCTGCGGGTGCGACGCCTGCATGTACTGGATCTTGCCCAGCTCGCCCTTCTCGTACATCTCCTTGAGGAACAGGAACTCGCGGCTGTAGACCACCGTCTCGGCCATCATGTACTTCAGCCCGGTCTTCTTGACAAGCGAGACGATCTGCCTGCACTCGTCGATGGTCGTCGCCATCGGCACGGTGCACATCACGTGCTTGCCCGCCTTCAGCGCGGCAATCGACATCGGCGCGTGGTCCGGAATCGGCGAGTTGATGTGGACGAAATCGACCGCCGGATCGGCCAGCAGCTTCTCGAAGCTCGTGTAGCGCTTCTCGATCCCGCAGGCGTCGCCGATCTCGTTGAGCTTGGCCTTGTTGCGCCGGCAGATCGCCTCCACGTGAGCCTTCGGATGCGCCTGGTAGATGGGAATGAACTCCGCTCCAAACCCGAGCCCCACGATCCCCACATTGACCTGTCCGCCTTTGCCCATGATCCGCTCTCCTTCGTTCCAGAATGTCATGAAGGTCGGTCCCATGCCGGGCGCCTCGGTACCCCGATCAAACTACTGCCCGCACGGGCCTGCGTCAAACGCAAAAAGCGTGGGATCGATGACCATCTCTTTGCGTCGACCGCGCCGGTTGCCCTTTTCTTGTGGACAGGCCAGACCCGAGACGATTAAACGAGGGCGTCCAAAGCGACAGGTTCTGCGAACTGTCGGCAGACAAAACGTGGGTGGCATAGGGAGTGACAATGGCGCGGACGGCGTTGATCACAGGGGCGAGTTCGGGCATCGGCGCGACCTGTGCCGTGGCCCTGGCGATGATGCAACTGGTCGGGCCGCAGATGCGCAAGCAGGGTCACGGGCGCATCATCAACATGAGCTCGATCTCCGGCCGATTGTCGTTTCCGAGCCTGGGGATGTACGCCGCCAGCAAGCACGCGCTGGAGGCAATCAGCGACGCGGCACGACAGGAGTTCCGGCCGTGGAACATCCAGGTGGCGCTGATCGAGCCCAATGAGATCGCCACGGACATCTGGCGCAGGAGCAGGGACCTCATCCGGGCAGAGCCGGAACGCATGCGGCACAGCCCGTTCGCCTCGTTCTACACCCGACAGGCACGATGGATCGATCGCGTTCTGACGGGCGGCGCGGCTTCGGCAGATGCGGTCGCGCGCGTTGTCTGCCGCGCTGCAACCGTCCGGCGTCCGCGCGCACGCTATTGCCTGCCCGCGAAGGCCCGCGTGCGCATGCCCATGACCTGTCTGCCGGCCTCGTGGCAGGACTGGCTGATCCGCCAGGCATTGCGCCGCGTCGAGGATCGCTGATTCGCAGACACGTCCTTGACACGGACTGCCCCGGCACACATACTTCCAGAGTCTTCACGATTGAGTTCACCACCGATTCGGAATCGGGACGTGCACGATGAAGGAAACGCCGTTCCTCCACGAACGACAAGTAGCCGTCGCGGCGGCGCGACGCGCCGGCGCGTATCTGCGGGCAAACCAGCATCAGGCGGCGATCGCGCAGATCAAGAGCGGCCCCCACGACTACGCCACCGCCCAGGACCTCGGCGCCGAGAGACTGATCCTCGATGCGATCCGGGAGCGTTTCCCCGACGATGCGATCCTCTCGGAGGAGTCGCACGCCCAACTGTCCGGCGGCGAACGGCTCTGGGTCGTCGACCCGCTGGACGGAACGCGCAACTACGCCAACGGCCTGCCGCACTTTGCGGTCTCGATCGCCTTCTGCTGCCACGCGCAGCCGGTGGTGGGGGTCGTGTACGTCCCCTGCGAAGGGGATGAGCTGTTCTGCGCCGAGCGAAACGAGGGCGTCTTCCTCAACGAGCGGCCGCTCCAGATGGCGGCCCCGTCGAAGTCGCTGTCGGCCAGCCTGGTCGCCACCGGATTCGCATACTACCAGGGCGCCGAGCTTGGCCCCCACGTCGCGACACTGGAGACGGTGATGAACGTCGCGACGGATGTGCTGCGTCTGGGCTCGGCGGCCACCGACATCAGTTACGTCGCCGCCGGACGGCTCGGGGCATACTATGAATCCGGCCTCAAGCCGTGGGATGTCGCGGCAGCGGCGCTGATCGTGCAGGAAGCCGGCGGCATCGTCTCCAACACCTCGGGCCAGGCCCTCGACCTGTTCGCCCGGAACGAAGCCGCGTTCTCTCTGAACGCGCTGGCGGCCAAGAACGCCGACATCCAGCGTCAACTGATCGATCTGCTGACCACGCGGTAGACACAATCTGATCGCAAGCGTGACATTCGGCACAGCTTCTTCCCATGGCGCCCAATCTCGCCACTCGACAATACGTAGTTTCCACAATTGACAAATGACACGGCGAAGGCGTATAGTGCGGGCGTGTCGGCGCGTCTGGAGGACGCCGCTGTCAAAGGCACACCCGTATCAACGTGAGGCGGGGAACACCCGAAACGAGTTTCTGCAAGGAGGCAGGACCATGGGAAAGTCTAAAGTCATCGTATGCGCGCTGCTCGCGCTGGCGAGCACCGCCGCCGCCCAGGGCATTACGTTTCCGTCTCTGGTTCGCAAAGGCGCCATCGAAACCCTCTCCGTAGAGCCGGCCGAGCCGACCACGGCTTCGTCCGTGGTGCTGTGCGCGACGGTCGCCGACCCCCTGAGGCTGGTCCGGACGGAAACCCAGCGGATCGGAAGCACCTTCATGGTCAAGATCTACTGGAGCGAATCGACGACCGGCAGTTCGAGTTGGTTCGCGGGACTGTGCCAGGAACCGCTGGGGAAACTGGCCAAGGGGAACTACTTCGCGATCGTGCAGTCGTACTGCGACGACCGTCTGGCCGGCAGCAAACAACTGACGTTCAAGGTCGTCGAGGGTTCGGGGCCCGCGATGCGGGACGTGATCTGCGATGTCCAGGTCACACCCACAAACCCGACCACGTCGAGCAACACTGTCGTGAAAGTCTTCGGCAGGTGGCCGACGAGCGGCTATTCGCAGTCGGTTTCGTTGGCGCGTCTCAGCGGCCGGACCGGCACCGTGGACCTGTACTGGGAAAGCCCTCAGGGCCCTGTCGAGGACACGGATGAGAGCTACTTCTACCACGAGGCGGCGATGAAGATGAGCCTGGCGGGCACATACACGATCCGCGTGAGAGTGTACCTCGACGGGTTACTCGTAGATTGGGAAGAGATCTCCGTCGAAGTCACCGAAGGCAGTGGAAGCGGCTGGACGTGGGACCCCTTCTTCTGGGGCATCGACCTGCCGTAGAAACGCCGGTCTGGGGAGTGTCCCGGCGTACGTCGGGATGCTCCCATCACCATCAGTTTGTTGACCTCCGTCGGCCACGAAAGGCCGGAACTGCAATGGCGGGCACCGCCTCCCCCTCGTTCATCACCCTGACCGTACGGTAAGAATCCATTCCCAAGAAACGGTGCCCACCGCCCTTCCATGGGCAACGATCCTATGATACGGCCTGGGCCGCCGGCGTCTATTGTGGCAAGTGCGTATTCTTCATCGTCAATCCTGATGAGTCGCCCCTGCAAAACCGTGCAGGCGCCGGCAGAGGGCAAGCCACACACCCCAGGACAGCAGCGCCGGAACCGGGTGCACTTGATGTTTGTAGGTAAACGTTCCCCGGGGGCTGCAATCGACTTTGTCATTCCGACCGGAGCATAGCGTAGTGGAGGAATCTGGCGGCGAAGGGGCTATTGCCTTATCCTCGGCCAGAGTTCTCCGTGCGGGCTTCGCCCCATTCGACTTCGCTCAGAGCCTGCCCTGAACGCAGTTGAAGGGGCAAGCTCTTAGTCGAAATGACATCCGCCACGCTCTCCAAGATGACAGCCCCCTTGCTGGCCTCGGCAGGAACCTACCTCCAAACACGCAGTGCACGCGCCGGAACCGGCAAAAGGGAATTCCTGTTGTTCCGGGGGCCGCGATCTGGTACAAATGGGGCAGTACGGAAGCGCAATTTCGTGAGCTTGTCGCCGGAGCGCGGCATCATGAACCAGACACCCCGCCGGAACGGCTCACATCGAAGGTGGTGTCGGAGGCCGCAATGCAGTGCATTCTGCCGGGCACACGGCAGAGATGAAACGCACGTACATTTGCCTGTGGACGATCTGAGAGCTTTCTTGAAGGAGGACGATCATGTCGAACAAGCTGATCCGTGTGATGGCATTGACGTTGGTTCTTGGCTGGGCCGGCGGTCTCGCTGTCGGCCAGGACAACCAGATCGTCAACGGCGAATTTGACGACGGTCTGACCGGATGGGGCCGCTACGGAACGACCGGCTTCGACGTTTCGGTCGTTCGCAGCGCCGGGCTTTCGGGCGCCAACGCGGTCCTGCTCGATGTGACCAACTCGGCGGCAACCGCCAGCATCGGGATCGCCCAGAGCGGCCTGCTGCTGGAGCCGGGAAAGACCTACCCCATCGGGTTCACCGCCAAAGCACAGCAGAGCCGCGAGATGGTGGTCCTGGTCCAGACGAACCTCAACAATGCCAATTGGCCCACCCAAGTGGAGCGGAAAGTGAATCTGACCCCTGCCGCCCAGACCTATCTCATCGAGTATACGCACACCGGAGACACCCTGGGCGATCAGGCCGGCGAAACTGTGACTCTCTACTTGATGCTGAAGGGGACCTGGTGGCCGATGGTCGGCAGCGACCTGAACGTAAAGGTCTGGTTCGACAGGGTGTATTTTGGAGCCGAGCCGCCGCTGCCGCGTCGCGACCTGCCGACCGACCCCGATCCGGCGGACGGCGACACGGACATCTGGCGGGACGCGGACCTCGCCTGGACGCCCGGCGCATTCGCCCAGACGCACGATGTCTATCTCGGGACGTCGTTCGACGACGTCAACAACGCCAGTCGGGGCAATCCCATAGGCGTGCTGGTCAGTCAGGGCCAGAGCGGCGCGACGTACGATCCGGGCCGTCTCGAACTCGGCCAAACCTACTACTGGCGGATCGACGAGGTGAACGCGCCGCCGGACAGCACGATCGTCAAAGGGCCGGTCTGGACATTCACGACCGAGCCGCTGGCGTATCCCGTCGAGAATGTCGTCGCGACCAGCAACGCGACGTCGGAGGCAGGCAAAGGACCCGAGAACACGATCAATGGCTCCGGCCTCAATGCCAACGACGAGCACTCAACGGACGCCTCCGCCATGTGGCTGGGCACGCCGAGCGGCGCCGATCCGGTCTGGATTCAGTACGAGTTCGACCGGGTCTATCAACTGCACCAGATGCTGGTCTGGAACTACAACGTGGATTTTGAGCTGATTCTCGGCTTCGGGCTCAAGGGCGTCACTGTCGAGCACTCCACGGACGGCGCCGACTGGGCCGTGCTGGGAGACGTGGAGTTCGCCCGGGCAACCGCCAGGCCGGGGTACGTCTACAATACGACCGTAGATTTCGGCGGCGTGGCTGCCAGGTATGTCCGGCTGACCGTCAACAGCGGCTGGAGCGCGCTGGGCCAGTACGGCTTGAGCGAGGTCCGCTTCCTGTCCATCCCCGCCTACGCGACCCGACCCCAGCCGGCCGACGGCGAAGTCGAGGTGGACGTGGCGACGGCCCTGAGCTGGCGTCCGAGCCGGGCGGCAGCCTCCCACCAGGTCTACTTCGGCACCGATCCCGACGCCGTAGCCGCCGGCGCCGAACCCGCCGCCACCGTCACCGGCAATCGCTATGTGCCCGATGCGGCCCAGTTCGGAGGCACCTACTACTGGAGAATCGATGAAGTCAATGAAGTCGAGCCGGCCCCCCTCTGGAAAGGCGACGTCTGGAGCTTCTCGACGCAGGCTTATGAGATCATCGACGACTTCGAGAGCTATACCGACAATCTCGACGTCGGCGAAGCCATCTTCGACACATGGCTGGATGGCTGGGTCAACCACACCGGCGCGACGGTCGGCTACCTCGATGCGCCGTTCGCCGAGCGGACCATCGTCCACGGCGGAACGCAGTCCATGCCGCTGGAGTACGACAACACGGCCTCGCCATTTTACTCGGAGGCCGAACGGACCTGGGACAGTCCGCAGGATTGGACGGTGTACGGCGCCGACACCCTGACCGTTCACTTCCGAGGCAATCCGCCGGCCTTCCTGGAGACCGCCGACGGCCGCATCGTCATGGGCGGCATCGGAGCGGACATCTGGGGAACCGCCGATCAATTCCGCTTCGCCTACATGAACCTCAGCGGCAACGGCTCCATCGTCGCGAGGGTCGAGAGCATCGCGAACACCTGGCCCTGGGCCAAGGGCGGCGTCATGATCCGCGAGCGCATCGACCCAGGCTCGGCCCACGCGATGGTCGTGCTGACGCCGGAAAACGGCGTGGCCCTGCAATATCGCCCCACGATGAACGGCACAAGCCTGAGCATCAACGAGCCCGGTCTCGTGGCGCCACACTGGGTGAGACTGACGCGCTCGGGCAACACGTTCACCGCCGAACGATCCGAGGACGGAGTGACGTGGGTCAGCATCACTGCGGACCCGGCCGCTTCGTCGGTTCAGATCACTATGGCGGCCAACGTCTACATCGGTCTGGCCGTAACCAGCACCACCCTCAACGCGGTCACCGGCGCCGAGTTCTCGGGCGTCGCCACGACGGGCAACGTCACCGGGCAATGGCAGACGGCCTCGATCGGGCTTGAACAGCCGGTCGGCAATGCCGCCGACACCCTCTACGTGGCCGTGGAGGACAACGCCGGAAAAGCCGCGGTCGTGGCGCACCCCGATCCGCTGGCGGTCCTGCGGCCCGAATGGCAGGCGTGGCACATTCCGCTGGAGGAGTTCACCTCCGCCGGGGTGAAGATGAACCGCGTCCAGCGCATGTACATCGGTGTGGGCGAGCGCGACAACCCGGCCTCGGGCGGCGCCGGCCTGATCTACATCGACGACATCACCTTCGGCCGACCTGTCGCGGACCAGTAGCGGCGTCCGGCCGAGACTTGCTGAGCATCCGGGCGGGTTCTCCATCCAGGCGTGGATCGGGAACCCGCCCAGCTTCGTCCGGATCGTCCGCGCCCGGCGTCGAAACCAGCCGCCGAGAACAGCCGAGACTGCGATTCCGGGCGCGTCGTCCGGCGTCCACGCCTGAAGGCCGCGATGCTTTGTGTCGATAGAGAGAGCTGGTGCGTGAGGGATTATTGTTGCCTGCCCGCCACGGGTTTGGTATCAATAGAGAGGCCCAGAATGGTGTTTTTTCGGACCTACTGTGGTCAGAGCGGTCTCGGCCCCCGAAGGCCGAGCCGGCGGATCAGTTCTTTTATCGGTCGGAGGTTCTGGTGTCGGGTCTGCCGCTTCACACGAACCGAGGCTGAAGGGCGAGACCTCATACCCAGGATTTCCGGCTCGTCAATTCGATCTCGTGGCCGGCGTGTTGGCCGAAGGAAGGAGGTGATCGCGAATCCAACAGCACTTCACGTCTGAAGGAAAAATCTGGAGGTACCCCCGCGGCAGCGGCGTCGCAGGACGCTGCGGGGAACGGAACTTTGACATTCGTCGGATGAAGCTCGATCGTCTTCTTGGGTTTCTGGAAGGAGAACACTCATGTGCAGGGGATTGAAGCATCTCATTGTCGTGATGTTGCTGTTGGCCGTCGCCGTGGGCCAGGCCCAGGGCAGTCCGTACATTCGCGTCGCCTACTGGGACGCAAGTCAAGGCACCGCCTGGGCGGGAGACGGAATCGCCGTGCGCGATGCGCTGGCGCAGGCGGGGTATGAAGTGCTCGATGCGGCCGCGCTGAAAACCTGGATGGATGACCGCATCGCCGACCGACGGCTCAGCGTGGTCGTGATGTGTCGAGACGTCGTCCCGAGCACGGTAGCTGAGACCCAGGACGCCAACTGCACGATCCGTCGGTATCTGGACGCCGGCGGCAAGGTCGTCTGGTATTCGGACTGGCCTTTCTACTATCGCGGGACCACTGGAACGACCTGGGGCTCCAACGGCGCCGTCCAGGTGCTGGGGTTCAACGCCGCCACCGGGCCGAACGACCAGAACCAGCAGGTGACGTTCACAGAGATGGGGATTCAGTGGGGATTGGTCACGCCGTGGTCGTCGACGCGGCCGACGTCGCCGACGGTGACTGACAACCTGACCGTCCTGGCAGTGGACAACAACGGCAACGCCGCCGGCTGGGTCAAGCATTACCTGCCGGGCGACACCTTCCGCGGGTTCGTCCGCATCGAGGACCACAGCGGCGCTCCGGCCAATATCCAGAACCTGATCGCCGTGGCCGAGTACGCCGAGTCGATCAACACCGCCTCCGGGCCCGTGCCCGAAGACGGCGCGAGCGACATCCCGCGCGACGTCGTATTGAGCTGGGCCGCGGGCGAATCCGCCGTCACGCATGACGTCTACTTCGGCGCGTCGTTCGACGACGTCAACGCCGCCAGCCGGAGCAACCCACGCGGCGTCCTGCTCAGTCAGAGCCAGTCAGGCACCACGTTTGATCCGCCCGGCGTGCTCGACTTCGGGACAACCTACTATTGGCGCATCGATGAGGTCAACGGCGCCCCCGACTTCACGGTCTTCAAGGGTGACGTGTGGAGCTTCACCGCCGAACCATTCGCGTATGCGATTGCCGACATCATCGCCACCACCAACGCCACCTCGGACCCGGGAGCGGGGCCCGAGAACACGATCAACGGTTCCGGCCTCAACGCCGACGATCAGCACTCGATCGACAGCGGCGACATGTGGCTCGCCCGGCCGGCGGACGCCGAGCCGGTGTGGATTCAATACGAGTTCGACAGCGTCTACAAGCTCTACGAGATGCTCGTCTGGAACTATAACGTGCAGTTCGAGCTGCTGCTGGGCTTCGGGATCAAAGGCGTGACCGTCGAATACTCCGAGAACGGCGCCGACTGGACCGCCCTGGGCGACGTACAACTGGCCCAGGCCACCGCCAAGTCAACCTACGCCGCCAACACGACGGTGGACCTCCAGGGCGTGGCCGCGAGGTTCGTCCGGATGACCGTCAACAGCGGCTATGGCATGATGCCGCAATACGGCCTGAGCGAGGTCCGCTTCCTGTACATTCCCGCTCACCCGCGCCAGCCGCAGCCGGCCGACGGCACGATCGGCGTGAGCCCCGCAACCACGCTGAGCTGGCGCGCCGGACGCGAGGCCGCCTCGCACGAGATCTATCTGAGCACGAGCAAGTCGGCCGTGACCAACGGCACGGCCCTGGCCGGCACGACCGCGACAGCCAGCTACAGCCCGGCCGATGTCGAGTTCGGATCGCGCTACTATTGGAAGGTCGCCGAGGTCAACGACGCCGAGGCCATCAGCACATGGGCCGGACCGGTCTGGAGCTTCATCACGCAGGAATACGAAACCATCGAAGGATTCGAAGACTACAACGACGACATCGATGCCCACACGACGATCTTCGACACGTGGCTCGACGGCTGGGTCAACAACACCGGCTCCACAGTCGGCTATCTCGACGCGCCGTTCGCCGAGAGGACCATCGTCCGCAGCGGCCGGCAGTCGATGCCGCTGACCTACGACAATTCAGGATCGCCGTTCTACTCCGAGGCCGAACGGACCTGGGACACCGCCCAGAACTGGACCGGCCACGGGGCCGACACCCTCGTGCTGTACGTGCGAGGCAACGCGCCGTCCTTCGTCGAAACCGCTGATGGCGGAGTCCTCATGAGCGCCATCGGCACCGACATCTGGGACACGACGGACCAGTTCCGCTACGCGTACAAGAACCTCAGCGGCAACGGCTCAATCACCGTCCGTGTCGACAGCCTGGTCCTCAGCAACGAGTGGGCCAAGGCGGGCGTGATGATCCGCGAGACGCTCGAGCCCGGCTCGAAGCACGCCTTCACGGCGTTGACGCCGACGCCGTCGCACGGCCTGTCGTTCCAGCGTCGTCCGGTGGCCGGCCAGGCCAGCGCCAATACGGATGTGGCCAACATCCCGCTTCCGCACTGGGTGCGTCTGACCCGCACGGGCAACGTCTTCACCGCCCATCATTCGACGGACGGCGTCGCCTGGACCGAGATCGTGGTCAGTCCGGCGCTGGAGATCCAGATGGCCGCCAACGTGTATATCGGCCTGGCGGTGTGCAGTCATGATGGGGCCATTTCCACCGCCGCCGAGTTCTCCAGCATCGCGACGAGCGGCAACGTGACGGGCAACTGGCAGACGGCGGAGATCGGCGTGGCGCAGCCCGAGGGCAACGCCGCCGATGCGATGTACGTGCGGCTGGAGGACAGCGCCGGCAAGAGCGCAACGGTCGCGAATGCCGATGCGGCGATCACGGTCCGCCCGACGTGGCAGGAATGGAAGATCCCGTACAGCGATCTGTCCGGCGTGAACCTTGGCCGGATCGAGAAGATGGTGATCGGCGTCGGCAGCGCCACCAGTCCGAAGGCCGCAGGCGCCGGCACCGTCTACGTCGATGACATCGGGTTCGGCAAACCGTTCGTCGCCCCCACGGCGACCGACGTGACGACGCCGGGCGATGCGGTCGTGGGCGTTCCCGACGACGGCGATTGGCCGGCCGCCGAAACGCCGGACCTGGCCATCGACGACAACGTCAACACGAAGTTCCTGCACTTCAAAGGCGAAACCGAGCCGACCGGCATTCGGGTGACTCCGTCCGTTGGCGCCACGGTCGTGACGGGCCTGACGCTGACGACCGCCAACGACGCGGTCGAACGCGATCCGGTGGCCTTCGAGCTGTATGGCTCGAACGAGGGGATCGACGGGCCGTACACGCTGATCGCCGGCGGCGACGTGCCGGACTTCGCGCAGGCCGACCCCTGGCCTCGTTTCACCAGGAACGCCACGCCCATCGTGTTCGAAAATGACGTGGCCTACGCGCACTATCAACTGCTGTTCACGGCCGTCCGGGCTCCCGGCTCGGCCAACAGCATGCAGATCGCCGAGATCGAGCTGCTGGGCACCGTCGAATAACGACCAATCTCGTGGCCGAAGGTATGCCAAGGGGCCTGCACTATCGAGGTGCGGGCCCCTTTTGTGTTGTCAGGACGAGGAAGGACCTTCGCGCCGATCGTCTATCGGCCGAAAAGGAGATCGAGCAGGTCGTGCCACCGGGAGAAGTCGGGCACGACGACCTGGGCGCCGGCCTTGATCAGGCGCGTGCGTTTCTCCGGGTTCAGACCATAACGGCGGACCTCGTCCGAAGCGATGCCGACGGCGATGCCGCCCCGCTTGCGGCACTCGCGCATCTCGACGGGACCGTCTCCGACGACCGCCAACTCGGGGCCGGACAGGTGGTTCTCCGTCATGATCCGATCGATGACCATGCGTTTAGAGTACTCGGTGACATCGCCGACGGCGCCGTAGATGCCCCCGTTGAAGAACTCCGCGTAGCCCAACACGTGGGACTCGCGAACCACGTCCTCCCGGTCGGTCCCGCTGGCCAGATACAGCGTGACGCCTCGATTGCGCAGCGCGGCCAGGAAATCGACGGCCCCCTTGACCGTGAAATCGCTGACGTCGAGCTGCCCGCGTTCGAACCGGGCGATGCGTTGGTTCACCACCTCCATCAGGGCCCGATTGTAGATGTCCTTGTAGCCGAACTTGTCGAGGACCTTGTCGGCCGGCACGAAGCCGGACTCGCGGACCATTTCGACCAGCGCCTCCATCTGGAGAATCGTCTGGATGCCGGTCGACTGGTCGATGTATTCGAGCACGCGGCGGCGCACCTTCTCGTAGACCGACACGTCGGCGGTGCGGTACTGCTCGCCCAGAATCGCCTCGATCATCACCGGCGCCATCACCTGCTCCCAGCCCTGGCGAAGCGTGCTCACGGTGCCGTCGGCGTCGAAGACCGCGTGCTTGATCCGGCCGAACGGAATCGCCTCCTCGCACAGCTCGATGTCGCTTCCTTCAAGATACCGAGCCTTTCGCGGGTCCTCGGCCAGCTCCGGCTGATAGATGTAGTCCGGCGATTGGCCGACCGTGAGGATCTCCTCGCCCGACGCCGTGCCCGTCTGAAACAGCTTCTGAACCGTCACCGCCGCCGCCAGATTGGCGAACGCGGCCGCTTCCGCGCAGGATACGCCCGCTCCCAGACACAATGCCAGGGCGCTCGTCACGGTGTCGCCGGCCCCGACCGGATCGAGCTTCTTGAGCAGTTGAAGCCCCGGAACCTCGTGAAGACCGTCGCGATCGACGGCGAGAATTCCGCGAGGGCCTCGCGTCAGGAACACGGGCCGGTGGAACTGCTCGTACAGACGATGGGCATACGTCCGCACATCTTCCAGCGGCAGACCTTCGTCCAGGCCGACCTCAACCCCGTTGAGCATGGCCGCCTCGCGGTCGTTGGTCTTGCGGT
>CAZNSM010000011.1:49536-58826 GCA_964575615.1 uncultured Pirellulales bacterium | reverse complement strand
TGCCCAGCCATCAAGCCGATCAGACGTACGCGGGGCAATATTCGGGCATCCCGAGACCGCCGGCTGTCCCTCGACGAGGCCTGAGGATGTGTCGGCAATCCCGGGAAGTGACATCGCCCGGACTTGATATGGGACCAACCCTGCCCACGGCAGCGGCATGATCAGTGGGCATTGCGTCTCGTATCATTCGGGCCTCATGGCGGTTGAAGATGAGAAGATTGAGCAAAGTCGAATGGTTGGCCGGCATGGCATACGGTATCGTCGGCGTCGCTCTGGCCTGGCTCTTGGGATATCGCCACAGTCTCCTGCTCTGGATTCCCCTGCACACTGTCGCGGCCGTACACGCCGCGAAGCAGGGTTTTGACCGCAGTAGCACGTGGCGGCTCTTCACGACCTTGTTCCTGACGCAGGTCACGTGCATTGTCCCCCATCGGCTCCTTGGATTCGCCACGTGGCCTTACGTTCTGGGACTGGGTACGATGTTCTGGATCTCGTGTCGGGACGACGACAGACGGGATCTGAGTATTCTGCTGACGATGGTCACGGTTGCGGTGTTGGCGTCCTTGGCGCGCCTGTTGGGACTCGGCGCCTGGTCGTACCTGCCCTCGTTGCTCACAGGCGCCCTCAGCCTCGCCCTCACCGATTGGCTGGACAAGGTGGACAGGAAGTTGTTCGGCTATGACTTCAATCGCAGCTCGCTGCGCTGGTTCCTGCGCACTGTGTCGCTCGTCTTGCTCGGTCTGCCGGCCATTGTGATCGCCCACGCCGCGTCCTGCTACCCGGGGGAGGGATCTCTCCTGGCATTTGTCTCCAACGAGTACCTGCCAAACCACGTGATGCCCCTGATGGACCAGCAACTCGACAGCCTGCGCAAGGTGCCGGCCTTCTTCGCGTCTTTGTCTGTCCTCTTGCGCTGCCTCGTGGCCTCCCGGCCTCCGCTGTCCGCGCTGTTGCCGTGGTTGGCCGCGTGTGCGGCGTTTGCCTTGACCGTCCCCTTCGCCTGGGGCACGTTGCGTGTGTGCGGCCTGTCCGGCGCACGCCAGAAGGGCGCCGCCTCCTTCGCTCGACCGGGATGGCTGCTGGGTGTCGGCGGCGCCGTGGTCGTAGCGGCGGCGGCGGTCGGTCCCCATGAGAAATGGCTGGGGCTTCTTGGATTTCAGGGGCTTCCGGGACGCGACCTCCTGGTGCTCGGCCTTGGTTTCGGACTGATTCTGGCGATCTTCGCCCGAAACCTTCTGCTCGGTATGATCCCGGCCGTCGCTCTGGTGTCCGGCCAACTGGCCCGGCCCTCACGGCCTCCCGACACACTCGCCATCGAGGTCGTCGTTGCACTGGGAGTGTGGCTGGCCCTGGGGACACTGGTGATCGCTCTGACCTCGATGAGATTCGGGCCAGCCGTCCTGGCCTGGCTGAGGAAACCACTGTTCGCAGAGAAGGTCCGCAAACGGAGCGAACCCAATTGGGTCACCAGGCGATATGAGTGCGGCAGGTGTGGGGGCGTTCTGCCGGGACGGGTGGCGCGGTGCCCTCATTGTGGTGTGCAATTCTACGGGGAGAAGCAGCGTTTTGTCGGAGGGCGGCCCACCGAAAAGACCGGTCGAAAACGCTTCCGCTCGTTTCCATGGTCCAGGTTGATCTTCTGGCCGCTCTGGTTTCTTCCGGCTGCCGCTCTTTCGATTCTCGTGTGGGCCCGGGTCGGCGACCTGGTGCTGGCAGCCCTGGTTGAAGGAGGAATCGCCTTGACCTTGGTCTTGTTGATCCTGGGTTTCAGCGCCCGCGATCGTCTCCTTCCGGCCGGGGATCACTGACTCTGCCACCGCGACGGCAAGCTCCTTCGCAAGCGGCACCCGGGTCTTTTGCGTGAAACGGCGGCCAGAGGCCGTATCTCCCTTCGGCTACGCTCAGGGCAGGCTTCGCTCGGATCTCGTTCGCGGCCGGAGGCCAGCCCGCCGGAGGGTTAAGCGCTGGCTTTTCGCCGGCGTTCGTAGTCGGCGATCAGGGTGCGGACGGCCGGGACCAGTTCTTTGGGGATTTCCACCGTGGCCAGAGCTTCGTCTTCGAAAGCGGCTTCATCCTCGGCAACGGCCTCCTCCTCGCTCTGCTGCTCGTAATGGTCCATGACACGCCGGACCCGATCTTCGTCCCAGCCCTGAGGGTACTTTCGGTCTTCCATCATTTGCCTCTCGTCTGTCTGCGACGCTTTCGATACGCCGTGAGCGGCTTGCCTTTCAATTCATAGGCGGTGATCACAAACGGCGCCTCGGCCTCCGCCACGTAGATGACTCGGAGGTAGCGTCCGCCCCGTGTTTGACCTATAGCCACGCGGGAGCCGTCGCGACCCGGACGGTCCTGGCCGGGGTTGCTCAGGACATCTTTCACTTCCTGCTCCGTGACGCCATGGGCACGGATATGCGGCATCCCGCTGTCGGAAGCCGTATGGTAGCGGATGTTCACTCTGACTCCGGTTCAAAGGACTGCTGCGTCGAGCCGATGTTCGCCAGCACATGCATTGTATCACCGGCCCTAGTTGCGGAGAAGCGTTTTTCGCCAGGGTCCTGCCTCCACAACCGCGCACCTGTGCTTATAGCCGTTGCGCATGCAAGTCTACCGTTGGATTTCGTCGGGGAAGTTGAGGCAGGCGAACTCGCCGGCGAGCTCGTAGGCCCGCGATCCGTGCGGGGCCTGCACGGCCGGTTTGGACAATCCTTTGGCCTCGCCGGCGAGGACGGGTAGGATGGGCTTTGGCCTATGCCGTGTCTTGAGCCGCGGAAATCGATGATACGAGGTCTTCAAATGAAACGGCTGTTCCTGGTGAGTTTCGTCGGTTGGTATGGTGTATGGGTGATGCCGCTCCGCGCGGGGGCGCCTGATGTGGGCCAGCCGGCCCTGGTTCGGGAGGTCCTGTCAGTTCAATCCCTGGGACGCGGTGCGCATCGAGGTGATCGATTCGGTCTTGCGCGACTGCGCCCGCCAGGATTCGTTCTTTCCGCCGATCTTCGTGCAGAGCGTCAATTCGGGCGACCGTCCCGGCGGGAACATCCATTTCCAGCAGGTGCTCGTAAAGGATGATCTCGACCGCCCGTTCTTCCGGATCAGCGACCCCAAGGGAAACGGACTGAAGGACGTGACCGGCCAGATCATCCTGGAACGTCGCGGACAGAAGGAAGCCATCGTGGTCGACGATGCCTGGTTGCGCAAGATCAGCGGCGGCCCTTCCAGGCCGTAGACAATCCGCAGGGGCCTGGGGCCCATCCCAACAGCCATCCGGCGGGTTTTGTGCAAACCGGGGCGGCGGGGCGTCCGTAGACCCTGTAGTCGTTGTGTGCCTGGGGGCCCGGTGCAGGCACCCGAAGCCTCCGGCAGATCAGTAGAACGGATGATGCAGGGAGGTGTCCGATGGGGATTTTCGAGTTTCTCGACGAGTCGAGGGTGCCGTACAAGGTGTTGGAGCACCGGCCGGTCTTCAGCGCGCAGCGGCTGGCCCAGATCGAGCACGAGCCGGGCCGGTTTGTCGCCAAGCCGGTGATCGTCAAGGCCGACGGCCGGTTCCTGATGTGCGTCCTGCCTGCCGACGCCAAGATCGACCTGGAAACCCTCAAGGGGCAGCTCCGGGCCGAGTCGACGGAACTGGCCGATGAGGAGGACATCGCACGCCTGTTCCCCGACTGCGAGGTGGGGGCCGAGCCGCCTTTCGGCAATCTCTTCAACCTCGACACCGTCATGGACAAGGCTCTGGAGAAGGACGATCACATCGTTTTTCGTGCCGGCAGCCACACCAAGGCGGTTCGTCTGGACATGGCCGACTACCGCAAGCTCGTGCATCCGAAGGTGCTGAACCTCCACCGCCAGTGATGGCCTGAGGAGCCCGCGCAGTCGGTTATTGCGATGCGCCCCCATCAACAGACGGAGGCGTCTTCAGACAGGCCGAGCTGTCGGTGCAGAGGCGCCAGCGGGATACGGCTTACCAGAGAGTCCCTGCCTCCATGCAGATTCTCTTGCAGACAGGGGGCCAGCAGGTTATCATCGTGATTGTCGACGCTTGCCTGTATGTGCATCCTGCGGCATGAACGAGGAGACGTATGGCTTCAGACGCGAGCATGACCATCCTCAAGATGCTTGAGACACTGCCCGAGCATGTCCAGGAGCGGGTAGTGGAACATCTGCGCGAGTACATCGAGGACCTGCGCGACGAGGCTTCGTGGAACGAGTCTTTCTCTCGGACCGAAGGCAACCTTGTTGCGGCGGCCCGCCAGGCCCGCAAGGAGGTCGCAGAGGGCAAGGCGAGCCCTTTAGACCCTGAGAAGCTGTGAAATCGGCGACTGTACCATCGTTTTAGCAGGCATATCGCCGTCTGGATGGCAAGATCAGGTCCGCCGCGAAGAAGGCATACCGCCTGTGGCAGGAAGACCCCTTCCACCCTTCCCTCCGTTTCAAGTGCGTCAGTCGGGAAGAGAATGTCTGGTCTGTGCGTCTCTCGCCGGGCTATCGTGCTCTGGGCGTTTTGGACGGGGACACAGTGACCTGGTTCTGGGTCGG
This sequence comes from uncultured Pirellulales bacterium, assembly GCA_964575615.1. GTDB lineage: Bacteria > Planctomycetota > Phycisphaerae > Sedimentisphaerales > Anaerobacaceae > Anaerobaca. Next base: position 54,290 of record CAZNSM010000011.1, on the reverse strand, counting down.
CGGCCATGATGACTACGAGCGGTTTTTCGGATGAGCGAGATCCGCGTCAACGGACGGAGGCGTCTTCGGGAAGGCCGAGCTGTTTGTAGAGGTTGCGGCGGCCGGCCTTGTCGCCGTCCATGGTGGCGCGGGCGTAGTCGGCGACCTCGCGGGCCTTTTCGCGCGGCACGCAGATGACGCCGTCGCCGTCGGCGACGATGACGTCGCCGGGCATGACCAGGACGCCGCCGCACTCGATGGGGCGGTTGACCGACTCGACCTCGTTGCGTCCCGGGCGGATGCCCCGGCCGGGACGGCGGAAGTACAGCGGCATCTCCTCGGTGGCGACCTCGTCCGTGTCGCGGGCGGTCGCGTCGGTGACCACGCCCACGCAGCCCCGCAGCTTCCAGCCCATGATGTTGTTCGAGCCGATGCTTCCGACGTCGCGGGTCTGGGCGTCGTCGATCACCAGAGCCGTCCCCTCGCGGATCAGCGGGACGAACGGCTCGGGCGTCACCTCGCCGTAGGTCTTGCCGACCCACTTGTCGAACGCCTCGGTCTCCATCGCGGGGGCCGGACCATCGTTGGTGGGCACGTAGCGGGCGGTCACGGCGATCCCGATGAAGCGATGCTTGTACTGCCTGGTGTCTTTCCAGGCGGCGTGAATCTCGGGAGACATCAGGCCCACGTTCGCCAGGCCGACCTTGTCCATGCCGTCCGAGACGTCCGCGACGCGCAGCCCTTCGAACCGCTTGAGAAGCTCGCCGTCCTCCTGCTCGCTGTAGACCTTCGTCTCGATGAAGTTCCTGCCGCGGCGCAGCTCGTCGACGTCGGTCGGTCGGGCCGGTTGGGCGATGGCCCGCTCGGAGTCGAGCGCCATGGCCGCCCACACCGACACGACCACAATCATCATGAGGATCAGCATGACCGTTGTTTTCGCTCGTGGATTCTGCTGCGCCATGATGGGTCTCCTTCATGCCGTGGGGGAACGAGAAAAGCTTCCTGGACCCGGTCGCGATCCAGGAAGCGTCGTTTGCGTGGAGGTGGCTATTTCGGCTCGTAGCTGAACTTCTGTCCGCCGACGGAGGCCTCGTACATCAGGCCGGCTTCCGCCATCGTGAAGACCGCGACGCCGTCCTCGTACTTGGCGTTGGCGGCCGCACCTGACTTCAGCGCCACCGCCGAGGCCTGGGCGGCAAAGGCGAAGTTGCCCGTCTTGAAGCGGTCCAGCGCCGTCTGGGTCTCGAAGAAGATGATCTCCGTGTAGGCCTGCCCGCCCAGAGCCAGGCCGATGCTGGCCTGCGTCAGCGTGCAGTAGCCGACCATCTGCCCCTTCTCGTACAACTGGCCTTTGCCGTACGCGCCCCCGACGCCGATGGCGCCCTTGCCCACGGTCGGAAAGACCGCGTACCCCACGGCGGTGTCGAAGAACTTCGCCAGATCGGGGTCCGCCTGCCTGGCGCTGGTCACGGCGGCCTGGACTTTGCTGTCCAGCGCCACCTTGTCCTCCGCTGATTTCGGCGTGGTCGAGCAGCCGCTCAAGAGCAGGCCTGCGATCGCCAAAAAGACACAAGTCGGCACAACAGTCTTCATGGTCGTCTCCTTCATCATAACTATTGTTTCTTCCCACGGATTTAGCGGTTCTGCGAATCGCGCAGTTGGAAGCCGTTGAATCTGTACGGCGCACGCGTCGGCGGGGTTCATTCTCCTGCTGGTTGGCGGAGAATACAGACAGGCCGATCGCATGATCTGCACGATAGGGGCCGGACACGCGAGCGTAGGGGAGAGGGCGGATGAAATGAAGAGGTCCCCCAGAGCGTTGACAGGTCAGACAAAAAAAGGGGCCCCTGCCGGGCGAGCGCTAGAGTATTCCCGTACATCGTCATGGGTGTGTTTGAAATACCTGCCTGCCGCTTCGCGCAGGGGCGCGGACTCCACTCCTGAAGGATAGTTGTCTGGGAGACCTCTTGCTGTTGTCAAGGAAGGTCGTGCGCCTTCAACACGGGTCGATTCATATCATCTGCATGTGTCCATCGGCATGCGAATCGCGCGGGCTTGAGGGTTTTCGGGCGAGGGGCCGGCCGCGGTTTTGCGGCGCACTCAAAGGAGAAAACCGCCGTCGGATCGTCGCGATCTCCCGCCGGCTCCCACAGGTCCCGAACTGCGCCGCGATCGGCGCCGTCATTCGTCCCAGGCTGATCCGTCTTCCCCGCTTAAACCCGATAACATGGCGCCTGCCGGAACTGGCAACCTATATCGGACGCAAAAAAAACTTCACAATTCTCGCGCCGAGCCCTACCATGCGGGCCGTTGTGTGGATCGAAACCGTGGCCCTGAGGCGAAGGGAATCCCATCATGCTCGACATCGTTGGCGGCGTGCAGATCAGCGAAAGCGAGCTTCTGTTCAAGGCCTCGCGCAGCGGCGGTCCCGGCGGGCAGAACGTCAACAAGCTCAACACGCGGATGACTCTGCTGTTCGACGTGGGCGCTTCGCCGAGTTTGTCTGACGAGCAGAAGCGACGGGTCCGCGGCGCGCTGGCGACGCGGGTCGATAAGCAGGGCGTCCTCCGGGTCGTCTCGCAACGGTTCCGCACACAGCAGGCCAACCGCCAGGCCGCGATGGACCGATTCGTTCAGTTGCTGGCCGACGCGCTGACGCCCCAGCCGGTCCGCAAAGAGACGAAGGTTCCCGCCGGCGCGCGGCAGCGCCGCCTCGAAGACAAGAAGCACCGCAGCCGGATCAAGCAGCAGCGAAGCAGAGGGGATTGGGAGAAGGAGTGAAACCTACGGCCGACGACGCACGCGCAGCCACACCACCACCGCCGTGACGATGACGATGACCAGCACCTCACGCGGCCCCATCAGAAACATGCTCAGCACGTCAATAGTCTGTCCGTCCAACATCGTGTCCTGCCATTTGTAGCTGCCGACGCCAACCCTCTTGTCTTCTTGTCGCGAGACTACCATTTGACCACGAACCGCTCTATATAGCCAGCGCCATTTCGAGCCGGTCTTGCGGTGTACGCCCGACGTATCAGCGGACGACCTTTCGCGTTGTCGCCCCTTGCCTGAGCAAGCGTAACATACCCGTAACAAAGCGGTAACGCCTGACGGCGTCACTACAAACGGGACAGCGTCTTACGACGCGACTGCGAACCGAAAAAATCTTCGTTCTCCCAACCCTCACTGTAACCCCGCGCAGGGCCGTTTCCACCGTCTTTTCGTCAGGACGCTCCAAGAGAATCTGTTTTTGGCTGTAATAGATTTTCGATTCGGGCGTCTTAAGTGGTGAGGAAAACGTATGGAATGGACGCTTGGACAACTGAATACGATGGGCGAGGCCTTCGTGGCGTTCGCTTTGCCGATGTTGCTGATCTCGGCCCTGCTGATCGGTGCCGCGCTGCTGGCGGAATTCATGCTTCGAAAGAAAGCCCGTGCCGGCCTGCGATGCGGGCTGGTCACGGCGGTGCTGGTGTTCCTGGCACTGAGTCCTTTTCTTCCCATCTGTCCTCCTTCCCACTTCTTGCCATCTGGCAACGCTGCCTTCGCAGACCCGACCACACACCAGGCAGCGGAACACGCGCGTGCTTCCCTATCCCGGCCTCTCACCGGACAGTCCCAGACCACCACGGCTGGGATAGGGAAGCCGCCACTCTCGATCACCTGGCAAGGGGGACTCCTGCTGCTGTGGCTCGGTGGCGTCGTCGTGATGAGCGTCGTGGTGGTTCGTCGTGCGTGTGCGGCGTGCCGCAGCGTAGATCGTTCGCCCGACGCCAATTTCCTGATGACCGACATCCTTCTCTACTGCCGCAAACGCATGGGCGTCCGCAGCAAAGTGGATCTGCGGATTTCCGAGGAAGGCACCCGGCCGGCGGTCTGCGGACTGCTCCGCCCGGTGATCGTGGTGCCGCGCAATCTCGCGCCATCCCTGGGCTCGCGCCATCTGCGGGACGTGCTGTTCCATGAACTGGCTCACGTCAAACGTCACGATCTATGGGTAAATCTCATCCAGAATGTCGTGCAGGTGGTGTACTTTTATAATCCGTTCCTGTGGCTGGCCGGCGCGGTCATTCGCCGGCTGCGGGACGAAGCGGCCGACGAGGCCGTCCGCGAGACCGTCGGCGACGGGGACCGCTCCTACGCCCGCCGGCTGGCCGACGTCCAGCGCCTGACCCTGCTGCCGGCCGCCGCCGACCTCGACCTCCTCCGCGTCGCCTGAGACGGGGCGGCCTCGCGGAGCACCTCCCTTCGATTCGGCCATTCGACCTGTCGCCGAAAGAATACGTAGTCCCCACAATAGACGGCGGAGGCCGCGTGCGGTTATTTGTAGCGTGGTGGTCGGGATGATGGCCGGGGGCACGGCGCCTGGACGGAACTTCGTGAACCGAAAATATGGAACACCTGCCGTGCCCCTTGCGGCCATCTCCGACGCACCCATCGGAGCAAGGTGATCCACCACTGCGAGGACCATTCCCGCAACACCGTCCTGGAGGTTGCCAGCCATGCGGCCTGGGTTCTCACGTGGCTGAATTGACGCGCCAGGGCGCCCGCATGTACAGCGAAGGTATGGTGGGCCTCCGGAGTCTTTTCGTCCCGGATGCAGAGGTGTATGTGAAAACACCCTGGCAACCGTGTGGCAGCCTCAAGTCCGCAGGACTTGGGGATGGCGGACAGCACCACCGCCTTTCGATACACAAGCCGAAATCGTGTCAGCCATCCCCAAGGCTCCGCCTTGAGGCTGCCACACGGGACTCTCTACGCCGGAATGGGGCTTG